>JADGDL010000004.1 GCA_016744875.1 Sulfurovum sp.
GTTCAAGATCAACCTCTCCATTGATTGTAATCGTGACAGCAGCAGGTGATGCAAAGATATTGCAAGCCTATATGGTCTATAGAACCTATGTAGGATGCGCCTCTCCACTTCCCCTGCAACATGCAGCAGCTGCGGCTTGGGCAGATCAAGATCATGTCAATGGTTTTAGGGAGAAATACCAGAAAAATTTTGAGGTAGCTAAAGAAGTGTTGGGTTTAGATGCCCCAGAAGCAACATTTTATATTTGGTTAAAAGTAGCAGATGAAATAGCTTTTACCACCAAGTTATACAAAGAATACAATCTTAAAGTCATTCCCGGTTCATTTTTAGGACGAGAGGGTGAAGGAAAAGGATATGTAAGGCTTGCTCTTGTCTATGAAACAACAAAAACAAGAGAAGCACTTACAAGAATAAAACAATGTTTGGAGAACAACTAATGCAGTCACCTGAAATACATGTAGAAGAATTAAAAAAAGACCCAGAGTTTTTAGCAAATATTAAACGTTTGGAAGAAGAGTGTAAAGAGGAGCAGAGTATCGCAAAAGGATATCAGCTTTTAGATGCACAGCTGATCATCGAAGCTCCAGAAGATGAGATCAATGAAATTTTTACTTTCATCGTGAACAATGCTTTTGACAGACTTGCGGAAAAACTTTCAAGTTCTCAAAATTTTGATGTCAATGATGCAGAAGACCTGGCAACAGCAAGAGCCATTTATGAACATGGTATTCAGCGTTACAGTGAGAATGATAAAAAGGGTGCTAAAGAGATATTTTTAGTGCTTAATTATGTTTTAGATCATGCTGAATTAAAAGATGCGATGATGGTACATGCTGCAGCAGTGATGGCTGGGCATACTTTTGAACATTTTATCGAAAACCTTGTAGATGTTTCAGCTGTAAATGAGAATGATCCTCTAGCTTTTTTCATACAGACTTTTGCACAGCCTACAGATATTTTGCTTACAATGTTTGCAAAGCAGGTTAAAGAGGGCAAAGAAGAGTTAAGAGTTTTAGACGAATCAAAATAAGAGGTAGAACATGAAGATACATTTCATTGGTATAGGAGGCATCGGACTTTCAGCATTGGCAAAATTTTTAGTGAATGATGGGCATAAAATTTCCGGTTCTGATATTAAGCAGACAGAGATCACAAATGACTTAGCAACAAATTTTGATGCTAAGATCACGATACCGCATCATGAAGATGCAGTTGAAGGCGTAGAGAGAGTGATCTATTCTGCAGCAGTACGTCCGAATAATCCTGAGTATCAAAAAGCACAGGAATTAGGTATAGAACTACTTTCGAGAAAAGAGTCTCTCAAAAGCATCTTAGGAGAGAAAGAGGTGTATGCTGTAGGTGGTGCACATGGAAAGAGTACCACTTCTGCAATGCTTTCTTCTATTATCCCCGAATCAAATGCACTCATAGGTGCTATTTCTAAAGAGTTCGGTTCAAATGTAAGAAGTTATCCTAACGATAAAGTAGTCTTTGAAGCAGATGAAAGTGATGAGAGTTTTTTAAATTCAAACCCGTATTTAGCCATAGTTACTAATGTTGAACCTGAACACATGGAGTACTATGAATATAATGAAGAACGTTTTTACAACGCTTACAGAAATTTTTTATCACTAGCCCAGATACGTGTGATCAATGCTGAAGATGAATTTCTTGCTTCAGTTGAGATGGAGAGTCTGAAACTCTATCCTTCCCGAGATATTAAAAATATAGAATTTGTTTTGGTAGAAGGGGAACCACATACTAAATTTGAACTTTTAGACCTGGGTGCTTTTGAAGTCTTTGGTTTTGGTGATCATATCGCACTTGATGCGGCACTTGCCATACTCGCTGCAGTAGAATTGGGTGAAACCCCTGATGATATACGAACAAATCTTTTAAACTATAAAGGTATTAAAAAACGTTTTGATATAGTACAAAACCGTGAGAATTCTGTGGTGATAGATGATTATGGACACCACCCTACAGAGATCAAAGTGACGATGGAATCTTTGCAAACTTATAAAAGTTTAAGAGAGTTCACAAAGCTCAATGTGATCTGGCAACCACACAAATACTCAAGAACGATGGATAATCTTCACGCTTTTGTAGAGTGTTTCGAAGGTGTGGATGAACTTGTTATTTTACCTATATGGGCAGCTGGTGAGCTAGAAGTAGACATAGATTTAAAAGGTGCGTTTTCTCGTTACAAACTTTTGATGGCAGACTCAGTGACCAAAGAAGATGGAATAGTCAAAGTGTTTCGTGACGGAAATGTGATCAGAGAGTATCACGAAGGACTTGTAACTGCATTTGGTGCAGGAGACATTACCTATCAGATACGTGGAGAAGCGTGAGTGTTTTTAAAAATAATAAGAAGTGCATTTTTTCTATGTGCTTTATCTTTTTCTGTACTATTTGCAGACGATGATGTCAATGGTGTAGAGGTCTCAGATGTTGGGGATAAATATGGATATAGTTCAGATACAGTAAAAGTAGGCGAATTGGTTCAAAGTATTGATCTCGGTTTTGCAAATACAACGGGTAATACCAATACATTAAATTTTAATGGAAAATATACATTTGGATATGCAAGAAAAGGTTATAATGATCAGCCTTTACATATGGGGTTCAATATCAGTGCGTTTCGTACTGAAGATGAAAGTCAGATAACAAATGAAGAGTATTCAGCTAAGGTATATTTGGATCAAGAATTGCAAAATAAATGGTTGGTGTATACTTTTGCAGATTGGCTGAGAAATGAGTTTAGAAACTTTGATAATAAAGTGACAGTGGGTGCTGGTATAGGTAAAATCTTACTTGATGATGGCAAACAAGTATTAAAGGCTAAACTGGGTCTAGCGTATAACAGTGAAGCGTACAGTAACGCACAGTTAACAAAGACATTTACTTCTTTAACACAGTATATTGAATATAAAAAAACACTTAACGAAACAAGTAAATTCTATGTACATGCGGGTGCTTCTGAAAATTTTGACGATCTGTCAAGTGATTATGAACTTACCGGTGTCATAGGCCTTGACTTTATTGTAAGCACAGATCTGCATGTTATTATAGAAGAAGAGGTCACCTATGATGCAGTACCACCAGTAGGGTTTAAAAAAACTGATACGAAAAGTATCATCAGGCTTGGGTATAAATTTTAGCTAAACGTCCTTTCCCGGATTTGGATATAATAAAAATATACACTATTTTTTATCCTATCTAATCTGAGGAAATATACATGAAAAAAATCTTATTTATTTTTATCATTCCTTTTTTATTATCTCAGGATCTCTATGCCATAAGTGGCAATGAGATCGCAAAGAAAAGCTATAACGTCAATCACTCCCTCTATATTAAAAACATGATGATCAAGAAGAAAAAACGAAGCAGTATTATTACTGTCAGCAGGACAGTAGGCGTTAAACCAAGGATCAATGCAGTAGAACGTTTTTTATCGAACGAATATGATGATGGTGTGACTGAATCGAAAGACCTGGTCATTATGCGTTCGGGAAAATTGAATGGTGTCGGTATTTTAATGACATCGTATCTTGATCCAGAGAGATCACATAAATTTATGATGTGGCTTCCAGCTTTACGTAAAGTAAGACGTATGGCTGAACCTGAAGATGCTGGACTTGGTGCAGGAGACATCGCTTTTTTACAAGATGCTAAACTAAGACGTTTTCATGAAGAGAGTTACTCTCTTATAAAAACAAAAGTCATGGATATAGAACTCTCTATGATGGCTTTTAAAAAAGGGGAGTTTGGCAGGTATAGCAAAGCTTTTCCCTATAAAAAAAATACAAAGATACGTAGCAGAAAGATACATATAGTAAAAAGTACATATAAAAAGAAAAATCATTGGTATGACCATCGCATTTCTTATATAGACAGTGAATACTTTACAGACTATATTACCAAGTATTATAAAAATGGAAAAGTTATCAAAGTTGTACACAGACATTGGGTACATTTAGGACATCACTCTGACCCAAAAGCGAAGATGTGGTACTACTGGTATAGTAAAGATACGCAAACAGGTTATGAAATGGCCACCTATGTCCCAAAAAAACTCATAAAAACAGATCAAAAGGTAAAAAAATCTTTTTGGAGTACACACACACTGGAAAAAATAAAAAGGTGAGTAGTATTTACTCACTTATATTCATGATAAGTATCATAAATATAACTTTAAGAAATATATAAGTTTTATTTATCTAATATGTGGTCAAGTGCTTATATCAACAATATAAGTATATTCTATAATTATGGACAAGGAAGACTAATGAGAAACAGTATAACAAATAAAATTAATGGTGTAGTGGTAGCTGCAGCATTATTGGTAACAGCTGCAAGTGCAGGTGTAAGTTATGACTTACCATACCCTAAAGGGAAGCTAAGTGACGCAAAAGAGATCATGGGTAACGTGTATTATGTAAATCACTTTTATGCATTTAAAAATTACTCTATCATTAAAAAAGGTAGAACAATTACCAAGGTCGTAAAAAAGTCAAAAGGTAAAAAAGCACTGACTGAAACAGTTGAAAGATACATCAATAATGATTTTTCATCAGACCCAAAAATAAAATCAAAAGATTTAGCGATATTCCGTTCAGGTAAATTAAGAGGAACAGGTATGCTGATCACTGACTATAAAGATGATGCTAAAAGTCAAGAGTATTTACTATGGTTACCAGCTTTGAGAAAAGTCAGAAGATTTGCACAACCTGCACATGATGAGGCATGGGGTGGAACAGACTTTACCTTTGGAGATGTAACACTACGTAAACCAATGCATGAAAAACATACATTGATGGGTACACAAAAATTCGGTATGAAAGTACAATCACTTGTGATCCCAAAAGCCGAACAAACATCATCAACAAAAAACCTGCCTGCAGGAACCAATGCATTTGCAGGACGTGAAGTATACAAAATAAAAAGTACATCAAAGTTTTCAGGATGGTGGTATGATCATCGTATTACCTACATAGATACAAAAACATTTGCTGATTACCACACAGAGTACTACAAAGGTGGGAAAAAGATAAAGATCATTGACAAAAACTGGCCAAAAGCAACAGGAAGCTCTGATCCAAGAGCCTTAAGATGGTATGCATGGTATGGTAAAGACTTTAGAAATGGTCATGAATCACTTGCTTATATTCCTAAAAAAGTGACAGTGAAAAATCAAAGTAAATTTAAAGTTGGTAAAAAGAATTACAGTGCTTCAACATTATGGCAAGAATCAACACTTAAAAAAATCAAAAGATAAGGGATAGAAGATGTTAAAAAAAAGAATATTACTTTCGGCCGTAGTTATTGCAGCATTAACTTTCCCCTCAATAGCTGAGGAAGCAAAAACAACTTCTATGCCAGAAGCTGAAATGGCTGCTTCTACAGAGGACATTGACTTATCAGAAGAGCCTGAAGAGCTAGAAGAAGAGGAGTCAGATATAGAAATATCTGGTTATTTAAAAGCTGAAGGAGCAGTATTTACAAAGAGTGGAAGTAGTCACAACCCTATAAAACCTCATAGTGGTGGTGATATAATGAAGGGTGAAGGAACACTTAAAGTATTTGTAAATGGTAGTATCGGAGAAGACAGCAGTTTTCATGCAGAACTTCAAGCAATTGGAGATACTGAAGGTATAGACGGATATGAATACCATAGAAATTATACACAGTATGATGCACTTCGTGAACTTTATATAGATACTACGTTTGCAGACTGGGATTTCCGTTTAGGTAAACAGCAAGTGGTATGGGGTAAAGCAGACGGTGTGAAATTTCTAGACATCATCAACCCTACAGATTTCCGTGAGTGGGGACAAAATACTATGGAAGACAGCAGAATTCCTTTATGGATGGCTGTAGCAGAAAAAGATCTTGGAAACAATGATTCCCTCCAATTTGTCTGGGTTCCAGATGTTGGCCGTGTACATCAAATACCAGGTCTTTATAACACCAAAACTGGTGATCAGGGACAGCCTTTTGTGAGTCTTGGTGCAGATACTATGACTGGACAGTACAACGGTTTTGTAAATATCGGAAATGATATGGGTAGGGTTGCTGGTGCATTTGATGCAGGGTTTTCACAAGCTTTTGGAATCCCAGCAGGTAATAATATATTAGCAAACTTTACGAATATGACAGTTTCCCAATTTACAAATATGCAAGATATTTCTGTATTGCCATTGCCAAATCCTCTTCCTCCAATATCAGGTGGACAAATGCTTGATGGTGTTATTATGCAAACAGGAAGTACTACGAATCTTAGTGCAGGTACTGGACAGTATGACTACACAAACGCAATGCATATGTTTGAATACATGGGAGACACTACTTTCGCAACATTCAATGGTTTTGTAGGTATGAAAACATCATATAGAGTAGATGATATCAGTAGAGATCTACAAGATCATAACTTTGGTGTTAAGTATGCAAAAGCGACAGATTTTGGATTGAACTATACCTTAAACTATTACCGTCATTGGGAAAACAATCCTGTGGTTGATATGCGTTGGGAAGGTGCTGGTGGAGAAAAGTTAAATACTAAAAATACAGTTGGAAGCTTTGTTGATCCAAGAGGAAATGCTTATAAAACAAATACAGTGAGTCTTGTCAATACAGATGGTTCAGCTTATGTAGGTGGCCCAGCGACACTTGTTTTTGATCAAGGTGTCAACCAGGTCAATACATTTGGTACTTCATTTGACTATGCCATTGATACAAGCTTCGCACCTGTTGTAATAAGAGGTGAATTTGTATATGATCAAGGTGCTAAAGTACCTGAAGTTGATCTAGGAAAACTTGCTTATGGTGACCTAGTGGGTGCAATGACAATGGCTGATGCAGATATGTTCAAGTTCGTTATTGGTGCAGATGTAACGGTTGCTACAAACCTCTTTATCAGTCTTCAGTTCATGGATTCTTGGAACTTGGATTATGTTGATACAGATGTACAATATGATGGAAATTCACAAAGTTATGGTAAGTTTACTGCAAACCCTGCAACTATGAGTTTAGGAAATAACTTTAAGAAAGCACAAGAACATCAGATCATGTATACTTTGTTCCTTTCAAAACCATTTTTGGAGTCAGATGCAATGCGTGTAAACAACTTGTTTCTTTATGAACAAGAAGATGGAGGGTACTGGAACAGACTTGATCTAGAGTACAGTTATGCAGATGATATACTATTCTCAGCAGAGTGGAATCAATACGGTGGTGACGAATATGGCGTATTTGGACAATTTGCAAATCTGTCGAATTTCCAACTCGGTGTTACATACCTATTTTAATCTCTAAAAGAAGCCTAGATCAAGGATGAGATTTCATCCTTGATCCAGCTTACCAAAGATATAACTCTTCGTACAACTTCATAGGATACAACAATGAACAATGAAAACAAACTCTCATTTAAATATGCAAAATTTGCACTTCGTTTTAAATGGTTAATACTAACATTCGCGCTGCTTACTACACTTTTTTTCTCTTTACAGATCAAAAATATAGATATCAGGAACGACCCGGACACGCTACTGCCTCAAACCAATAAATATGTTTCAACCAATAACTTCATCGAAGGTTTTTTTGGCATGGGAAACCTGTTTGTTGTTAGTATAGAGGTAGAAGAAGGAACTATTTATGAACCTTGGTTCGTCAATATGACTCAAGAGATACACAATAAAATAGCAGCGATGCCAACGGCAAGTACAGCGAATTTTATCAGTATTGCAGCACAAAAAGTGAAAAATATGGGTGTTACTGAGGATGGGAGTTTATCATTTAAACGTCTCATCCCAAATACGGGTATCTCTCTTACTGATGATACACAGGCAAAGGAACAACTTGCTTTCATGAAAGAGGGGTTGGATAATAATCCTGTACTTAAACCAATGGTACTGCATGAGGTACATCCAGATACAGGTGAAAAATGTTTCAATAATGAACCTGAATGTGTGGCAAAAGCAAGTTTCATCATTGCAGACTTTGATAATGGTGTGAAAGAGCAGTATGTAGATTGGGTACGAAATGTTGTTGCGATGTTAAAGCCATATGGAGAAGATGACAGAGTTAATATAGCCATTGCGGGTGAGCCTTACTTTCTTGCTTGGATGATGGTACAACTTATTGATCATTGGTATCTATTTGTTGCTTCTATACTTATCGCCTTTTTTATCCTTTTTATGGAAACAAAGTCTGTAAGAGGTGCTTTATTTCCACTTGCCGGTGTTGGTATGAGTATCGTCTGGACATTGGGGCTTATGGGCTTCTCCGGATTTAAACTTACTACCATGATGGTTCTTACACCTATGCTCATTTTGGCTGTAGGTATGGGGCATGCGATACAGGTGACAAGGCGTTATATGCAGGCCAGGCATGAGGGTGAAACCAATACAAATGGTGCCTATGTGGCATTAGGATTTACGATCATTCCAGCAGTACTGTCTATTATCACAGATGCTATCGGGTTTGCAACACTAGCAAGTGTTGATATCTCGTTCTATAAAGCCTATGCATACTTTGGAATGTTCGGAATGTTCTCTCTACTTTTGACAACATCTACACTGATCCCTATCCTTATGGTCGTATTCCCAGCAGCGAAAGATAAAGAAAATGCAGATGCTGAAGTAAAAGTAACAGTACCAACACAAGTTGGATACGCATGGGAAAGAAAAATGGCTGATATCGTCTTATTTATGACAACAGGTCTTGGACGTATCATCCCTTTTGCAGCTGTATTTATGCTTCTGTTCGCTTCTTGGCACTATACGAAAATAGGAGATGGGATTTCAGCGATCATGAATGATGATCGACCTTTTGGTGAGAAGATCGAATTGGCGATCACCTCTGATGAACTTGATATCATGCCGGGTGTTGAAAAAGGTATCGACTATGCACAGGCAGCGTTTAAAGTACAATCTGGACCGGTACAAGATATCTTCCATCTCAATACATTGATGCCTGGTGTGATCTCTTTCAGTATCCCTATCCGTGCAAAAAATGCTTTGTTAGCAGAGTGTGATGATGCATATTATGAAATTTATGATGCAGCAGTAGAAGCAGAAACAGAACTTCCTCCTAAAACCTGTTATGATCCGGATAATGATCCAGCACCGGGTATCATGAATGACATTGAAGTACTCAATGCTATGGCAAAGATGGAAACAGAGATAAGAAAACATAAGTTTATCGGATTTACAGCATCATATGCACAGTATATCCGTATTGCTAACTTATTGTTATTGAGTGAGGGGAATACACTTAATTTTGATAATTTCGAAATTCCTACAACTAATTTTCTCACTGCTATAGATCCGGATGATGATAGAGATCCAAACGATATACTCTCTACCTATAACGGCCTCTTAGGTATGGCATCTGCTCCTGGCGACTTGGAATCTATGGTAGCACAGGACTACAATTCTGGTGTTATTTTAGGGTTTATCAATACGATGCACCCGGAAGGGACACATGAAGCAATGCTTTATTTGCAAGACTATATCGAAACACATAAAAACGATCCAGGTTTTGACAAAGTGAACTTTGGATATAGAAATGCAGATGACAGTGGTGATACAGGTGAGATAGCAGATGATACAAGTAAAAACTATATCAAACCTGGTATAGGAGGATTCCTTGGTGCGACTGAAGCTACAAGAGATGTAACGTATGAAAACTGGATCATGAATCCACTAGGTACGGCATTGGCTATCTTCCTGGTAGCATCTTTGATCTTTAGATCTGTCTTAATGTCAGGGTTCCTCATGACGATCTTGGGGATCACTCTTTTCGCACAATATGGGCTTGCAGGATATTTTACTTCTACAGGAAATTGGAGTGGAAACTTACACTTTGGTAACTTGGTTACGCTGAGTATAGCCATGGGGCTTGGAGTGGATTACAGTATTTATATGATCTCCAAACTCAGGGAAGAGTATCAGAGACATGGCGTCTGGGCAGAGGCACTTAAAAATACAGTGGCTACAACAGGGTCGTCTGTACTGATCTCAGTAGTTGTACTGGTAGGTGCGTTCATACCACTTATGGCAACCGACCTTGGTAATACATGGGGACTTTCTATTTATATTACAGAAGCAGTTGTGATCGATGTATTTACATCACTTACACTTTTACCTATTCTTCTGTATATCTTCAAACCAAAATATATTTTTGGCAAAAAATAAAAGTTATGGGTTACCTTTTTTGGTAGCCTATACTTGATCTACTTATTTATCCAACCATTCTCTTTTAAACTTTCAACTATCTTTTCAGCCATTTGTTTATATCCTAAAGCATTAGGATGGATCTGGTCACTTTTAAGTGAAGGATCAGAGAGTATTTCTGCAAGTAAACCACTGATGAGAGGTATATTTTCTTCCTCAGCTATTTCTTCGTAAAGTGGAAGAGGCGAAAGACCAAACAGGGTGATATTTGGTACTGAGATAAGCAGTACATCTATCTCTTTTTCTTTTGCCATATGTATCATTGTCTTTATATTGTTTTTGAGTGTGGTCAAGGGAATTTGCTGCATCATATCATTCCCCCCAACACAGAGTACCATCAGTTTGATAGAAGGATCCTCTAAATGTTTGGGTAGACGTTGTAGTACTTCTTTGGATGTTTCTGCAGGTATACCGGCATTAATGACACGCAGTCCTGTGGTAGTGCTTAAAACAGCAGGGTAACTCTCTGCAGGTTTAGCATTATATCCGTAAGTTAGACTGTCACCAAATGCCAAGATGGAGTTTCGAGGATGTAAGGTTTGGATATCGTGATCCTTTTTTGTGAGGGTAAAAAGTATGAGTGTAATTGCCACAGCAACAAGTATATATTTCATAGAGTTATTATAGTATAATTCGAATAATGTACGAGAGAGGAAACTTTAGGTGTCATCACAACAAACAAATGAAAAATCCATCATCCAAAAACTTGACCTTGATGGTTATATAGCGCAGTTTAAAAAGTTTCTTGCCAGAGAGAAACCTGTAGCAATGATGGGAGACATAAATCAGCACTACCGTTATATCCAAGCACTCTCCAAAGTACAATTCCCTCTTCCTTCAGTTGTACCGAATTTAGACAGTGAACTTGCACGTATTAAAAAGCAAGCCATACTTTCTTTGGAGGAGATATATGCATTTGTGACCATGTTCTCTTACTTTAATACTTTAAGTGCAGTAGGCTTTACCGAACCTCTTATCTCGTGGATACAAAATATCGAGATACCTGAAGAGATACTGGAAATTATAAACTATTTTACAGAAGAAGGGGAGATAAATCCTGAACGTGACCCTGAACTTTTTAAGTTGGAACGTTCTTTGAAACAAAATAAGATAGAGATCAAAGATACCCTCTATAAACTGGCACATTCATCTAAACTTCGTGACTATCTGGTTGACACACAGGTACACTTTAATGGTGGAGAAGAGACACTTTTAGTACGTGGCGGGTTCAATAATGCTATTAAAGCTACAGTGGTTGCAAGGTCTTCAGGTGGCTTCTTTTACATCATCCCACAAAGTATCTCACACTTAAAAGAGAAAGAATCAGCATTGCTTTCAAGTAAAGAAGAGTTGATATTCAAGTATTGTAAAGAGATATCAGCTGTTTTCTTTAAATGGGAGCGATTTTTAGCTTTTATAAACAAAGAGTATGACAGGTTTGACCACTATCAGGCTAGAGTGAGTTTTGCAAGATCAAAAGAGTATGAGTTCGTTTTGCCTTCTAAACAAAAACGTATTAAACTCCATGATTTTGCACATCCTGCCATTGATGACCCTGTACTTACTACTATGGATCTTAACAAACAGATCATGCTGGTCACCGGGGTCAATGCCGGTGGTAAAACGATGTTGCTTAAATCCATGTTAAGTGCTGTTTATATGTCCAAATATCTTTTACCCTTTAAGTGCGATGTTTCCAAGACAGAAGTAGGACATTATAAGAGTATTGAAGCAGTGATTGATGACCCGCAGTCAGTTAAAAATGATATTTCTACCTTTGCAGGTCGTATGCAGGAGTTTGCCAAGTTATTTGCTAAAGAAGATGCCATTGTCGGTGTAGATGAGATAGAACTTGGAACAGATTCAGATGAAGCAGCATCTCTCTTTCGTGTGATGTTGGATGAACTACGTAAAAAAGGCATTACGTTTATCGTGACCACACACCATAAACGTTTGGCATCTCTTATGGCATCTGATGAAGAGGTGGAACTTATCGCTGCCCTGTATGATGAAGAACGACGTATGCCAACCTATACCTTTTTGCAGGGAAGCATTGGAAAGTCCTATGCTTTTGAAACAGCACAGCGTTATGGTGTACCTGTCAGTATTGTGAATAAGGCAAAGATTGTCTATGGGGAAGACAAAGATAATCTCAATGAACTCATAGAAAGATCAACTTCCCTAGAGCGTGAAATGCGTATGAAGATAGCCAAAATAGATGAAGAGTTGGATGCAGTAGAGAAGAAAAAACTAAAGCTTGAAGAGGAAGAGTTCCAACTTAAAGAGACGCATAGAAAAGCTATAGCCACACTTGAAAACCGTTACAATGCGGCCACCAAAAAAGCGCGTGAAGCACTTAAAGTTAAAGAATCTACAGAGGGTAGACGTTTATTGAATGTAGCGCATCAACGGAAAGATTTTAAACAAAAAGAGATACAGACGGTTGATGAAGTACCTCTTAAAGAAGGGGATAAAGTGAAGTATCGTTCCCATAAAGGGGAATTGCTCTCTTTACGTGGGAAAGATGCTACGATAGTTGTAGATGGATTGAAGATGAGGGTACCACTATCCCAACTTAAAAGAAGAGGGGATACCCCTCAATTAAAAGTTAAATCCAAACCAAAACAAGTTAAAGTAACTGTAGAAAAGTCAGGTGCAACGGTTTCTGTAAAGTTGTTAGGTATGTATGCAGACGAAGCCATAGATACAGTAGATAAATTTCTCTCTGATGCGCTGGTAAATGGATTGAATGAAGTGCAGATCATACATGGTACGGGCGGGGGAGTGTTGTCAAAGCTTATATCAGAGTATCTTAAAAAACATCCCAAGATACAGAAGTTTTACAGGATGCCTGGAAATCTGGGGATAACGGTGGTTGAGCTCTAAAACTGTTATAACCCTTTTTTTAACTCCAAAAGGTATAATAGTAGCATTAAAATGTTTTAGGAGAATGCAGTGGATATTGCAGATGTAAAAAAAGAGCTAGGTAGTGACGAAAAAGTACTTGAGAGTGTTTTTAAATTAGAAACACTTTATAAAAAACACAAGTTAAAGATCTGGGGTGTTGTTGTGGCACTTATTTTATTTTTTGTTGGGCAGTCTGTGATGACATCTATGCATGAAACAAAACTTGCAACAGCAAATGAAGCTTTTTTAACTTTACAGAGTAAAAGTGATGATGCTAAGGCCTTAGCTGTACTTAAAGAAAATAATCCGGCGCTTTTTGAGTTATATAGTTATGCTCAGGCAAGTAAAAAACAAGATATTAAAGCATTGGAATCATTGGGCGGAAGTAAAAATGAAGTGATCGCTGATGCGAGTAAATATACAGCATCAGTATTGAGTAAAAAACCTGTAGATTCAAAGCTTTACAAAGAACTTGCACTTTTCCAGGAAGCATATATGGCTATCGCTGCTGGAGATAAAAAGGGTGCCAAAGATAAGTTGGAACTTATCGATGAACGTTCTCCTCTTGCGGTGATCACAGGATTTCTTAAACACTCCATTATCAAGGCTAACTAAATGAAACACTTTAACGTTTTATCACTCACCACATTTGCAGCTTTAGCACTTGTTTTTTCAGGATGTAGCTCTAAAAAATATTTTGAACCTGAACAAACATTTTCAGCTTCTGCTGCTGAGTCTTCTTATGGTGGAAATATGGTTGAACTCAGCCGTGATGGTGGTACACTTGAATCGGGTCAATATGTTGGAAAAGCAGGAGTGAGTAAACTCACTTTAGGTGAAGGATATAGATTTTTAAATGAAAACAATACCTATGTTCTCGCAACCAATGCTGAGGGGATTTTAAAAGTCATCTCTAAAAAAACTAACGAGCCTGTACGTGCTATATCATTACATATACCAGTGGTTTCAGCGGGTATGAAAAATGGTATGATCGCATATGTTTTAAATAATAATACTTTTGGTCTCTATCAAATGTCAGGTAACCGTAAATTGGTTGAAAGTAGATCAGAAAACACATTTGCTATTGATACAAGAGCAGCAAATCCTATCTTTATTGATAACCTGGCTGTCATGCCTATGTTGGATGGAAAGATGATCATTGTTAATGCTGCAGACAGTGCAAATGCAAAAGTTGTTTATATCTCCAGTGAAAAAGCCTTTAACAATGTTATTTATCTAGAACGTATGGGTAATACAATGGTTGCAGCAACACCAAGAAGACTTGTTACTTTAGGTACAGCAGGTAAACAGGAATATACGGCAAATATTTCTGAAGTTACTATAGATAAAGGTACTATCTATCTCTTTACAAAAGAGGGTGAAATAATTGCATTGAATTCTAATTTGGAAGCGGTTGCTGCTGCCAAATTTAAATTTGCACATTATTCCGTTGCTACAGCATTTTCTGGTAAAGTCTATGCTTTAGATCAGCAAGGGTCACTGATCGTGTTAAATAAAAGTTTAACAAAACATAAGATCTATGATCTTGGTGTAGTTGCACAACCGGCATTTATCACAGGAACAAAACTGTATAAAGATGGTGATATTATTGAACTCTCTAAACTAGGGTTTGAGTAAGCGACTAGTCGCTTTTAAGAAGAGTCTCAAAGGAGTTAATTATTTCTGATATATTAATTGCTTTTGAAGAGTATCTAAGTGTCACCAAGGCACTGGATACACTTACTATTTCTTCTTATCTTTCCGATCTTCAACAACTTGAAGAACTTACCCAAAAAACACTCACCAAATTAGATACAACAGATGTAGTGCAGTTCTTAGCCAAGTTCGATAACAAAAGAACACTCAATAGAAAACTCTCTTCGATCAACGCATTTTTTCATTTTTGTCATATACAGGACTTTACACATGAAAAGATAAATATTCCCATGGCAAAAATTCCTAAAAACTTACCAAAATATGTAAGTAATGAAGAGATACTTGACAGTATAAATTTGATAGACAGAAGTACAGTTATGGGTTTACGTGACTATGCTTTGATACTCTTTTTGTATGCAAGCGGATGCCGTATATCTGAAGCTCTCTTGGTGCAGCGTGCAGATATCGTAGACGGATGGCTCAAAATTCGTTTTGCCAAAGGAGAGAAAGAAAGGGTTGTGCCTTTGGCACCTGTGGCGACGCAGGCTATGGAACTTTATCTCTCTGAACAGACACTTGCGAGTCCATACATTTGGCTTAACTATAGAGGAGAACCTCTCAGCCGTATTTCTGCTTATAAGATCGTCAAAAAATATCTGGGTGTCTCTCCACATGTATTGAGACATTCTTTTGCTTCGTCTCTCATTATTGGCGGAGCAGACCTTCGTGTAGTCCAGGAACTGTTGGGGCATTCCTCTTTGGAAACGACCCAGATATACACCCATATTCAGAAACAAAATCTAGCTGACACGATGAATAATTATCATCCTTTACGATGATTTGGGTATGATACTTTTATGAAAAAAATCGTAGAGTATTTACAAGAAAAAAATCTTATATTTAAGTCTTTAAAGAGTATCACGCCTAAAGAGCTTGGGAGCAGAAAGAAAATAGAACTCTATTTGGGTGTGGATCTAAAAGAGTATTATGCTGTGGTGATGCTTGTGGAAAAGAAGAGCAGGGTATTACGTAAAGAAGTTGAAGAGTTGATGCTTTTACATGAGAAGTTGGAAAAATATATCGACAGTAGTATTAAGAAGAAATATATCATCATTAAAGCACCTTTATGTTCAAAAGCGAAATTATTACTTGAAGAGAATCATTGGAAAGTATGGGATAATAAGTAGTGGAAAATAAAGAAGAGACCTTGTTGGTAGATATCGGTAATACGCATTTCCATATTTTCGATGGAGAAAAGGTTGAACATCTTTTGTATGATGCTGCTGTAGCAAAATATAAAGATAGGTCACTTTATTATATCTCTGTGAAGCATGCATTGGAAGATAAGATCATAAAAATAAAGGGTTGGAAAAACATCTCAGATATGATGGCTATAGAGAATGAATATGACACTATGGGTGTAGACAGGAAAGCTTTGTGTTTGAGTCATAGGGAGGGTATTTTTATAGATGCCGGATCTGCGATCACTATAGACGTAGTAGAAGAAGGAAAGTATCTTGGTGGCTTTATACTGCCGGGATTAAAAGCGTATATCAACACATATAAGTCCATCTCTCCCATATTAGATATAGCATTGAACAAAGAAGTATCATTGGACTCTTTACCCAGTACAACTAAAGATGGGATAAGCTATGGTATAATCGCGTCTATAAAAGCACTCATAGACAAACATGCTGATAATAAAATACTCTACTTTACAGGTGGAGATGGAGAATTTCTCCATACATTTTTTGAAGATGCCATATATGATGAAATGTTGGTATTTAATGGGATGCAACAAGCACTAAAAGCGACTAGTCGCTGAGCTTCCTGATGAAGGAAACAAAGTGTTAACGTAGTTTTTGAAGCTTTTGCTTTAAAGGCGTATATATAAGATAGTAAGGGTTAACATGTTAACAGTAGCACTTCCAAAAGGAAGAATAGCAGAACAGACACTTGAAATATTTGCAGAGATATTTGGCGGAGAATTTAAGTTTGAAGGTAGAGAACTCATTTTGGATATGGGTGAATTTCGTTTTTTAAATGTACGTAATCAGGACGTACCAACGTATGTAGAACATGGTGCAGCTGACATAGGTGTCGTTGGATTGGATGTGATCACGGAAAAAGAATTGGACATCATTCAATTGCTTGACATGCAGCTTGGAAAATGTAAAGTGGCTATCGGCATTAAGAATGAAGATGAACTTGATTGGTCACGTCCCAATATTAAAATAGCTACCAAGATGGTAAATATTACTAAAAACTACTTTGCAAAAAAAGCAGTTGGGGTGGAAGTGGTTAAACTTTATGGTTCCATCGAGCTTGCGCCACTTGTTGGTTTGGCAGATGCGATCGTTGATATCGTTGAAACAGGTTCAACAATGAGAGAAAATGGATTAAAAGTAGCAGAAGATATTATGGATTCTTCAGCGCATCTTATCTCAAACAAAAATAGTTTTTATGCAAAGAAAGAAGAGATCCTCTCTTTGTATGAAAAAATAAAAGTTGTTGTAGAAAGCCGTGGCTAACTCTACAGCTGACTCTCTTGACCTCTACGCTAAAGTAGAGGACCTTCTTGGTGTAAAAGAGGCTGCTCCAAGCCTTTACGCTCACTACCTTCTTTTTTTAAATACTGCCCATTTTGAGACACTTTTGGATGTCGGCTGCGGTTCGGGTGATTTTCTGTATCAAATGCAACAAGCCTTAGGTATACCTAAAGTAAAAGGGATAGATCTAAGCCCTGTAATGGTGGCAAAAAGCCTTGAACAGGGATTAGATGCAGAATGTATAGACCTTTGTGCTTTAGAGGCTAAATTTGACGTTATCACAGCTGTATTTGACATGTTGAATTATCTAGATAAAGATAATCTGAAACGTTTTCTATCTTGTGTTGCAGCGCATCTTAATGTTGGTGGTGTTTTTCTTTGTGATATCAATACGCTATATGGTTTTGAAAATGTTGCAGTAGGGTCTTACATCGTAGATGATGACACACGGTTCTTAACAGTTGACAGTGATTTTGACGATCCTGAATACAGTTCAGAATTTACATTGTTTGAAAACGCAGGTAAAGGTATGGATGGGTGTTATACTAAGTCACAAGCACAGATCAAACAGTATTATTACAGTGTTGAAGAGATAGTACGATTAAGTGGA
Organism: Sulfurovum sp.; assembly: GCA_016744875.1. Classification (GTDB taxonomy): domain Bacteria; phylum Campylobacterota; class Campylobacteria; order Campylobacterales; family Sulfurovaceae; genus Sulfurovum. Next base: position 17,961 of record JADGDL010000004.1, read on the forward strand.
TTGAAATTATTTGTAAATGATGATGTTAATCTATATGGATTTGAAGAAGCAGATAAACGCTTTATAGTATTGGGTAAAGTTTAGAGGGAGTTTTTAATGATAATTGTTCCCATCAAGATGATGGGAACATGTTGAAAGTAAAATCTATCTTACATTTTCAAATGGATTTTCTACAACATTCTTTCTATCTACGATATAAGGAATAAGTGCTGTTTGTCTAGCTCTTTTGATCGCTACTGTTACAAGCTCTTGGTGACGTTTACAGTTACCAGTCAATCTTCTTGGCATGATTTTAAATCTCTCACTTAGTGAGAATTTAAGTTGTGCCAAATCTTTATAATCTACGAATTCTGTTTTTGCTTCACAATATTTACAAAATCTTTTTTTAAATTTTCTTCTTTCTGCCATGGTGTTCTCCTAGAACGGTATTTCATCTTCATTGATGTCAATTTCTGGAATGTTTGATGCAGGTTGTTGTGGTGCTGATTTTGGTGCTGATTGTGCAGGTTGGCCATAGTTGTTCTGAGCAGGAGCAGAATAATCTGATCCGCCTTGTTGACTATATCCATTACCACCCATTGGTGCTGCTTCATCTTTGCTACCTAGCATTTGAAGGCTCTCTACAGTTACAGAGTGTTTACTTCTTTTGCTTCCATCTTGTGCGGTCCACTGATCTAACTTCAATCTTCCATCTACTAAAACTTTGCTACCTTTACGTAAGTACTGATTCGCAATCTCAGCGGTTCTACCAAAAAAAGTAATGTCTACAAAGAGTACTTCTTCTTTTTGTTCACCAGTAGCAGATTTGAATTTACGTGATGTTGCAATGGCAGTATTACCAATAGCAGCTCCACTTTGTGTATATCTTATCTCTATATCTCTAGTGAGGTTTCCAGCTAAAATTATTTTATTGTACATTAAGGTTGCTCCTGTTAAGTGCTGTTGATTATGCTTCTGTTGATTCAGCTTCTGGTGCCGGAGCAGCAGCTTCTGGTGTAGCTTCTGGTGCTGGTGCAGCAGCTTTGCTCTCAGCAGCTTTATTAGCAGCAGCTACAAGCTTGTCAAATTGTGCAAGTTCTTTATTTTTAACATATTTTACTGTTAAAAACTTAATGACATCTTCATTGATTTTAAGGTTTCTCTCAAGCTCTTGGATCACAGTACCTTCGCCTTTATAGAAAAGAACAGTATAGTAACCTCTTGCATGTTTTTCAACAGGGTAAGCAAGTTTTCTCATACCCATATCATTTGTACCAACTAGTTCTGCACCTTCTTTGGCAAGAACATCTTTTACTTTTGCAATCTGTGCTGCAGTCTCTTCATCTGTAAGTGTAGGTTTAACTACAAACAGTGTTTCATAACAAGTCATATTGTTTCCTTTTGGTTTAATAGCCCATATAAGCAGTTGCATTCGCAACCATCCAAAAATGAGCAAGAATTTTGGAAGCAGTATGTTACAATAATACCACTTAATCGCACATTAGAAAAATATTTACCTGTTTTTAGTATAAAATCACTGGAGCTTACTTCAGATTAATCAATTATCTTGTACTATTTGATTATCTTAACTTATCTAAAAGGGTCATATTATGCAAAGAAGAAATTTTTTACGTCTATCAGCAACATCGGCAGCAGCAGTAGCTATTGCTCCATCACTTATCACACAGAAGCTTCATGCAGAAGATGGATCACTCTTTAAAGCATATGAAAAAGTACAACTTAAAGATGCTGAGGGTAATCCACTTAAATCTGCAGCATTGGTTGAAGAAGAAAATTATGTATTTAATTATCCACATGCAGCAACACCAGCTATCATGGTAAATCTTAAAGAAGCGGCAGCTAAAGACGTAAAGTTGAAAGCTGCTGATGGTACAGAGTATGTTTATAGAGGTGGTGTAGGATCTAAAGGTACTATTGTAGCTTATTCTGCGATCTGTGCACACCAAATGACTCGTCCAACTAAAGCAATGGCTATGTTCCAATATGTACCATCAACAGGTAAAACACTTGCTTATGACAAAGCAGGTGTTTTTGTTTGTTCTTCACACCTAGCAGCATATGATGCTAATGATGGAGGAAAAGTACTTGGTGGACCAGCAACACAAGGTCTTGCATCTATCATACTTGAAATAGATGCAGAGGATAACATTTGGGCAGTTGCTGTACTTGGTCCAGATATGTTTGAAGATTTCTTCTCTGCCTTTAAGGGAGAACTCAAAGCAGAGTTTGGTAGAAGAGGTGCCAAAAAGCTGATGAAGGAAGAAGCAGCAGCTATACCACTTAAAGACTTCACTGCCGAAATAATTCAAGCATAAACCCATAATATAAGGTATGATAAATACAATTATACCTTATGATTATCCCCCTCCAGCCCCCACTGTACCTTTTAGTTACATCTTTTTAAAATTAAAAAAAATCCATAAATATAAGTGTCAATATAACATAGTTGTGCCATAATTTAATTACTTTATATTATATGTAAAGAATACAAAAACAATTCTAATAGGAGACATTATGGCAATGAATAGAAGAGACACATTTAAACTTGCTGGTGTAGCAGCGGCAGCAGCAGCAATGCCAAGTATGGCAGTAGCAAGTGGAGCAGCGGCAGCAAAGAAAGCAAGCGGTAAATCAGTAGTAATCGTAGGTGGAGGCTTTGGTGGTCTTACAATGGCGAAGGCACTTAAAAAATCAGACAAGAGTATAGATGTAACAGTTATTGAAAGAAATAACATGTTTATGGCTTGTCCATTCTCAAACGCACTTCTTGGTGGACTTGATAATGTATCTTTAGACACATTTGTTGGTGACTACTACCAGCCGTCAGCTAAATACGGATATGCATTTGTACATGGTACAGTAACTGCTATCGATAGAAAAGCTAAAACAGTGACAAGTACAAATGGTACATTTGCATATGATATCCTTGTCCTTTCTCCAGGTATCGAATACAACTTGGAAAAACAATTCCCTGAATGGTCAGCAGAAAAGATCAATGAAGTTTCTCATGCATGTCCAGGTGGATTGATTCCAGGTAATGAGCATGTTGCATTGAAAAGACAACTTGACAATATGGATGATGGTAACGTAATCATCGTACCACCTGCAAAAGGTAAATTCAGATGTCCTCCAGCGCCATATGAAAGAACTGCAATGATCGCTAACTACATCAAAAAAGAAGGCATCAAAGGTAAAGTAATCGTTCTTGACAGCAGACCAGGTAAATTTGCTAAAGCAAAAGCATTTAAAGAATCTTGGAAAGACCTTTTCTCAGATATTATTGAATACAGAGGTGAGAGCGAAATAACTGATGTTGATGCAAAAGCTAAAACTATCACTTATAAAGATGCTGATGGTAAATCTCACACTGAAAAGTATGAAGTATGTAACCTTATCCCTATTAATAAATGTTCACCTGTAATTACTATGGCAGGTCTTGAAGCAAATGGTGCTGGTTATGCACTTATGGATGGTTACAGCTTTAGATCTAAAACAGATTCAAATGTTTATGTAATCGGTGATGCTGTAACTCACAAAATCCCACCATCAGGTCAAACAGCTATCTGGGGTTCACACAGAGCAGCAGGTCAGATCGTAGCTCAGCTTAACGGTAAAGTAAAAGATACTAAAGAAGGTCTTCCAGCTAAAGCAGCAAACGTATGTTTCTCAATGGTAGGTGGTTCTCCTGAAGAAGCAATTATGGTAACACACACATTCTCAGCAGACAAGTCTGGTGTACTTAAAGGTAAAGGAAATGTTCCTAAGCCAAAAGATGGAAACGGTAAGTTTAGATCTACAGGTACAGCGAAGGCTACTAGAGAGTGGTTTAACGGTGTAATGAGAGAAATGTTCAGTTAATCGTTCCTCTTTTCGATATTTTGCACTCATCTTTGAAAGGTGGGTGCAGTCATTTACTTGACGTAAACTCCCTTACCCAAACTTTCAAATCTAAGCACAAACTATCAAAAATATTAATGATTAATTATTTCAGACTAAAACTTCCTTAAGCTTCTTTACTCAAACTTCAAAACCTCAGCACAACTCATAAAAAATATTTAACATTTAATCATAGAAATTTTTAAAAGCGGTAAGTCGCGTGAGCACTCTGCTGAAGAGAACATAGCGTTAGCGTAGTAAAGATGGGCTTTGCCTATTATACGTCCTATTTACAAATACCCCTGTAACTTTATCAACATACTGTAAAGCAATACTTCTTTTTGTGTCGCAGGTGCTTTTTTGATAGCCAATTCACTTTCAAGTAAATGTTCAAATATTTTTAACAATGATGCTGACTTCACACGCAAAGCAAGTTGTGCTTTTTGTTCTTCTATCTGTTTAGGGAGTTTGTATCCAAGAATAGCTGCTGAATCTACATGACCGTTGAGTTTGATATAAGCATGGAAGAGGAAGATTTGATTGACAAAGTATTGTGTCGCTCTAAGTATGGCTGCTTCATCTTCTCCTATCTCTAAGAGTCTTGAGATGGTATCTGTGATGGGTTTTTTGTTAAAGAGGTTTATGAGTAATTGTTCCGTTGCTAAAGGTGCAGTGGAGTAGACAAGTCTGTCTATATCTTTTCCAGTAACTTTGGTACCAAGTATGGCAAGTTTTTCCAGCTCATTTGCACAAAGTGCCAGATTGTTGTTCAGTACAAGCATAAGATGTTGTAGTGCATAGTGGTCTATGTCTAGTCTTATTTGCTGTGCTTTTTGCTGTAGTACAGCGATACCATCACGAATGTTAGGTTCGAAGAATCGAACCCATACCCCACCCTTTTTGTCTGTAAATGCAGCTTGCATACTTCTTGCATCTTTTGCTTGACCTGAATAACCGTAAAGAAAGTAGTTATCAGGATTTTTATTGGCAAGTTCTACAAGAATATCTAACTCTTTTTTTGGAATCTTCTTTTCATGTTTGACCACCAAGAGATTGGTTCCTCCAAAGAGAGAAGACTGCGCTAGAAAAGCTTTCGCCTGTTCAAAGTTCCACTCATCATGGTAAAGACTCAGCATACTCTCTTTCGCATCTGTTTGTTTCACATACGTTTCGATGTAGAAGTCAATGAGATAATCATTTTCTCCATAAAGTAAAACAGCTTTAGGAAAAGCTTGTTTAAGACGTTGGTCAAATTCTCTTTGGTACATTAGACTAACTCCATCTCATCTTTATCGAGTTTTTCAACAAGTTCCACCATAATGATTGCCTGTGCAATGTTTGCTTCATTGATCTTGACTTTTACCCTGTCAAAAAGCATAATATTGTCACCTCTAAGATGCACTGTTACCCCTTTGATCTCACCGTGAAGTACGGCTTTTGCATCTTCACCGGCTTCGATGATCTCAGCTTCAAACACTTCATCTATATGTTCAGCTGCCCAACGTGCAAATTTACGGTCTCTAAAATCCCACTCTGCTTTAGTGGCTTCACGTTCCAGTTCAGAAACCCTAGCACAGAGAGGATCAATGTTTCGTAAGAGGTAGCTGGCTTCCTCTTCATCCTCTCTGAGCTGTGTTTTGATGAGTCTATGGAGTATGAGGTCAGCGTACCTACGAATAGGTGAGGTGAAGTGACTATAGTGAGAAAAGCCCAGTCCAAAGTGACCCACATTGTGTGAATTATATTCGGCACGGCGTAAAGACTTAATGACCATAGAGTCTACTTCTGAAGCCAAACCCATTTTCTCCGCTTCTTTCTGGATGGCTCTTATGAGAGAAGGTGAATCTTCATACTCTTCTACATAGAGTCCGACAGCGGCAAGTTCGGAGAGGAGTTGTTCCGTACGTGAGAGTTGAGGGGGTTCGTGTATCCTAAAGATACTGTCACCTTCTCCCTCAAAACGTTTTGCAGAGGCTTGATTGGCTAAGAGCATACACTCTTCTATAAGGGAGTGTGAGGGTGTTCCTGTTTCTATGCTTGTTGTTTTTAAAAGATGGTCAGCATCAATACTCAGTTTCGTCTCTTCTGACCTAAAGTCAAACCCTCGCAGTAGTCTTGTTTTATGCAATTTTTTTGTTATTTCATACAAAGGTAAAAGATACGTAAGTATCTCTTTTACTTTTCCTGTAGCCTCTGAACCATTGTTATTTATGATCTTATCTATGTCATCATAGTTGAAGCGGTGTTTAGAGTGGATAATGGCTTCAAAAAATGCTTCGTCTATAGGTTTCAGCGTATTTCTGTCTAATTGAATTTTGGCAACAAATGCTAATCTGTCCACCTTGGGTTTGAGTGAACAGATATTTTCGCTCAGTTCACGAGGAAGCATTGGAAAAGATTTATGTGGTAAGTATGTGGTAAAACCACGTTTCTTAGCCTCTTTGTCTATGTTTGTAAAATAGGGAACATAGTGAGAGACATCAGCGATAGCTACATAGAGTGTATAGCTCTCTTTATGAAAATAGATAGCATCATCGAAGTCTTTAGCTGTGACCGGATCAATAGTACAAAAATCAAGATGTGTAAGGTCTGCACGGTCTGGATATTCTTCTTTTATCACTTCAAGTTCAACATCAAGTGCTTCAGTGATACAGTCCTCAGGAAAAGCATCTTCACGGTTATAGAGTGCAAGAGAGATCTTCTCATCAACCCTTGCATCATCTAAATGTCCAAAAACTTCCAAAACTTTGTCTGTATCTATATCTACTTTAAGTACAGTACCCAGTTTAAAAGCTTTTAAGTCCATCCCTTCCATAGTTGCATGGGTCGGCTCACCCGTACGGATATTCAGTATGGAAAAGTGACCTTGTTCATCTCTGTGTGTGTAAGCGATAGTAAAGAGGTGGGCTTTGTCTATGACAAGTTTGACGATGCCGCTGGCACGTCCCCTTCTGGCAATAACACGTTTGACTACGACAGTGTCTCCGTGTTTTGCACCCCAAAGATGATCAGGTTCTACAAGCAGGTCTCTTTGTTCTTTAAACTCAGATTCTACATACCCTCTACCGTCTTTACCAATGTAGAGTCTTCCTGCACGGTAAAGAGAACCTAACTTCCACAGACCTTCAATTTCTTCTATGGCACCGATCTGTTGGAGTGACTGAAAACTATTCTGGTCTTCTTGTTCGATGTCACTTTCAAAACATCCTTGCATAAGTTGTATGGCAAAAGGGCTCATCTAAGGCCTTTTGCTTTAGATGAAATAAGTAGGGATTTTATATTTGTTTTCTTCATAAAATGATTATAGCAGATTAGTGTTTTAAAGCCTCTAATCTTTCTATTCGCTCTTCTGTACTTGGATGTGTAGAAAAGAGTTTTTTGAGTGAAACATCTTTTCCTGAAAATGGGTTGATAATGAACATATGTGCAGTCTGAGGGTCTGCATCATGCATAGATATACCTCTTGCATAATTGTCAAGTTTAGCCAATCCACTCTGTAACCACTCTGGATGGCCTGTCATTTCGGCTGCTCCTGCATCTGCCATATATTCACGGTTTCTGCTGACTGTCATCTGTATGACTGTTGCAGCCATCGGCATAATGAACATAAGTGCAAGCGTTACGAGTATGTTGGGTCTATCACGACCTCCTCCAAAAAACAGTCCAAACTGTGCCAACATAGCGATAGCTCCAGCGATGGTTGCTGTGACTGTCCCGATAAGCATATCGTAGTGTTTAATGTGGCTAAGCTCATGTGCTACAACAGCTTCAATTTCCTCTTTCGTTAGTAATTCCAAAAGACCTTCTGTCACAGCTACCGCTGCATTTTCATAGTTACGTCCGGTTGCAAAGGCATTGGGTTGCTTGTCTGGAATGATATAAAGTGCGGGCATAGGTAAATTTGCGCGATGGGTAAGCCTTTCTACTATTTCATACAGACCTGTAGCAGAGTTGTGGTCTACAGGAATCGCATGGTAGTGTTTGAGTACTTGTGTATCACTATAGTAGTAAGCATAAAAGTTCATCCCTGCTGCTGCAATAAAAGCGATGACCATACCTGTCTGGCCGGCGATCATGCCACCAAACCAGATAAAAAGAAGAGTAAGACCTGTCATAAGAGCATAGGTTTTAAATTGTTCCATGAGTATCATCCTATTTTTTTGTTTGAGTATATCTTATGAGTACAAATAGAAGGTAAATCGTATAATACGTTATAATAGTTACATGGTAAAAATAATAACAACTATTTTAATATTGAGTGTAGGTGTTATGGCCCAAAGTGATTCTAGTATCTCTCCCGTAGCAGATGAAATCAAACAACGTATGATCAAAGGAAATTCATGGAGAAAAGGTTGTCCTGTTTCTTTGAAGAATTTACGTTACTTACACATAAAACATTTGAATTTTCAGGGTAAAACAGTAATGGGAGAGATGATAGTCCATAAGGATGTATCTTCTCAAGTTGTAGACATCTTCAACGAACTCTACGAAATAGGTTACCCTGTTCAAAAAATGAAACTCGTATCAGACTATAAAGGCAATGATTGGCAGTCCATAGAATCAGGGAATACATCTGCCTTTAATTGTCGTAATGCTACTGGTTCTAAAAAATGGTCTAAACATTCTTACGGAAAAGCGATAGATATCAACCCCATTGAAAACCCCTATATTTCAAGATCTGGACGCATCTCACATAAAGCATCTTTAGTTTATAGAAAAAGAGTGCATCAAAAATCTACTTATGCAGATAAGGCAGTTTTGGTAAAAGGTGATAAAGCTATACAAATATTTAAAAGTCATGGTTGGAAGTGGGGTGGTGACTGGTCTGGAGTGAAGGATTATCAACATTTTTCTAAGTAGGTTAGCGCAGAAATATAAAAAGGAGTAAAAATGGAAAATTATTTTGATAAAGAGTTTGAATTAAGATATTTTGAAATGAATAAATCAGCAGAAGCATCACCTATGGCAATATTGACACTGCTTCAGGAGACTGCTGCTGACCATTGTAACTCAATTGGACATAGCCTGTTTTCTTTGATGTCAGAAAATCTTGGTTGGGTGTTACTCTCTGGGGTGATGCAGATGGATCGTTACCCCAAATATAAAGAGAAGATCATTATTAGAACATGGATATCAACGTATCATGCCATTAGAGGATTTAGAGAAAATATTATTTATGATGAAGACTATAATGTGATAGGAAGAGCTAAAGGACTATGGGTCTTTTATGATATAGAAAAGAGAAGACCTACAAAAATACATAAAGATTTTAAAGAAAAATGGTCATCCTCCCAAGAGGTGTGCATAGAACATGATATTACCAAGAAAATAGAAGCTATTAATTCTGCTGATTCTATGATAGAGTTCAAGGTCAATATGTATGATATGGATACCAATAAACATGTGAACAATATTAGATATTTACAATGGCTCATGGAATCTATTCCAGAAGATATCTTAGACAATTATTATCTGTACTCCATTGACGGTCGTTTTATCGCAGAGGCCCAATACGGTGATGTGATCGTATCTTTAACCAAAAAGGATAATGAAGAGAATTCATTTGTACATACAATTCATGTTAAAGGTGAAGATAAAGTGTGTGCAACAGGTAAGACAGTATGGAGAAGAATAGAGAAGTAATTCATTTCGGGAGTGTTCGCCTAGCACTCTCTTTATATGTTGTTAAGTCACTTTATAATTAATCGTTAGCATAAACAACTCTATTTCGTCCAGCAGCTTTGGCCTCATAAAGTGCTTTATCTACTCTTTTGATCATATGGTTTAGCATATCACCCTTTCGAAATAGACTTACACCAAAACTACAGGTCAACTTACCAACTTTATCAAAAATACTTTGATCAATGTTATGACACAGTTGTTCAGTGGCTTTTATGGCTTTTTCAGAGCTATCTATGCCTTCAAGTATAAGTATAAATTCATCACCACCCCATCTAACTAAAACATCACTTCCTCTAATGTTCGTTTTGATGATTGACGTAAGTTGTTTGAGTACATCATCACCTACAAGATGTCCATATATATCGTTAACCTTTTTAAAGTGATCAATGTCAAAGAGTATAAATGCATAAGATTGTTCTTTTATAGTGGGAAAAAGGCTTTGTGTAATATCGTTTAGCTTATTACGGTTATATACTCCTGTTAAGTTGTCATGAATCGCTTTGTACTTATCTACTTTATTTTTCAATGCAATTTTTGAGATGTTGGAAAAAGTAGCTATGTATTTTTTTGTGCCATGAAAGTAGTTGACAGTAACTTTAAAAGATTCTTTATGTAATGTTTTTGCATTTTGCATCATGACCGTAAAATCCTGTGCTGGATGTTGCAGCATGTGTTCGATCCAAAGTTCATCTTTTCCGATCTCTCCTAAGTGAAAATGTTCTTCATCATTTATAAATTTGTAGCAGATACATTTATTTACTTGTCTAAAATCTTCTAGAGACTTAAAATCAAAGAAATTTAATAAAGATTGGTTGGCAGATTGAATCTTCTCACCATCAGTGATGACAATGATATTATCTTGCAGATCTATTACTCCCATAAGATATTTTCTCTCAATCTTTTCAGACACTCGGCGTTCATCTGCTAATTTACGTCTTGATATCGTACGGAATGCACGATAAAAAACTCTGTTTAATTGATATGATTTTATGGGTTTGGATATAAAGCTTGATATACCAAGATTAATTAATTCAAATAGATACATAGGATCACTGTATGCGGATAATATAATAATTGTTTGTTCAGGATGTATATCTAATATGGTATCACTTAATTCGACCCCATTAATATAAGGAATCTCAAGCTCACTGATCACCACATCATAATATTTTTTATTATCTGTATAAAATTTGTTATATTTTAGAAGTGCATCTTGACCATCTATCGCTACATCAAGTGATGAGAAATATTTTTTTAGCATCTCTTTTGTACTTATACGTATCTCTTTGTCACTCTCCACATATAGAACATTAAGTGTTTTAGAATGACTATAAACCATTGCAAAATCAACCATTAATTTTCCTTTTATATTCCCTACTATGGAAGCATTATAACAAACAACTTATCCAGGTTTCTATAGGATAATTCCTACATATTTTGTGTACAAAAGAGCTTAGACTGTCTGTGTAGATTTATCTATGGGTGGTTATGAAGCTATATGTATAAAACTCAAACGTACGATATAATATTGATGTATTTAAAGATGCTCGGATTACTTGAAAAAGCACTTCAATTAGATTTTATGTTTAAAGCCATTGATAAGGAAATATATGAAAAATATAATTAATGAAACAGAAATTATTGCGCAGAGGCATCTCTCTAGTTTTGGATTCAATGAAGAACAGGTGAGTACACTAATCGTCCAAGGTAAAAAAGATTTACATAAAGAATTGGTAAAATTAGAAGTGTTTTTAAATATAGATACAGACTCTTTAGCTGATATCAATAATGTTCTACACGCCTTAAAGGGACTTTTCTCTCAGTTAGGAAACTATAAAATTGCAGAACAATTAAATGAAATAGAAGAAAGTGATATCAGGCAAGTTAGAATAAAAGAAATTTCAGAATTATTTTTTGATGCAAAAATCGTATTTTAAGATAATGAATAGAAATCAATGGATGGTACATAAACAAGATCTGACATTAAATATTTAAATGAAAAATTAATAGGTTTATATGTAGAATATAATGAGATAGTTTGTAAAAGTAGATATGATACAAGCATTTTTTATTTATATAGATGTAGACAAAGATAGCAAGGTGTAGAGTGGAAGATAAAAAGACTTATAATATAATCGTTGCTGATGATCATGAGATTGTTCGCACTGGTATAAAATTTACTGTTGAAGCTCAAGATAATTTTTTTATTGAAGATGAAGCGTCTTCTTTTAATGAACTCAAAGATCTTCTTGCTAAGAAGTCTTATGATTTTTTAATTTTAGATTTAAATTTAGGTGATAGAAATGGTATACCGTCCATACGTGAAATCAGTGATAGTTACAGTAAACTTCCTATATTGGTCTTAAGTATGTTCCCTGAAGAACCTTATGCCTTACAGTCGATTCAAGCAGGGGCTTCGGGATATTTAAATAAAACAATGGTTTCGGAAGAATTGATTTGTGCGATTAATACGATTATAGATGGAAACACATATTTGAATGAAGCATATTTAGATACGCTTCCTTATGGTACACCATTTGCCAAGACAGCCAAAAGTTCCATTGAATCCTTATCTAAACGGGAGTTTGAAGTGTATTCACTTATTGCTGAGGGTATGAAGTCTAAAGAAATTGCAGAACAACTTGGATTAAGTCAAAAAACTATATCTACCTATCTTACACGTATTCTAGAAAAATTATCACTCTCAAATACAACCCAACTCATACATTTTGCTTTACAAAACTCTTTAGGTAAATCATAAATCTCTCTTAAAGGTTGCTATCTCAACCAGGTTAGTAATTATAAGAGTAATCTTATATACAAGCTAAGTATTATAATGGGAATTATTTCTTAAACACATTCCCTAGCATTCCTTTAATAGCCCCTTGTAAGTCAGCAGGGTAGATGACAAACTTGGAGTTGTCACTTTTAGAGATTTGTTCTAATGAATTGATATATCGGTCTCCTAGTAAGAACATGGCTGGTAACTCTTTATCTTGGATGTTGTCACTTATCATCCTAATGGCTTCTGCAGAGGCAGTGGCTAAGGCAATCTGTGCTTTGGCTTCACGCTCTGCGGCTGCCAGTTTACCATCGGCTTCCAGGATGGCAGCATTTTTGTTACCTTCAGCAGTGGTTTCAATGGCTCTTCTTTCTCTTTCTGCAGCAGCTTGCCTTTCCATTGATGCCTGCATAGAAGAACTTGGATTTATATCTTGAATCTCTACAGACTTGACAGTTACACCCCAGTCAGCCACATCATCAATGATGGAGTCTTTGAGTTTTGTTTTGATGTGTTCACGGTTAGAGAGTGCTTCATCGAGACTCATTTCTCCTAAGATGGAACGTAGTGTGGTCATAACCAATTGTTTGATAGCCATTTTATAATCTTCTATACCATAGATAGCATCTCTGGGATTAGTGACACGGGCAAAAGTGACTGCGTTGGTATGAATCACTGCATTATCTCTGGTGATGACCTCTTGTTCAGGAATATCCAGGATGAGGTCTCGGGTAGAGACTTTTTGACGAACTGCCTCTAAGTAAGGAATGATGAGGTTCAGTCCCGGTTTAAGTGTTCTGGTGAATTTACCCAGTCTCTCCACTACCCACTCTTCACCCTGAGGAACGATGTTGATCCCTTTATAAAGTGTAACGATAATAGCAATGACGAGTATGACAACAATATTTAACATTTCCATTTTTTTCTCCTTGGGTTAGTTTGCAGTTAACGGTTCAACTTCTATGAGCTGACCATTGACCTGTACTATCTTAACACGTGTATCTATCTCTATATCTATTTTAGATGTGGCATGCCATGAGGTATTACCCAATACCGGTGTATCAAATTTGACTTTACCTCTACTGTATGGATGTATATCTTCTAGTACCGTACCTAAAGTGTCCAGCCTATAATTTGACTGACCACTTTCAGTAATGGGATCTTCTCTAAACCATTTAAACCATGCTGCGATAGCAAGCAGGGAGAGGACCATCCAAATACTAAGTTCTACTGTAAATGAAGTGCCCATTTGTACATCTATAATACCTACAACGATAGCAGCCAAACCAAGCCCTAACATAAAAAAGGTACCAATGCTCATTTCAACAATTAAAAGTATGACACCCAGTACGATCCAATGCCACCATAAAACAGTTTCATTTAAAAATGCGATCATTAATACTCCTTAATCTAATCTAAAACTATTATATCATAAAAGAATAACAGGTATAAAAGTCACGTTAATAAGTATTATTTGGGTATAATCGCGAAAATTTTCAACACACGAAGGATAATACATGTCAACTTTAAATGTATATTATGACAAAGATTGTGATATCAATATCATCAAATCTAAAACAGTAGCAATGATCGGTTTCGGTTCACAAGGGCACGCACACGCAGAAAACCTTAGAGATTCAGGTGTTGAAGTGGTTATCGGTCTTAGAAAAGACGGTTCATCTTGGGATAAAGCAGTTGCTAAAGGTTTTGAAGTACTTACAGTTGCAGAAGCTTCTGCTAAAGCTGATGTGATTATGATCCTTCTTCCAGATGAAAATCAAAAAGAGATCTACGAAGAGCAAATTGAGCCAAACCTAAAGTCTGGTGCTACTATTGCATTTGGACACGGGTTTAACATTCATTATGGAAGAGTTGCACCAAGAGCAGATATCAACGTTACAATGATCGCACCAAAAGCACCAGGACACACAGTTCGTTCTGAGTTTGTAAGAGGTGGTGGTATACCAGATCTTATCGCTGTTGGTCAAAATCCATCAGGAACAACGAAAGAGCTTGCGCTTTCTTATGCATCAGCTATCGGTGGTGGTAGAACTGCGATCATCGAAACAACTTTCAAAGATGAAACTGAAACAGACCTTTTTGGTGAGCAAGCAGTACTTTGTGGTGGAGCTGCTTCACTTGTACAAGCTGGTTTTGAAACATTAACTGAAGCTGGTTATGCTCCAGAGCTTGCATACTTTGAATGTCTTCATGAGCTTAAGCTTATCGTTGACCTTATGTTCGAAGGTGGGATTGCTGACATGAGATACTCTATCTCTAATACAGCTGAGTACGGAGATTATGTTTCTGGTAAAAGAGTAATCAACGCTGAGTCAAAACAAGCGATGAAAGACATCTTAACAGAAATTCAAGATGGTAGATTTGCTAAAGACTTTATCCTTGAAGGTCAATCAGGTTACCCTCGTATGAACGCTGAACGTGCAAATGACAAAGAAAAACTTATCACTAAAACTGGTAACTCTCTTCGTGAAATGATGCCTTGGATCTCTGCAGGTAAAATCGTAGACCAAGATACTAACTAATATTTTTAGTTATTTCATAGCATCTTTGGAGGATGTGTTCGGTCAGCTACTACTCGTAGCCTCCCTCTCACAAACCTCCAAATCTACTACAAACTAACTAAAAATATTTAGTTAGTATTATTGTTTCTATTCTTCATTTTTCTCTTTAATTTTTGCATTCTACTTTCTAATTTCCAATTCACTCGCTATAATATTTTAAATTTAAAACTTAGTGAGATACATGGCAGTCAAATCTACAAAAAGAAAATCTACAACAAGAACAAAAAAGAAACCGACTGTTAAGAAAACCACTACTAAACGTAGAACGCGTAAAAGAAAAAAGAAGAGTAATTTAAAGAAAAATGTCTTTGTCTTTTTTGGTGTCCTGTTTATTATTAGCTTGGTGGCATTTGGGTATTTTTTAGGTAATAACGATAATTCCTCTAAACATAAAACACTACAGAGTAAAACATCTGTAAACGAGCAATATAATACAAAAGAGCTTCTGCATGATCTTTCTAAAATAAAGGTAATAGAGCCAAAGGTGATCAAAAAAGAGAAACCTGCCGTAAAATATGTAGAGATTAAAAAAGTAGAGAAAAAACCGCTCAAAGAAAAAGAACACAAACGGGTTGAGAAAAAGAAACAAAAACAAGAAACAAAAAAAGTTATTTTGACAGCAGGTAAAGGGAAACCACGCTTGGTTATAGTCATAGATGATGTCTCCAGTGCAGCGCAAATGAAACGTATACAAGGTACAGGACTTAAATTGACACCTTCTATTTTCCCACCATCAGAGCTCTCTATGACAAGTCATAAGTTAGCAGATCCTTTAGAACATTATATGATACATCTTCCTATGGAATCTGGAAATACACAGTTAAATACTCAATATAAGACATTACTTGTCAATAATTCTACGTATACTATAGAACAAAGAATAAAAGAAATACGTAGACTTTTTCCTAATGCAAAATATGTAAATAATCATACAGGTTCTATATTTACTGATGATTATGAAGCTATGTATAAACTTTATAAAGCATTGGACAAACAAGGATTTGTTTTTATAGATTCGCGGACTGTTAGCTCAACAAAAGTATCTAAAGTTGCACGTGAATTTGACCATATGTATATTTCAAGAGATATCTTTATAGATAATGAACATAACATTCCATATATACATAAGAAATTAAAAGAGGCAGTGGCTATTGCAAAGAAAAAAGGATATGCTATTGCCATAGGCCATCCACATAAAATAACCATGGAAGCATTATATCAAGCTAAAGCGATCTTAGATGATGTAGAGGTTGTGTATATCGATGATATATTTAAAAAGTAAGGAGAATTTGTGAGAGGTATTTCGATAGCGATACTAGTAGGTAGTCTTCTTTTTGGGCTATCTACTACCTTTTTTTCACTAGAACATGCAATGCTCATAGGTCTTGTAGCTTTTTTAGTGACCTTATGGACCAATGAAGCCTTGCCTTTAGGGGTGGTTTCGATGCTCCCGATCATTCTTTTCCCTGTATTTGGTATACTCGATACACAAGCAGTAACAGCGAATTACTCTAAATCAATTATCTTTCTTTTTTTAGGTGGATTTATGCTCGCCATTGCCATGGAAAAGATAGGTCTTCATAAGTATTTTTCTGCAAAATTGCTTAGCTTTTTTCCTAAAACAGTCAGAGGAATTGTGTATGCTCTAGCGATCACATCTGCACTATTGAGTGCTGTACTTATGAATACAACTGTCACGCTGATGCTCATGCCTGTAGCACTTTTTTTAAGTGAAAATATTAAGTTGAAAATACGTTTTTTGCTTGCAACAGCCTATGGTGCCAGTGTAGGGGGGATACTTACTCCTATAGGAACAGCACCAAACCTCATATTACTGGGCTTTTTAGAAGAACATAATTTACCTAGTCTGGTATTTGCTGAATGGATGTTACTGATGTTGCCGGTGGTGGCTTTGATGTTACTCATTATCCCCTGGGTACTCTCCTTGGGTGTGAAAGATGAGTGTGTGAAAGATGTGAGTCATGCGGTACCCCAACTTACTTCACCGCAGAAACGTCTTTATGGTATTATCATCATTCTTGCATCGATATTGGTAGCCAATACATTTATGAAACAAGTTTTTGCTGTGGCATTGGATGAAAAACTTGTTTTACTTGGTTTTGGTCTTTTAATGTTTATGCCAAAGGTAGGTTTTTTAGTATGGGAAGATACACGTGCTATGCCCTATGAGATCATTTTTCTTTTTGGAGCAGGGTTTAGCATTGCTGCAGCATTTTCAAGCACAGGACTTGCTGCTGATATCGCTACCAAACTCTCTTTCATCTCAACGTTACCACTCTTTTGGATGTTGGTCTCAGTAGCGCTTTTTGTTACTTTCTCAACAGAAGTGACGAGCAATACAGCACTCACTTCCATAGCCATACCTATCTTTTATGAGTTTGCGAAGATGATGCCTGGGAATGAGGGAACAATGCTTCTTATGACTGCCACTGTAGCAGCAAGTTTTGCGTTTATGTTGCCTATTGCCACACCGCCAAATGCAATCGTCATGAGTTCACGGATCATAAGTATTAAGCAGATGGCTACTATGGGCCTCAAACTAAACTTTATCGGTATTGCTGTACTCTCTTTAGTAGCTTATTTTGTATGGCGTCTATTTTTATAAAATTTGATCTTAAAAGTATGTCAATATGACACACTTTTACGCTTTCATTGTCTTTTTAGTTACCATAAATAAAAAAGGTAAGAGATGAGTCAGATGATCACAGAAAATATTACTGCCCTTGAAGCGATGAAGAAATACCCTAAAGAACTTTTTTATAAAGGTGATCTAACACTTCTGGATCGTCCAAAGGTTTCCATCGTTGGAAGTCGTAATACTTCACTATACACACGTGACTTTACCTATAGTTTAGCCCAGGCACTTTCTAAACGAGGGGTATGTGTGGTAAGTGGTGCAGCAATGGGAGTTGATGCTATAGCCCATTCAGGGGCTGGTGTGGACAATACTATAGCTGTGGTAGCCAATGGTGTAGATATACGTTACCCCGCGATCAATAAAAGTCTCATAGAGGCCATAGAGAACAAAGGTTTGGTCTTAAGTCAGTTCAACGATAGATTTAGAGCAACGGGATGGAGTTTTGTTGTACGCAATGAACTTGTTGTTGCACTTGGTGATATACTTATAGTCACAGAGGCACAGTTAGACAGTGGTTCTATGCGTTCCGTAGAGTTTGCTTTAAAGATGGGGAAAAAGATCTTTGTACTGGCACATAGGATCAATGAAAGTTCCGGTACAAATAAGTTACTTCTTGAGGGTAAAGCTACACCTATCTATGATGTAGAAAGTTTTGCATCCAGGTTTGGTAATGTTGCAGGGACAGGTATCCAAAAAGATGATTTTTTTTATTTTTGTCAGCGCAGACCAACTTTTGATGAAAGTCTTGAAAAGTATGGAGACAGAGTGTATGAAGCAGAACTGGAAGGTATCATTACGATACAAAATGGTATCGTAAGATTGCGTTAAATGTTTACTTTTTAGGAGTTCCCAATTGACTTTCAGCTACTTCAACTTTTGCCACTTCGTTTGCGATCTTTGCTAATATTTCTGCTTTCAGGACTTCTAATTCTGCCATATACGATGAGATATTTGCAGTTGCTTTGGCTTTCATATCTTCGAGGTCTTTTTTGTTTTCTTCTGAGAAAGTAGGCATCATGCTGTTCATTGAAGAACGTGCGATCTCGATCATAGAGTTGGATCTGGCAACTTCTACATCAGCAACTGATTTTGCGATCTGTACCGCTGCGATATTTTTTGCAATACTTAGTGTTTCTTCTTCATGTTCGATATCTTTAGGTGCCTGCGTCTTAGATATCTCGACCCTTTGGGTTGCTTCAGTGATATTTTTACTTGCATTTGCTTTTGCGATCTCTACAGAAGTTACTGCCTCCATAATGGCAGTAAATGAGGCATCTTCTACTTTGAGTCTCTCTGCTTTTGAGGCATTCTTCATAGCATCAACTGCTTTGGTGATCTTAGCTATGGCTTTGGTTTTTGCGATCTCAACATCCGCAGTACTTTTTGCGATCTCCCCTAAAGCATGTGTTTCCACGATCTGTGTTGAAACACTGTTCTGAGAGTCTTGGGTACTATTTTCTCTGGCACTGTCAACATTGGCTACCATTTTATCCAGAGCTTCTAAAGCATCTTTTCTAGCTTCTTCGACACTCTCTACAGCTTCTGTAATATAAGCGAGCATTGCCTCTTTTCTACTCTCTTCGTTTTGTGTGTCAACTTTTTGTACTTCTGCGAAAAGAAGACTTGTTCCTAAAAATGTCAATAAAATAAGGTATTTCATGCTAATCCTTTATGTATGAATGGTAATTCAGATTATAGTTTAATTTATCTAAAAGTCTATGTTGCAGGTAAATGTATTTTGAAAGTATAAGGTATGAAAAGAAAATCACTCTCTTGAAAGAAGAGAGTGGGGGTTGTTATTTAGTTTGTGAAAGTTCAGAGATCAGTTCTTCTAGTGACTCTTCCGGGATCATTCCCGCTTGTACAAACTGTACATCACCCTTGGTATCTAGCGCTACCATGAAAGGGATACTCCCTTTCCATTGTGCTCTTTGTGAAATGTAGTTCACTAATTCAGGTGCTTTTTCTTCCGCAACTGTAATATAATTCATACCTTTTTCTTTGACAAAATCTTTGACCTGTGCATCTGTGTATCCTTGTACTTCAATGGCAACGATGGCAAGTTTGTCTTTATGTTTATTTTGTAGTTTGATAAGGTGCGGAATAGATGCTAAACAAGGAGGACATTTGTGGCCAAAAAACTCTAAAAATATGACCTTCCCCTCTAAGCCTTCTATATTTAGCCCGTTTTGGGTACCTGTAACCTTGTAGGTTTTCCCTGTGACATCTATCATAGACATCTCTGTCAATACGTTTTCATCTTCAGCTGCTTGTGTCATTGTAAAGAATGAAGTAAAGAGAAGTGCTGCTATAAGTAATTTTTTCATAAAATGGACCTTTATATATATTTCTAGTAGTGATTATACACCATGAAGATGTAAAAATCGTGTAATTACTTGAATTAGGGGGAAGTTTTCTTTTAAAGAGTGAATTTTTCTCAAAGAGCATTTTGAGGACTAGAAAGGGAAAATGTTTTAAAGGAGACCTAAAATATTTTTTAAAAAGGGAGGGGGAATATTTTAGGAGTCCCCAAATGCTCTTGTGAAATTATTATAAGTATATAAGGTTAACTGAATACTAATAGAGGGTATAATTGAATTTCGAATTATGAATCAAGGATTAGAGTGTGTTAAAAAAAGTTTTAGTATTTAGTATAGTTTTCATTTCTTCGCTATATGCGGAAGTATCTTTAGAAAAGAGAGTAGGGCAGATGCTCATGGTTGGTTTTTATGGTACTTCGGCACCTGCAAATAGTCAAATCTGTAAAGATATCAAAAAGTATAATCTGGGAGCGGTCATACTTTTTGATTTTAACCCTGTCAATAAACAAAAGCCTAAAAACATATCTAATAGAAGTCAGTTAAAAAAACTCACTTCCCAACTGCAGGCATGTAGTGCTGATGGTAAATTACTTATAGCTGTTGATCAAGAAGGTGGTCGTGTGCAACGTCTTAAAAGTAAATATGGTTTTTATGGAAAGTTCCCTAAAGCTGCCGATGTCGTAAAAATGGATCAAAGTAAAATAAAGTCAACATACACAAAGATGAGTGCTGAATTAAAGTCTGTAGGAATCAATTATGATTTAGCCCCTGTAGTGGACCTGGACATCAATATGAAAAACCATGTGATCCATGGACTGGGACGATCTTTTGGCAAAGACCCTAAAGTTGTCGCAAAGTATGCATCCACATTTATAGATGCGATGCATAGTAATGGGGTCCTTACATCCATCAAACATTTTCCAGGACATGGATCTTCTGTAGGAGATACGCATAAGGGTTTTGTAGATGTTACAGATCTGTGGCAGGAGGTAGAGCTAGAACCATATCGTCTGCTTAAAGACAAAGCAGATACTGTGATGGTAGCTCATGTATTTAATAAAAAGTTAGATGCAAAGTATCCCGCAAGTCTATCGTATAAAACGATCACAAAAATGTTGCGTTGGAAGTTAGGTTATCATGGTGTCGTCATCACAGATGATCTTCAAATGGGTGCGATCTCTAAAAAATACGGACTTAAAAAGACACTAAAACTTGCGATCAATGCGGGAGATGACATCTTACTTATAGGAAATCAAATGGATCCTAAAAAGGTAAAAACGACAAAAGTACTTGTTGATACGATCATGGGACTTGTAAAGTCTGACGAAGTAAAAAAAGAGAGTATAGATAAAGCATATAAGCGTATACAGAAGTTAAAAGAAAAATTGTAAAATATTTGTTTTTTAGAATCTCTTTAAATACTTAGCAAGAATCGTTATTAAGGTAGTTGGTTCTACTGGTTTACTTAGGTAATCATCCATTCCAGCATCTAAGAAACGTTCTTTATCACCTTTCAGTGCATTGGCTGTCAATGAAATGATTGGAGTAGATTTTTTATGAAGCCTTTTTTCTGATTTTTTAATCTCTTTTGCTGCCTGACTACCTCTTAATTGTGGCATATTTTCATCCATCAATATAAGATCATATGTATTTTTCTTACATTTTTCAATTGCTTCAATACCGTTCTCAGCTGTATCATAAGTCAGGTTTAAATTATCGAGTACGATACTAAGAAATATTTGATTGGCTTCAATATCTTCAACAATCAATATATGCCCCTTTAACTTGATGTTGGAGGAGTCAATTTTTTGACTTTCATCATCAAGAGGTTTTGTATCACTAGATTGAAGCTTCATACTCAATGTAAAGATACTGCCTCCTGCTTTATTATTCTTGTAATTAAGTGAACCATGAAGAAGTTTTGTAAGTTCAGAAGAAAGTGCTAACCCAAGTCCTGTACCACCATATTCAGTCGCCATGATATTATCTGCCTGATGAAATGCTTCAAATATATATTTATGTTTCTCTTCTATAATACCAATACCATAATCTTTGACTTTAATATGTAAGGTATTTTTTTTATACCAAATGACACATTTTACATTAGAACCCGAAGGTGTAAATTTTATAGCATTAGAGAGTAGATTTGAGAAAATTTGTTTAATTCTAAAAGGGTCTCCTATTAATGTTGCAGGTAGTGACTGATTTGTTTTTACTGTAAGTTTAACACCCTTCTTCGCTGCGATAACTTGAAAAAGTTCAATGGTGTCCATGAGTTTTTCATAAGGATTGAAAGGAATTTTATCTATTTCTAGTTTCCCACTCTCAATTTTTGTAATATCTAAAATATCATTAATAACTTGTAATAGGGTATCCGAAGAAGTCTTCAGTATTTTTAGATATTTTAGTTTTTCTTGGTTAGTCTCTTTTTTATGAAGTAGGGTGATAAAACCCATAATAGCATTGAGTGGTGTGCGTATTTCATGTGACATATTTGCAAGGAAGTAACTTTTTTGATGTGAAGCTTCTTCAGAGCTCTTTTTAGCTGATTCTAAATCATACTTGAGAGTTTGAATTTCGATATGCTGGTTTTGAATGATCTCTTGTTTATGTAAGATAGATGCAATCTGTAAAATATTGGATTCAATAGTATTGTTATCTGCAGGTTTGGTTATGAAATGAAATATCCCTAACTGAATGAATTTTGAAATATCATCATCTCTTTTTTTTAAAATTATAATGATATTCTGTTCTTTATTTTGGGAGAGTATCGTGTTGCATAAATCTATACAATTAAAATGTATAGCATCAGTATCAATAACAATGATATCATAATATTTGCCATTTTTTTGATAGTACGTTTGAAGTTCTGCAGTTACTTCTTCTTCATTTTGGACAGTATATATATTTGAAAAATACTTTTCAAATTTAGAGAGTGTCATATTATCATTTTCATTATCTGTAAGATATAATATATTTGCTATTGAGATAAATTTTTTTACATGCAGTTGTTTATACATTTTAATCCAAATTGTAATATAGACTCAATTATAATTCAGCCTATAAAATTATAGTTGAATCTATTTTATCTAAAAGTTTATTATATATTTGTAGGACTTATCTGATAAATATATTTACTTAAAATCGATATAATGTATAGGTTTAAGGAGAAATGTGATGAAATTTATATTAACCGTTATTTTACCAGTATTCTTATTTTTGGGTTGTGGTGATAGTACGAGACCAGGAAGTACGACAACTTCACAAAGTTTTCAGATTTCTGATGGACCTGCAAGTAGTGGTTCGGCAGTCGTTCCCATAGAGAAATATATCATATTAAATTTTACAGATGAGATCGATGTACAATCAGTGAATGACAACACAGTGAAACTATTAGATGCAAATAATAATCCTGTTTCAAAGAGTTTAGCAGTTTCAGGAAATATCATTAGTATCATACCTGCTGAGTTTTTTTTAGTAGACCATACATATAAAATCATTGTTTCAACGCAATTAAAATCAGTAGAAGGTAGCGTATTGGATAGCGAGTTTGTTTATATTTTCACAACAGCTAAGACACCTACTGACTTTACATCACCATCATTTACCATACCTCAGAATACAGAATATACACCAAACTCCACTATAAGTATGATCTTTGATGAGATGATCTTCGGGGATGCAAAATTGGTGATTAGAGACTCTTCTGGAAATATCATCGATGGGACATCGGTTATGTTGGGAAATAGTATTGAGTTTAGTCCTGCAGGACCTCTTACAGCTGGTGAAACCTATACAGTTACACTTCAGGGTACCGTGGTAGATGCTGCAGGAAATCCTTATAGCGGTCCTGTAAGTTGGACTTTCACTGTATCTGGTTCATCTACAGGTGGCGCAACGCTGACAGATACAGATGGAGATGGAATACCTGATGCTTCAGATCTTTACCCTACCGGTGGATCAGCACTTGATATCGATGGGGATGGCATACTAAATGATAGTGATCCAGATGTAGATGGAGATGGTATATTAAATGACAATGATCCAGATGATGATAATGACGGCATATCAGATATTGATGAACAGCTGGATCTATTAGATAATACGAATAGAAAACATCCGCTTTTTGGTCAAGCACAAGGACCACATAGCTACAATGGTTCAGTGATAGCAGCACCAATAGAAGGCGATAAGTTTTTATATCAAAATGTTTATACAGGTGTGGATGCGATCGTAACAATCGACAAGATTACTGCAGGTGCGACAATCACAGAACTAGATAATACATCTAGTTTTGAGGATAATAATTTTCAACCTAGAGGAGATTATGCATCAGCAAGTGACTATATCGAGTTCAGCATTGAGTTCGTTCAAAGTAATACAACTACCCGTATACCTACTACACAATTTGTTTTAACTGCTATAGATAATGACAATGACGAATTTATTGTCTTTGATAATACCCCTGCATATTATTTGACAGATGAGAGTACACTTTTAATCTATTACACTGGAAGTGGAAATGGTATAGGGGATGTATTTCAGGATGCTTATAAAAGTGATGGTTCTGGTAGCGCGGGTTATAATGCTGCATACACGGTAACCTCGATCTATCTCGATACAAACACGTTTAGCATTAGAACAGGTGCAGGAAAAACCGGTATAGCACAACATTCATACTATTTTGATCCAGCAGTGACAGCCACTTATACAATTCCATCACAATATGTGGATGTAGATACAGATGGTGATACTATCATAGATAGATTTGATCTTGAATAATGTAACATAATGAGTGAAAGGAATATATTGTATAACAAAACCGTAAAAAAGGTATCATTCATACCCATTATAGTACCTATGTTATTGTCAGCAAGTATCATGGATATACAAAATTTATATGATCAAAAAAAGTATGTAGAGGCTATAAAAGAAGCTCAAAACAGTACAACATTATATGGTGATAAAAGACTTCATATTTTATGGGGGCAGAGTGCAGAAGCCATGGGCAATTATGAAGATGCAATGAGTGCCTATGAGAGAGTACTGATGATAACTCCAGAAAATTCTCCTATAAGAATCAAATTAGCTAAACTCTATACAGAGTCTGAACGTACATACCTGACAAAACAACTTTCTGAAGATACGGAAGATTATCAGCTGTCAATTGAAGAGAAAGACAGTATTAGAGCTCTTGTACAAGATGATGATAAGCCCTTGAATGCCTTTGTAAGTATAGGTTTCGGATATGATTCAAATATCAATGTAAGCCCTGGTGATATTGATATCCCTACCAGTGAAGAGAAGATCAGTACTACATTTTTACTTTATCAGGCAGGCTTGAGTTATACATATAAACCAGAAGATATGGACAATATATATTTGCTGACCAGTGCGGCTTTCTCATATCAGGATAATGCAGAAGATTATTTTAACTTATTTGCTGGTGTAGCAAATGCAGGCTTTGGTTACAAAAATGATGTTTATGATCTCTATGTACCTCTTAGATATAGCCGTGTATATTATTTGAACCGAGACTTGATGGAAAGCATAGGTGTAAATCCTAATTTAGATTTTGTTGTATCCAAGTCACTCATTGCAAACTTTTCGGCAAGGTATACTGAACGAAATTTCATTGAAGAGAATGATCAGTTAATGAATGATTCAGTATGGGGTGCAGGTGCTGGGTTATACTGGATATCTGGTGAACATCTGGCTTTTTTTAAAGTAAAGTATGATGACTACAGTGCAGAGTATAGAGACTTATCACAATATATAGAAAAAAATGCCATAACGCTATCTTTGGGAGGTAACTATCAGTTAAATGATCTATTTACAGTGAGTGGGGCGTATCAGTATAAAAATACATCGTATGATGATGTTATACCTTTGAGTGATGAAAAACGAAGTGATGATTATCATAAATTAGACCTCAAACTTAGTGCTATAGTGATGGAAGATGTACAGGCAATATTGAGTTATAGTTATGCAGACAATAGATCAAATTATAATATATCAGAGTATGATAAGAATATTGTTATGTTCAATTTCAAATATGTGTACTAAAAGGATAAGTAATGAAATACATCATTTTTCTCTTGGCATTAAGTAGTTTAGTATGGTCAAGTATTGGTAATGTCGGGGCTTTAAAAGGTAGTGTAGATCTGGTACGCGAGATGAATCAACTTAGAGTCAAGAGTGGCATGGGATTAGAGGTCTCAGACAAAATAATTACAAAAGAAAAGTCACGCATACAGGCGATATTAAAAGATAATACAGTGATTACCATAGGTCAAAATACTATTTTTGTTTTTGATGCATACAGATTTGGAGATAAAGATAACAGTAGGGTAGATATGCATATAGAACGTGGTTTTTTTAGATCAATTACCGGAAAGATAGGTAAACTGGCACCAAATCGATTTAATATTAAAACTGTTTCAACAACCATTGGTATTCGAGGTACAGATTTTAGTGCATTTGTCACTGATGCTAGAGAGGTGATCACTTGCCATAGTGGGAAAATAAGTGTTTTGGTTGAAGATAAAATCTATATTGTAGATGAGGGTAAACAGTTAATTTTGGTTCAAGGAAACAAAAAGAAAAAGTCGTCTGATGATGATATTCCATCATTTTCAGTCAAGATCGTTGATAGTATGGCTTCTTTAGGTAATGAACAGAATGATATAGACTCTAATAACAATAGATCACTTTTAAACAATGTTCGTAGTACTACCAATAGTATGAGTGCACTTGATCAGATAGATACTGGTACACTTGATGAAGTAAATAGAAAAGACGGCATGGCACCTCTGGAAAATCCAATAGTTGAATTTCCAGATAGATAAATAAATTATAGATTCGGATCATTATGTCAAATTCTCTAGTGAAGTACAGTATCATATCAACATTTGCACTGTTTCTTTCATGGACATACCTCTATACCCCCCAATCATTTTTTGCGATAAATACACATCTAAATGACTTTCTATTTACACTTCGAGGGGACTTGCCAAAAAGTAAAAGTATTGTTATCATAGATATTGATGAAGAGTCCCTGGAAGAGTTTGGACAGTGGCCCTGGTCACGTTCTAGGGTAGCCAAGCTTATCCAAACGCTGAGTGATGCGAAGTCAGGTACCATAGGTCTGGATATTGTTTTTGCAGAAGCAGATAAAACATCACCACATTCTATTGCGCAAAAACTTAATATGAATGTAAAAGATTTGGACAATTATGATGAAATATTGGCAAAAACGTTTTCTTCAACTCCTGTAATAGGAGGTTATTTTTTTAGATTTGATGAGGGGAAACATAACAAAACACCAATGATCCCTACAATATTTTTTGAAAGAGGCATACAAAATAGCAATACGATACTGGAAGCAAAAAGTGTGGTGTTGAATATTGATATATTGCAAGATGAACTTTACTCCTCTGGTTTTTTTAATAATATACCAGACCCTGACGGAATGATTCGTTCTGTACCCTTAGTTATGAGATATAAGGGGTCTCTCTATCCCTCTCTTGCTTTGGAAATGTTGCGTATATACTCTAATGAATCCGGTATCGAGGTGATAGGTGATGAGATAGGTATTGATAAGATAAAAATTGGAGATTACCACATACCAACTGATCACTCTGCACGTTTACAGATCAACTATAGAGGTGGTGGTAAACATTTTGATTATATCAGTGCAAAAGATATACTGACCGGGGAGTTTGATCCAAATGAGATTGAGGGAAAGTTTGTACTTATCGGTACTTCTGCCATAGCGCTTTCTGATCTTAGATCTATTCCACTAGACAGTGTTATTCCCGGAGTAGAAATACAGGCCAATATTTTAGATAATATACTTGTAGGTGATTTTATCTATAAACCGTTTAATCAGGTTCTGTATGATTTAATTATTATATGGCTTATCATTTTTGTATTTGCAATGATCGTCTCTTATTTGAAATCATGGCTGCTGTTACCTGTCCTGGTAGCTTCTTGTTTATTGTTATATAAGTTCTTTTTGTATCTTCTCTTTGATCAAGGGATGGTTGTCAATTTACTTTTTCCAATTCTTGCATTTATAGGTACATTGATCTTAACCGTAACAATGGATTATCTTAGTACTTCAAGACAAAAAGAATTTATCAAGAGAACGTTTGCAAAAAAGGTTTCCAAAGCTGTTATGGATGATCTTATAAATGATAAGAGTAAGGATCTTTTTGTCGCACGTGAGCAAGAGGTTGCTATATTTTTTAGTGATATACGGGGATTTACCACGATTGGAGAAGAGATCAAATCGTCACAAAAACTCGTAGCATTACTCAACAGATATATGACACCTATGGTCGATGAGATATCTAAACTTGACGGAACTGTTGACAAGTTTATAGGTGATGCGATCATGGCTTACTGGAATGCTCCAAAACCTGTAGAAAAATATGCTGATAAAGCTTTGACATCTGCACTTAAACAGATTGAAGTACTTCATACACTAAATGATGATCTCTATAATGAATTTGGTGTGAAACTAAAGATTGGTATAGCTATACATGTTGGTAAAGTGACCATTGGTGAGATGGGTTCACTTGATAGGTCAGATTATACAATTATAGGTGACAATGTAAATCTTGCTTCCCGCATAGAAGGCTTAAACAAATTGTATGGTACTAAAATCATTATTTCAGAAGGTACAAAAAATGCTTTGCAGGATACCTACACGATGCGTTCCCTTGATATCGTAAAGGTAAGAGGGAAACAGGAATCTGTAGAAGTTTTTGAGGTACTTTGTTTGGGTGAAGGTGAAAATTTAAGTGATGAATTAGATGATTATGCACATGCTCTCAAGCTCTATAGAAGTGGAGAATTTCATCAGGCACATGCGGAGTTTTCAGCGTTATATAGTAGCTATAAGAGCATGCTTTACCGCATTTATAAGGAACGTTGTCAGGAACAACTTGAATCTCCTGAAAAAGTGTATGCCAGGTAAATTTAGAGGTGCACTCTAGGTATTGTTAAGAGCCATTGAAGCTTGTTGTGAAAGTGTTTTGATACTTTCTTTATCATAGTGATCAAAAGAGATAGTTTCACTATAAATATTTTTTTTGTTTATCAATTGTATAGTACCGATCAATATATTGTCATGGTTGTATAAAGGTTCAATAACTATGGACTGGGTATGGTACCCCATTTCCTGATCGAACTGTTTTATATTTATGAAGTCAGCGGTATTTGTCTTATAAATATCATCTATTGATAATGTTTCCTTTTTATTACGTAATATGGAAAGTGTTTTATTGTCTGGTATTATATATTTACGGGAGGGGTAAACGTTATTCTCTATTGTTTGATCATTTACTGTGATATTTAGTGTGTTATTGTAGAAAATATTACATTCTAACGCTTTTTTTTCATGATTCATGAGGCATAAAGAAGCTGCATCTGCATGTGTCAGTTTCATTATATGGTCAATTATATTCATTAAAAGATGAGGGTGATTCGATGGATCATGTACTGCTTGCATAATTTTGAATAAAGAACTTAAATACTCTCTGTCATTATAATATAAGTCTAGGTTTTTGACATTTTGACGTTTCATGGCAGGTGAAAATAAGTCAAGTATGTCACCTGTTACCAGACGTTTACCAGAATTTTTAAGTAAATTTCTATCCAAAAGTTCTTGGTCTATCTTTCGCGTATGAAGTGGTTTTTGATGGTAAGTATAAATTGTTAAATCATCCCGTTTGAGATGGAAAAGCATTTCCTGGAGTAGCTTTGGCGTTAAATGCTTACTCTTATAGGCAAGACCTTCTTCCTTTGAGTTTAAAGAGACATCAATAATCAGAGAGTTGATACTATGGTCACAGTTTAGAAGTTCTATAAGTTCATTATTAACATACGTATCACCACTAAGAAGAAAAGCTTGTTCATTCTTTTTTATCTTAAATCCACAGGTAGGGAGAGTATGGTTTGCCTTAATTACGCTTATTTCAATATCATCTATTTTGATTGTTTGACCATACTCAATGGGTATGAGTTCTAAAGATAGTTCATTGTGTAAATTAACAATGTCTCCAAAGTTTGGCCAGATGGTCCAATTGAAAAGATACTGCCGGAGTATATCAATATTTTCGCTTAATGCATAGATCTTAAGAGGTTTTTTTCTACAGTCAAAGTAACTGTCAATAATAAAAGGAAGATCAACAATATGGTCAAAGTGTGTATGTGTAATAAAAATATGCTCAAGTTCACAACATTTTGTTCCCAGACCTTGTATGAGATTCCCTGCATCAATAACAATATTCTTTTCGATCAAGAATGATGTAGCATCAGTTTCATGTGAATAGCTACCATCAGCACCAAGTACTTTTATCATATATGGTCTTTCTTAGTTATTTTTATTGTATCTTTAATTCTATTCTATAAGTTATTAGATAATACTACAGTTTGTATATAGGTTAGATTATCAATATAATTTATATACATTAGGAGTATTTCTATAATGTCAAGTATCTCTCTAATATGATTTTGGCAGCGATAGAGTCTATCTTTCCATCTCTTTGGTGTTTGAAAACACCCATAGTAAGCTCTTTAGCTTCTACACTTGAACTCTGTTCGTCTTGATAATCTACTTCTATATCAAGTTCAAGAAGTGAAACAAAATGTTTTATGCGTCTTTCCATCTCATCTGAATTCTCAGCATCTTTTGGAAGACCTACTATGAGTTTGTCTATTTCCCACTCTTTTAAAAAGGTATTTACGTCTCTTGCTGCTTGGTTACGGTTTTTTCGTAGGATGGCATCTTGGGGCATGACGATAGAGCCATCAGGGCTAATAGCCACGCCTATACGTTTGAGTCCTACATCTATGGAAGCTAATTTCATAAAGTGATTATAGCAAAAAATAAATAGTGTAGTAGTATATGTACACAGGTAGAAATTTATTCTATAAGTTTACCTTTAAATATAAGTTAAAAAAATAAAACCCTTTGATAGAATTGTACAGGGAGAAGACATAATTATAAAAAAAGGCAATTTGAATATGTGTTTTCACAAAATGAGTACAACGTTAGTGGGTTTAAATATAATGAGTTTGGCGCATGCTGCGCCAAGTAGTGAAATAAGTATTTCATGGATCTGGATCGCCATTTTTGTATTGGCAACTTTAGGTCTGGGTATCTTATATATCTTTGCCAAACAGGCACAAAATATCCAAAAGTTACATCAAACGATACTGGAAAAACAATTGGCAATGGAAAAAAGTCAAAATGTTTTACTTACGAACTTAAGTGAAAACATTTATGACATTGCTAAGCAGACGATGAAAGATACCAATCAGGTACTTGAATCCTATCCGGGTCTTGAAGACAAGGGACATATACTGGCTAATGTAGAAACTAGACTTTTAGATGTAACCAACGATCTTCTAGATTTTCTACGCTTAAAATCAAAAAAAATAAAAATCACCAATGATGAATTTAATATCAACAATGTATTGAATGAATTGTCTGGTTCATTGGCTTCTAAATTTCCAGGAAGTGAAAAGGAACTCATCTTTGATATAGATAAAAGTATCCCTCGCCGCGTGATCGGGGACTCACTTCATTTAGGTCAAATACTAAGCAGTATACTTGAATATCAATTGGATCAGGAAAATCTAGGTGAAGTTAAATTAGAATTATCCATGTTTGACACCTACGATGATAATCTTGAAATACAATTTAAAATCACGGATACAGGTTCAGGACTGACTACCGAAGCACTGGATAAATTATTTATCCCGGCATATAATGAAGCGACAGGTACTTATATTGGGCTGGGACTCTTTGTTGCACATGAACTGATCACTATGATGGATGGTAAGCTTTCTGTACAAAGTACGATAGGAAAAGGAAGTGTATTTACTCTTTCATTGCCTTTTAATGTGGTTGACGCAAAGAACAAACGAAAGTATAGACTACCAAAGAAATCATTGATAGAGAAAAAAGTGTTTATCGTTGATAACAACTATAACTCTGCATTGGCGATCAAGAAAATGTTTGCATACTTTAGGCATGAAGTGACCATCGTCTCTCAAGAAGATTTTAGAAAATGTGTTCCAAATCTTACGTCATATGATATTGTAGTGTTGCATGAAACATTGTTCAATGTAAGGTTGGTTGAATATCTCAATAAAATAAAAACGGGTAAAGAGATGCATGTGATCGCAATCAACTCTTTATTCAAATCTGATAATGAGTGTTTTACAGATAATGTGGTAGATAGATATCTCTTCAAACCAATGAATCAGGAACGTGTTTTTGAAATGATCGTCAGTATGTATAGTGATACATCGTTGATCTATGGAGAGAAAAGTAAAGAGAGTGCCAAAATATATGAAAACCCAATCTACGAAACAAGAGGGGTTTCTAGAGAGAGATTTAAGGATTTTTCAGGGAAAAATATTCTTATTGTAGAAGATAATATCATTAATCAAAAAGTACTTACGAACTTATTGCATCTGTCTGGTATGCATATCAGTATCGCCAATAATGGACAAGAAGCAGTAGACTTGGTAAAAGAAGGGAAAAGTACATTTGATATCGTACTTATGGATATCAATATGCCGATCATGGATGGTTATACAGCCACCCAAATGATACGCCTTGATTCTCAATTTGACGCATTGCCTATTGTGGCATTTACAGCTTTGGTACTCGACAGTGAAATTAAAAAGATGTTTGATTGTGGTATCAATGCATTTTTGGCAAAACCACTGAATATTGGTAAACTGTATACAGCACTTGCTATGTATATTGTGGATGATCAACCTATAACCGAAGCACAACAAACGATTGAAGCGCAAACAATGATCGAAAAACCTAAAGAGATCATCTCTTATGCCGGTATTGATATTGAGAAAGGTATTAAACATGCAAGTAACAGCGAGGCGCTCTATCAGGAAGTGTTAAAAGAATTCACTACAGCTTATGGCCAGAGTGATGATCTGTTTGTTAAACTTGTAGAAGAACATCGTTTTGAACAGGTCAAGATGTTATGTCTAGATATGAGAGGGCTCGCAGGTACCATAGGTGCATCTGATATGCAAGATCTGGTTACAGATATACTACAACAGCTTCTTTATAAGAAATATGAGTTCCTTAAAAATTATAAAGAGAAGTATATTTTTGAACTTAAAGTTTTAAACCGTTCGATCGGTAAATATCTAGAGGCTTCTTAACCAGGCACTGCCTTTTTAGGCAGTTTCATTCCTGCTTTCCAGGGTGAAGTATATCTACTGCTGCTGATCTTCATTTCTTGAAGCGGAACTTCACAATTCATATACTTTGCACGTTCATCTTCACTAAGATAGCGCTTACATACTTTCATACGCTTCACATAGACAGGTTCCTTCTCGAAGTGACTTATCGTGACTATTCTCTGTTTAGAACTTGCATGTGCAAACCAGCCTTCCCCTAAATAGATACCAACATGGTTTATGCGTTTACTTCTTTTGTTAGTGGAACCAAAGAAAATAAGGTCACCATAGTGTAAATTTTGAAATGGAACTTTTTTACCCATTTTAGCTTGTTCTCTTGCAACACGTGGAATATCCATACCCATGGAACCGTAGATATTGTAAGTTAGACCCGAACAGTCAAAGGCATCGGGACCTTCTTCTGCCCAGACATAAGGTTTCCCCAGATAAGAATCAAGGAGATCTTGGATATTGTTTCTGTTGGGTGAACAGGTTTTTTCAGGTTTGATAATGTCATAGTTGGGGTAGTTGTAGGGCTTTTTTTGAGCGCATCCGCTAAAAAGAAACAGAGTAGGTAAGATCAGTAACGTTGTTGTCAAAGTTTTTTTTATCCAACTTTTTCTCATTATAGTACCTCTTAAATTATGAGCATGGCATCGCCATAAGAGAAAAATCTATAATTATTCTCAATAGCCTCTTTATATAAGTGTAACGTTTTTTCTCTTCCTATGAAAGCGCTGACCAGCATAATCAGTGTACTTTTAGGTAAATGGAAATTTGTGAGTAAATGGGTGACGCGTTGAGGTGGGTTGGATGGGTTTAAAAAGAGATCACACTCTCCTTGTGTTTTATGTGTACGGACATAGTATTCGATCGTTCTTGTAACCGTTGTACCTATAGCTAAAATTGCTTTTTCACTGTCCAATACTTTTGCGGATGATGTGGGTATGTCAAAATATTCCGAATGCATAGGGTGGCTAAGTATTTCTTCGGTATCTACAGGTTTAAATGTACCTGCACCCACATGCAGGGTTATTTTATGTGTATGGTGTCTTTTTTGCAGTGCATCAAATAGCTCAGGGGTGAAATGAAGAGAAGCAGTAGGCGCTGCAACGGCACCCGCATGTGCAGCAAAAAGTGTTTGGTAGTCAGTTTCATCCCGTTTGTTATCTTCACGTTGCATATAGGGAGGCAATGGGAGATGTCCTATTTCGTCCATGATGAGTACAAGATCTTCAAAGCGGATAGCATTATTTCTATGCGTGAAACTAACAATACGTGAACCATCATCATTTATCTCTTCTACCGTTGCTATGAGTTCAGAGGGGAAAAGAAGTTTCATACCTACTTCTACCTTACCGCGTATGAGTACCAGTGATCTGTAAGCATCAAGTGACTTATTGAAAAGAAGTTCGATCTTTCCTCCACCTTGATTATTTACGATCTCTTTATGACCGAAGATCCTTGCTTTAATGACACGGGTGTCGTTTAGAAATACATCACATTCTTGTGGAACAAATTCTAAGAGATGTTTGAATGTTGTATGTGTGATGGTATCGGTTTTTCTGTCATAGACCAGAAGTTTGGCATGGTCTCTGGGGTAAACAGGTGTAGTAGCTATGAACTCTTCGGGGAGTTCATAGTCATAATTCTCAGTGAGAAGATCAAGTGACATTATTTTGTCTTTTCTTCACTTTCTTCTTCATCTTCATCTTCATCCTCGTCTTCGATATGAGGGTTTACCATACGTACAATGTAAATAGATACACCATAAAGTACGATAAGAGGAAATGCCATCAGCAATTGTGTAAGTACATCAGGCGGTGTTAAAAGTGAGGCAACAACAAAGATGATTAGTATTGCATACTTGAAGAAATCTTTCAGTGTTTTATCTGTAACCAATCCAAGAAGTGCCAGGAAGTATGCAAATACCGGTAATTCAAATGCAAGACCAAATCCCATCATGATCTTGGTAAAAAACCCTACATAATCTTCAATGTTAATGAGTGGTGTATAGAGGAATGATCCAAAAGTGATGAGAAATTGAAATCCAAAAGGTGTTACAACATAGTAGGCAAAAAGTACACCGACTAAGAACATAACAGTTCCACCTACAACAAAAGGAAGTACCATCTTTTTCTCATTGGAGTAGAGTCCTGGTGAGATAAAAAGCCATACCTGATAGAGTATAATAGGCAGTGCTCCCAAGAGACCTGCAAAAAATGAAACTTTAAGGGCTACGAAAAACGCACCACCAACCTGGTGGGTAGTTACCATGCCGTCTGCTGCTTTTTTTGAAAGGTGTGCTACTTCTGCAAGTGCTTCATTGAGTGGAGCTGTGATCCACTCCAAGATGATCTCATGAAAGACGAAAGCGATGATAAAAGCAATAAATACAGAAAGTACTGAGAGTCCAAGTCTTTTTCGTAACTCAACAAGGTGGGGTCTTAGTTCGTCAAACATTATGCATTGTCCTTAGGCGTATCATCTGTACTTTTGTCACTGGATTCAGTGCTCGCTACTTTTGTAGTCTTTCTGGACTTTTTCTTTAAAACTACAGTTTCATCCTGTTTTTGTTCTATCGGTGTACTTGTCGTATCTTCCTGTGGGGCAGGTACAAGTTTGTCTGAGTCATACGACTCAGATTTACCTGCAAGTTCTTTAGAACTTTTTGTAGAGATCTCTTCATCATAACTTACGTCATCATCAAAGTCGTCAAAGTCTATATTTTTAAAATTTTTAAGTTCACTGGTCGCGTCATCGAGTTGTTTCTTGTAGCTCAATGCTTCTTCTTTGAGATCTGCTATCTTCATCTCTTCTTCGAGAGAGCCTTTAGCGTCATTGATCGTCTTTTTGACACTTTTGATAAATTTTGCGATGTCTATCATCGCTTGTGGAAGTTTGTCCGGTCCTAAAAAGAGGATCGCAATAATAGAAATGAGGATTAACTCGGTAAAGCCGATTCCAAACATAGTTTAACCTTGTATTTAATTGATGTATTTTAGCTAATTATCCTAAAATGTAGAGTGCGAGCTCATCACTCAGGAAGAAATTATCGTTATAGTAGTGGGTTGTGTTACCTAGTAGTTTCTTTTCTTTA
This sequence comes from Sulfurovum sp., assembly GCA_016744875.1. GTDB lineage: Bacteria > Campylobacterota > Campylobacteria > Campylobacterales > Sulfurovaceae > Sulfurovum. Next base: position 54,193 of record JADGDL010000004.1, read on the forward strand.
CAAAGAAAATCAGCTCTTTGTATCATCTCATTGGTTAAAAATGATCTTTGTATACCAATATCGCTTCGTAAACCCAAAAAGAGCCTTTCGGTAAGCAGCTCTTCCTGGCTCAGAGATTCTTCATGTATTTGCAAAGGGTTTTTGATATAAGCTTCTATATCAGTTTGAGGATAGTACCGTGTGTCAAGAAGAAAGCCGACCGCACCTGCTCCTGCACCTATATAATCTTTTATCTCCCAGTATCCTTTGTTGTGTTTACTCTGATAGGTTCCGTAATTTGAAATCTCATACGCTTTGAAGCCCCGTTCTTCTATATTTTGGCTTACAAAAAACGCAAGATTCTCATCTTCTTGCCGTACTTCAGGGGTTGAAGAGAACTTTGTACCATCTTCTATGGTCAGTTCATAAGCAGATATGTGGTCTATAGGTAGAGAAAATGCTGTTTGAATATCGTTTAAAAGAAGGGCTTTTGTGTCACCTTGATAATTGTATATCAGATCTAAAGAAATATGGTTAAATCCCAGTGATCGGGCATTTAAAATGGCTTCTTTTGCCTGCATGGGATTGTGTGCACGGTTAAGATTCTTTAATTTATCAGCATTAAAACTCTGTACACCAAAACTCACACGGTCCACGCCAAGTTCTTTCATGCCTTTTAACCACTCACTAGTCGCAGAATTTGGGTTTGCTTCTGTAGTGATCTCAGCATTTTGTTGCAAATAGGGGCCTAACAGTTCAAAGATAGGTTGGTACAGTTCAGGTGCAACAGTTGAGGGTGTGCCACCGCCTATGAAAAGGGTTTCTATACTGCCTTTTTGTGCAGAAAATCGTTTAAGTTCATAGCGAAGTTGTTCATGCAGAGCTTTCATATATGCTTCGCGTGTGTCAAACTTATCTACATAGGTATTGAAAGAACAATAATGACACTTGGAATCGCAGTAAGGGATGTGAATATATACCAACAAATTAAAATGCCTCTAACTACTTTTTAGATAAAATAATATCAGAAAATCTAGATGCTTCTGTTGAAGTATTTTATTTAAAAAATATACATGTAGAATAAAAGCGACTAGTCTAGTGAGCACTCTACTAAAGATAAGCACCTAAAGTGCAGTCTAAGTGAGAGACGAAATGCCGAATTGGTGAACTCAGTGATAGCGTAGCAAAGATGAACATTGTTCATTTTGCGTTCCATAAATGAAAAGAGTAAAAATGCAAGAAGGTAAGAGCTATAGGCCAAATGTTGCAGCTGTGATACTCTCTTCCAAATATCCAGCGAAGTGTGAGTTCTTCATAGCGCATCGCAGTGATATAAGAAATGCGTGGCAATTTCCTCAAGGAGGCATTGATGAAGGTGAAACACCTAGAGATGCACTAAGAAGAGAATTGCTTGAAGAGATAGGTTGTGACAAGGTTGAGGTTTTGGGAGAATTTCCGGAATGGATATCTTATGAGTTTCCTGAAAAATCTAAAAGTAAAAAAATTTATGCTTTTGACGGGCAGACACAGAAGTACTTTCTTGTGCGTTTGAAAGATGGTGCAGAGATCGACCTGTGTGCATATGACATACCTGAGTTTGAAGAGTATGAGTTTGTAGAGTATGAAGAGTTGTTTAAAAAAGTGACATACTTTAAACGTAAAGTTTATCGTAGGGTCATAGATTATTTTATAAAAGAGGGTCTTATATAGATGTTAGTTGTACATAAGTACGGTGGTACAAGCGTTGGTGATCTTGATCGCATAGAGAATGTAGCAAATCGTGTTGCTAAAGTAAGAGAAGCAGGAAATGATATAGTGGTCGTTGTCTCCGCAATGAGTGGGGAAACAAACAAACTGATAGGATATGCAGAGCATTTTACTACAGAACCGGCTAAAAAAGAGATGGATATGCTACTGAGTTCAGGTGAACGTGTAACAGCGGCACTGCTCTCTATAGCACTTCAGTCAAAAGGATATGATGCAGTGGCAATGACCGGTAGACAGGCTGGTATTGTTACAGATGATGCACATACCTATGCACGTATTGAATCCATAGACCCTACCGCAATGCATAATGCGATAGCCGATGGAAAGATCATTATCGTAGCAGGTTTTCAGGGGATCAATAAAAATGGTTCAGTGACTACACTTGGACGTGGAGGTTCTGACCTTTCTGCAGTAGCACTTGCCGGTGCGCTCAAGGCAGACCAATGTGAGATCTACTCTGATGTAGACGGTATTTATACCACAGATCCGCGTATAGAACCAAATGCAAAAAAATTGGATACTATCTCTTATGATGAGATGCTTGAACTCTCTTCTTTAGGTGCAAAAGTGTTGCAGAACCGTTCGGTAGAACTTGCAAAAAAATTAGGTGTAAAATTATACGCAAAGAGTAGCTTTTCAGACAATGAAGGTACATTAATCGCAGATGAGGATAATAATATGGAAGAAGTTTTAGTATCTGGTGTTGTTCTAGATAAAAATCAAGCAAGAGTGACACTCAGAGGTGTTTCAGATAGACCTGGCATAGCAGCAGAGATATTTACAATGTTGGCAGAAGCAAATATTAATGTAGATATGATCATACAAAATATGGCTACAGACGGTTTGACAAATCTTGGATTTACAGTACCACAGTCTGAACATGAAAACGCTAAAAAGATCATGGCTACTTTTGATCATGATATTCAGGGTATGGACTTTGATGAACATGTATGTAAAGTTTCAGTTGTCGGTGTAGGTATGAAGTCACATTCTGGTGTAGCTGCTACAGCGTTTACGGTACTCTCAGAATCTAATATTAACCTTAACATGATATCTACCTCAGAGATCAAAGTATCTGTGGTGATAGATGAGAAGTACGGTGAGCTTGCTATACGTGCATTACATGAAGCTTATGAGTTAGATAAATAATGCAACAACTGCTCAAATGGACACTTGACAGTATACGTGAAGAAGAATCATGTTTCTCGTGGATGGAAGAGTACCGTTATGAGTGGGCACCTTTGGTCAAAAGTGCAGTTTCCCAAACCTTAAATGGAAAAACAGCTTTGATCATTACAGATGAATCGCATGCATGGTTTGGCAAATATATAATAAATCAGATCAATGAACTGAAGAAAAATAGACCACTTTTACCGTTTTACCCTTTGGAAAGTGCTTTCCCCAACCTCAAAGTGATGCAATCGACTCAAGACCATCAACTTCTTGAAGATATGTTGGATATATCGTATCCGAACGGATACTACTTTTGGTATATAGGCAAAGGCGATCATCCTTGTACTAAAATAGCCTATAGAAATGAAGACAGCTTTTTATGGATCATGGATGAAGAGGTACAAAACTCTTTTGCACTGCGTTCTTCCGATCCTTTACTTGACATCAAGCTTTTACAACTCTTTAAACTTTTTGACACGACACTCTCAGCAGCACTTTTTGGGGACCTAGACCTCGAATTATGAATCTCACATCGCAGGTCATCATAAGTTCAAAGATCGATGAAACGATAGCTTCCCTTGAGGCTTTGCAAACGACAGAACGTATCGTAAAAATTCTTGAAACAGAGAAAGCATTTTCTGTGGATGATGCCAAGAAGGCTATAGAAAAAGCTTATATGGCCAGTGAAGAGACAACGGTTATCATTTTAGGTGCAAAAACCTTTTCTCCTATCGTGCAGAACAAGCTTTTAAAAGTCATAGAAGAACCTCCTAAAAATAAAGAGTTCATACTCATTACACATAGTAAATCAACTATACTGGGAACCATTCGTTCCCGTTTGCCTATCAGTGTACGAAGTGAAGAGAAGGAAGAGGAAGTATTAGGTTTAGACTTGATACAGCTCTCTTTGGAAACAGTGTATGAATTCATACAAACACATAAACGCACAGATGCTAAAGCGATGAAGTTACTCATCGAAGCTATTTCAAAAGAAGCGATACGCTCACAGAAGTATGATCTGGATGAGAAAACACTTACACTGTTTTCAAATGCTTTTATGGCGTTGGATGTTGGCTCATCACCTCAGTTTATTTTAAATACAGTGTTATTAAAACTGCTAGCAAGAAAAAAACGATAAATACCACGCTATAACTAAGGGAGTATGATATGCATATTTACAAACTCGGTAACATTACAGACAAAAAAGCTGTACTTAAATCACTTGGTGTGGAGAGTGGTGGCATAGGTATCATGGCTAAGAAGATGGAACTTCTCTATTTCTTCATCAAAGATCTTAAAACGCCTGCTGCAAACATTCTGAAACAAGATGCTTTGAGTATAGGTGCCGATCTTGCCGTACCCAGTGGCGTGATACTTTGTGAAAAACCTACCTATGACTGTATACTCATAGGAACAAGAAAACATATGGAACTACTTTCCAAAAAAGAGTTAGCCCAGCCTTTTGGACTTAAAAAGCTTGCAGGTGAACTGAAAAAATTTCTTGCTATCAAGAGTCATTCTACACAAATCATGGGTGTGATCAATGCAAATGATGACAGTTTTTTTGAAGGCAGTAGATTTGTGGCGAAAGATGCAATCGCTGAAATAAAAAGAATGATAGAAGATGGCGCCGATATTATAGATATTGGTGCTGTCTCTTCCCGACCTAATGCAGATAAAGTGAGCATGGAAGATGAAATGGTACGCATAAAACCTATATGTGATGCGATCAAGTCTGAAAAACTTTTTGAAAAAGCTGTATTTTCTGTAGATTCAACTACACCTGAAATTATAGAATATGCATTAAAAAGTGGTTTTACACTGATCAATGACATTAGTGGTGCAAGTGATGAGACTATTATCAAATTGGCAGTTAGCTATGATGTTAAACTTTGCATCATGCATATGCAGGGTACACCACAAACCATGCAAAAAGATCCAAGTTATGAAGATGTTATGGTTGAGGTAAGTGCGTTCTTTGAAGAGCGAATTGTTAAGTGTGAAGCATTTGGGATGCAAAGAGAAAATATCATTCTAGATGTAGGTATCGGTTTTGGCAAGACACTTGAACATAATCTCACGCTTATAAAAAACATGGCACATTTTGGTCTTTTTGGATGTGAAGTACTTGTGGGTGCAAGTAGAAAATCAATGATAGATAAGATCAGTAGATCAACACCAGAAGAGAGACTTCCAGGTACACTTGCGATTCATCTAAAAGCTGTGGAAAATGGTGCAAGTATTGTGCGTTGTCATGATGTAAAAGAGCATGTGCAGGCATTCGCTATGCACGATAAAATGAAATAATTTGAAAAAGAAAGTTAAGTAGTAAATGACAAATGAACAATATTTAGAAAAAATAAAAATACTCAAAAAATGGGCACATGCTTACTATGTAGAAGACAACCCTGTAGCTACCGATGAAGAGTATGACAAACTGTATCATGAAGTTTTAGATCATGAAACGAAGAACCCCTCCCAAACAGTGGAAGATTCACCTACGAAGCGTGTAGGTGGTGTGGTACGTGATGAATTCTCTAAAGCTAAGCATATTAAACGTATGTGGAGTATGGAAGATGTATTTACGACAGAAGAAGTGCAAGAGTGGTTAGACAGAACAGTGAAAAATGTAGGAGAGTGTACTTACTTCTGTGAGCCTAAATTTGACGGGGCAAGTATGAACTTGCTATATGAAAATGGTAAATTGGTTCGCGCTATTACTCGAGGTGATGGTGTAGTAGGTGAAGAAGTGACAGACAACGTACGTACCATACGCTCAGTACCTCTTAGCATAGACTATACGGAGCAGATAGAGATACGTGGCGAAGTGGTCATACGTAAAGATGATTTTGAAATTATCAACCGTGAGAGAGTCGATGAAAATGAGCAGCCTTTTGCGAATCCTAGAAATGCTGCAGCAGGAAGTTTGAGACAGTTAGACTCCTCAATAACTGCTAAACGTAGACTTGTTTTTTACCCTTGGGGTCTGGGTGAAGATTCACTAGCACAATCGATGCTATCTGAAAAGATGGATTTTGTCTATGACTTGGGATTTTTAGAACCTCCCCATGCACAGGAATGTAACTCCATTGAAGAGATAGAAGCTTTTTACCATAAACTTATCGCTTTACGTGATGAAATACCTATGATGATGGATGGTATGGTTATCAAAGTTGATGAAGTAAACTTACAGGAAGATCTGGGATATACTGTAAAAGTGCCTAAATGGATGTGTGCATATAAGTTCCCTGCTGTAGAAAAAGTGACTAAGGTTAATGCTATTACTCTGCAAGTAGGACGTACAGGAGTTATTACACCGGTAGCAGAAGTGGAACCCGTAGAGGTAGAGGGTGCCATCATCGCACGTGCTACACTGCATAATTTTGATGAGATAGAACGTAAAGGTTTAATGGTTGGTGACAGCGTTATATTGATACGTTCTGGTGATGTCATCCCTAAGATCACAAAGGTTTTAGATGACAGACGTAATGGCTCTGAAGTAGAGATAGTAAGACCTACAGAATGTCCTACCTGTAATCAAGAAGTATTAGATGAAGGGACACTCATCAAGTGTCAGAATTTGGACTGTCCGGACAGAGTAGTGAACTCCATCATACACTTTGCAAAAAAAGGATGTATGAACATAGATGGTCTTGGTTCCAAAATAGTAGAGATACTTGTAAAAGAAGAGAAAATCACTGATATTTTAGGGTTGTACCATCTTGAATTTTCAGATCTAGAAGGGATGGAAGGGTTTAAAGAAAAGCGTATCCAAAATCTGCTTGATGCTATCGCTGATACAAAAGGTGTACCATTGCATAGACTCATCTCAGCTATGGGCATAGAACACATAGGTGAAGTGGCTGGCAAATCTTTGGCTTTAGAGTTTGGGCTTGGTATTGTAGATACAACACTAGAACAAATAGTAGCTATAGATGGGATAGGTGAAGAGATGGCAAATTCACTGCTTGAGTTTATGAGAGTGAATTACGATTTTGTCTTAAAACTCTTTGAAGAAGTTAATCCTACAGTTGAAGAAAAAATAGAAGCCCATGAAAATCCTTTTAAAGACAAAACAGTAGTATTGACAGGAACGATGTCTGTCAGTCGTGGAGTCATTAAAGAGATGCTTGAAAAACTTGGTGCTAAAGTGAGTGGATCTGTGAGTAAAAAGACAGACTTTTTGGTTTATGGTGAAGATGCTGGTAGTAAGCTGACTAAGGCTGAAGGTTTGGGTGTAAACACATTGACTGAAGATGAAATGCGAGGGTTGATCTAGAATGAGATATAGGCTCAGTCTATTTATAGTATTTTTTTCTGTGTGGCTCTTAGCAGGGGCAAATGACACTTTCATTGAGTCTGCACAGGGACAAGTTGGAAAGACTGTAACCTATAACCCTGAGTATCGGTATATCAAATATCCTATGGGAGATATCCCTTTATCAAAAGGGGTTTGTACAGATGTTGTAGTACGGGCATTTCGGGGTGTAAATATAGACTTGCAAGAGCGTATCTATAAAGATAAAAAGAAGTCTCCTACACGTTATAAAGGTCTTTACTATACTGATAAGCTAGACCCAAACATAGACCATCGCAGGGTAAAGAATATTCAAGCGTATCTCTTTTCAAGAGGCTATAGAGTTGAGGATGATTTTAAACCCGGTGATATAGTAGTGTGGAAGCTCAAGGGCAGGAAAGGTAAAAGCCTCGATCATATAGGTATATGTTCAGATAAAAATAATAGATACGGTGAACCACTCATCATACACAACATTAATTCTGGTGTGAAAGAGGAAGACGTTTTAAGACGTTATAAGATAGTTGACCACTTTAGGGTCTTTGAAGGATAGTAATGAGATTAGATAAATACTTAGTAGATGAGGGTTACTTCGAAAGTCGTAATCGCGCCAATGATGCGATAAAAGCCGGACATGTTTTGATCGATGGAAAAAAAGCAAAGGCTTCTGCCAAAGTCGATGAAAATACAGTAGTGGAAGTGGAAGATACGAAGTTTTATGTGAGTCGCGCGGCTAGAAAGTTGGAGAATTTTTTGGCTGAGTATAGCATGGACTTTAAGAACAAAAAAGCATTGGATATAGGTTCAAGTACAGGAGGGTTTGCGCAAATTGTACTTGAAAACGGTGTTGCATCACTTTCTTGTGTGGATGTGGGGAAAGATCAGCTTCATATCTCGTTACGTGATGAAGAGAAACTCTCCTTACATGAAGAGACGGACATTCGTGATTTTAAAGCTGATGAATCATTCGAACTTATCACCTGTGATGTCTCATTTATCTCTATTTTACAGATAATAGATGATATAGACAGATTGGGTACTACCGACACGGATATCGTGATACTCTACAAACCGCAGTTTGAGGTAGGTAAAGATGTGAAGCGTGACAGCAGAGGTGTAGTGCAAGATGTAGATGCTATTGCTAGACGTAAAGAAGAATTTGAAGCAGAAGCTTTGAAGTTAGGTTGGAATGAGAAATATCAATCTGAATCTAAAGTACAGGGTAAAGAAGGAAACCAAGAATACCTTTATCATTTTGTAAAAATGGAGAAAAACTAGTTGAAATATAAAAACGATATCAAATCTATAGCTATGGGTTCCTTTGACGGTATTCACCTGGCGCATAGAGCACTTATAGATCAGGTAGATGCAGTGCTAATTATAGAACGTAATGGAGGGTACCTTACCCCTGGATACAAACGTTCACAATTTACTTCGAAGATATGTTGTTTTTATCACTTTGATAAAATAAAATCCCTTACTCCTGAAGCTTTTGTAGAGAAGCTTAAAAGTGATTTTCCAGCATTGGAAACCATTGTAGTTGGGTATGACTTTCATTTTGGGAAAAACAAAGCCGGTGATGCCAAAATGTTAGAAGTGTTATTTGACAATGAGGTGATCGTTGTAGATCAAGTCTCTATAGATGAAATACCTGTACATTCACGGACGATAAAGGGGTATTTACGTGAAGGTAACATCAAAATGGCAAATAAATTGCTAGGCAGAGTACATCATATAGAAGGTAATGTTGTTTCCGGACAGGGACTGGGTAAAAAAGAGTTGGTAGCCACGATCAACTTAAACGTTATACACTATCAGCTTCCTTTAGAGGGTGTGTATGCGACACGTACATGTATAGAAGATGAATGGTTTGATTCTGTAAGTTTCTTAGGTCATCGTGTGACAACAGATGACTCTTTTGCCGTGGAGACACATATCTTAGGTAAAGAGATAGGTGTAGTCAAGGGAACAGTAAAGTTAGCATTTATAGACTTCATTCGTGGAAATCAAAAGTTCGATTCTTTAGAAGTATTGAAGCAACAAATTCATGCTGATATGGTGTGTGCAAAAGAAGTGTTATTAAAAGACTAGTATTTATCATGTAAGTTTCTATAGTTGGTAATGCTATTGTCAATTTCAACAAAAAATACTAAAATTTAATGAAATTCACTACAGGTTTTAGAGAAAAAAAACAAAATTGAAAACCTTATAAAATTATATTTATAGCGAGTGTTAGAAATTTTAAATGTAGATAATAAAGTTATTTGTACCTTTATTGTATACATAAGATAAAACATAACCATGTTTGGAGACGATATTCTTAGTGATATAAAGTCCAAGTCCTAAACCTTTTTCACTACCTTCATATTTTCTATTGAAGACCTTGTCAAAAGAGATATTTCCTAGTTTATCTCCTGATGACTGTACAATAATACGATCCTGTTCGATAATTATCTTTGCACTCTCTTTGCTATATTTCATTGCATTATCTATCAAATTTTTAAGTGCTATGGACATAAGCTCATAGTCTGCATCTATCTCTAGATTATAATTGGTTTCAATATCTATGCCGTTAGTTTCATCCAATAACAATAGATCAAGAGCATTATCGATGATATCTATGACCCTGTATTTCTTTCTATTTAAAGTCATTGCATTTGAAGTAACACGTTCTATTTTGGTAAATTCCCCCAAAAGATATTCAAACCTTGAAAAGATACGTTTAAGTCGTTCTTGATTTTTCTCATCATTCATAAGATCTGTGATCAACTTCCCTTTGGTAATGGGTGTTTTTAATTCATGCATGATATTTCGTAAAAAAAGCTTTCTTGAGTCTTGGAGTGTTTGTAATTTCTCTGTCATACTATTAAACTCTTGTGATACTTCAGCGATCTCATCTTTTCCTACTGTATGAGAGACTATATTTGTATTACCATTAGCGAATTCAATAATATCTTTCTTCAATGTTTTCAAAGGTATTAACCTTTTCACTACATAAAGATAGAAGAAAAGTACCAAAACATTGATCAAAAGAGCAAAGCCAATGAGTGGCATGTTTGATTGAGTGTACTTGGCATATTTTAAATGAAGTACTTCCCTTCTTCTTGGATCATTAAGTTGAAAATACATAGCATCATTCTTTTTATACATTATTGTGTCTCTATCTTCAAGAATAATATCTGTGTCACTAAAATTCACTTCCTCATCCAGTATCTCAACTTTCATGATCTCATAAAGTCTTCTTTGGGCTTCATCATGTGAGAACCCATCCATACGGCTCATATGAAGTATACGTTCACTTTCATGAAAACGTTTCATCAGCTCATTATTAAACTGTTCAGTTTCCAGACGATACTGCAGGTAAAAAAGTACATTGAGGACTGTCATCAAAAACACAAAAAAAAGTGTGATATTAAATATAAGGGAATGTCTATTCATTGATCAACTTATATCCCATACCTCGTAGAGAGATAATATATTTTGGCTGTTTAGGACTCTCTTCTATTTTGGCTCTTAGTCTGCCGATCATCACATCTATACTTTTTAGACTGCTCTCATAATTTATTGCATCAACATTGGAGAGTATCTCTTCACGACTTACCACAAAACCTTTACGTTTTATAAAATATGCCATGATCTCAAACTCTGCATTGGTAAAGTAGATCAACTCACCCTCTTTTCTGATCTCATGACGATCTTCATCTACAGTGAAAGTGAGTGTTTTTTCTTCTACCGCAGGTTCTTTGTTATAACGTCTGAGTACTGAGTGAATACGAAGTAATAGTTCTTTTGATTCATACGGTTTTGGAAGATAATCATCTGCTCCCATATAAAAACATGCTGTTTTATCTTCGATGTCGGAACGTGCTGAAGATATGATAATAGGTATATCCATTTTTTCTCTCACAAGCCTACATACTTCCAACCCATCTATATTCGGTAAAGAAAGATCAAGTATCAACAGATCATAGTGTTCAACATTCAAGGCAGAGAGACCTATCTCTGGGGTATCATAGTTTGTTACATGAATGTTATGCAGTGATAAAAACTCACTAATGAGCTCCGCCATCTCCACATCGTCTTCTATCATAATTATTTTGATCATATAAATCCTTGATGACTATACTGAAAGTATAGCACTTGTTTAGAATAATGTATAGTGAGACAGAGAGGGAGGGACAAACAAGATTAAAGGGAAGATCTCTGCCTCACTATACATTATAATTTGTTAAGATATATGCCTTTTTTGACACTATCTATGCATGATATGCTGTCTCCACTAGAGTTAAAACACTCTTCATGCTTGGTATGCGATATTAAAGTGAATGAAAACCCCACAACATCATTCTGTGTAGAGGATTTAGCTAACGAACTATCACAGCCAATTAACATTAGAATGAACATTACTATAAGACTTAACTTGATAGCTTTTAGATACATAATCATCTCCTAACTTGGATACCATAATTTTATCTATCCTAATGCAACCGTAGGCAACTAAATCTAAATGGAAAGTAACAGTATAGTTTTTAACTGTTTAATTCAGGCCAGGTACCAAAGGGCTGCTTTTCAAACTGCATGATTCCTTCATTGTCTTTATAGATATTGATCCATGCCTGCCAATTTTCATCATCCATCTCTGGATAGTCCAAACGGTAGTGACTCAAACGGCTCTCTTTACGCATCAGTGAAGCTTTGAGTTTCATCTCAGCAGAGATGATCATATTGGTAGTTTCATGTGCTAGTCTAAGCTCATGCATATTTGATGCTTTGAGCATCGGCATATGATGATCACGAAGCTCTTCAACATAACCTAGAGCAGATTGGAGCATACGCTCTTTTTTGATATAAAGAACAAAGTTTGGGATCACGATCCCCTGTAATGTCTGAGTTACCCATGCCGGAGAATATCCTGAATCTCTTTTCAGTGGGGCAAGTATCTCTTTTTGAACAGACTTTATCTTAGACTCAGGAATAGTTGTGAACCCTTTATCTTTAACGTATCCAGCAGCAGCTTCACCTGCGATGGCTCCTTGCACAGATGAACCTGCCATAGATGAACCTATCTGTGTATAGATAGCACCAGCCATATATGAACCCAATGCATCACCTGCCGCATATAGACCTGGGGTCGTTGATTCACATTGGTCATTGATGGGTACGATACCTTCAGATTTGTGTATCGCCAAACCTGCAGATGAACCTCCAACACTCTCCTTATTCATACCAGGAGGAAGACCACCTTCACCTTCTGGACCATGACCTCCACCAGGGGGTGGTCCATGTTTATCTCCACCAGGACCAGGACGGTCATATCCCTCTGGTTTATAAGGTCCACCAGTTACAATATCTCCACTTGCACTTGCACCAGGAGGTCCCATATCCACGGGTCCACCTTTCATGTAAGCTTGATAGTTAAGATCAACTCCCAGGTCATGTCTTATTTCAACACTTGTGGTACCAGGGATCCGTTCAAACATGCCATGCCAATTGTCAAATGTGGCTGCAGAGTTTTTAGCAGCACCAGGATGTCCGTCATTCCACTCTTTACCTGTGACTTTTACACCTATATTGTACGCCATCACAGTACCATCATGGGTAAGGTCACAGATAGGAAATCCATTGGGTTTGAATCCACCTGCACCTGTACATAAGATCACACTTTTAGCACGAAATATATGTAGGGTTTGTTCATCGACACTAAACCCTGCAGCTCCAACGATCTTGCCCTCTTCTTTGATCAGGTGCGTAATGATCGCACGCTCTACAACAGGGATTTCACGCTCAAGGATAGGCTTTTGAAGTGGATCTCTACAAAGTGCCTGGTCAAAAAAGCCCCACGATCTAAGCTCTTCAACTCTTGCTTTTGAATGTTGGGCCATTTGTCTGGTATAGACTGCATTATTGGAGTTTAGTGCTGACTGGGAGACCTTCTTGGTAAACTCGTCAAGTGACATGCCCGAAGTCTCTTCATCAAAAGAAAAGACGCCTTTAGCAAAAGGTGTTTGACCGGAAGTACCTAATCCACCTTTAGCTACCAAAAGTACATCTGCACCTGCATCTTTAGCTTTAACTGCTGCAAATACACCTGCTACACCACCACCTATAACAAGTACATCATTCTGATGATCCTGCTGCTTAAATGCATCTGGGTCGATATCAGGGACATTCGCTTGCTGATCTTGGTCCATACCTATAGCGGCTATAGTAGCCACACCAGCTGCAGCGCCTGCAAGACCTAAGAACGCTCTTCTTGAAAATACATCTTTTTCATTTGACTTCATGTTTTAACTCCTTACGTGGGATATATGTTTTCAACAACATCACGGTACCTAAAAATGCCAAAAATACCATCCAGAAAACAGTCGCCTTTTGGGTATGTCTTCCCATATCTACTGCATGCCATGTAGCAAGAATGATAAAGAGAACTGACAAAACACCATGCAGGTATTTCCATGTTTTATATTTGATACCAAGTTTATCACGGAACACCGAAGTAGCACCCAGAACAAACATCAAAATATAAGCGATAAGCCCAACGATCTGTCCTGTTGTCTCAAATGTCGTGATCAATTTCCAAAAAGCATCCTGAGGTAAGATACCTGACTCAAAAAACCTTGGTACTACGATCAACAGTGGATGTAAAACAAAAACACCAACAAAGAAATAACCTATAAATTTATGCCATTTTAAAATATTTTTAAAACGGTAGATGCTTGTCATGCCACTATTGGCACGTGAGAGAAAAAACTGTGCGACCATCATAAAATAGGCTAATATGGTGATCACAGAGATCGTCTCTTTTAAAACTGTTCTTACAGGATATACACCTAAAACCCAAATAACCAAAGGCAGTCCTATAAATGCTGTCAATAATATCAAAAGATATTGCTTTTTTGCTATCGTTTCCATTCTTACCCCCATGAGACAACAACCGGAATGGTTTTTTCCGGTGAAATTACTATCGCATCAACAGGACAATACATCCTACATAAGTGACAGATCTGACAATCATCCACATATGCTATAAACGCTTTTCCCGAGTGTGAATCTAAACGGATCACATCCGTAGGACATGCTCTTACACAGTCTCCACATCCGATACATCCTCTGATAGATGAGATGGACATTATTTCTCCTTTGATTTTTTTACATTATGTTTATGAGTTTAAAATGTATAACGAGACAGAGTAAGGAAGGACAAACATTAAAGGGAAGAAAATTCTCTGTCTCGTTATACACTTTTTATAAAAGAAGAGGAAAAGCTTGCATTTTTCCTCATTAGCATCGAACTATTACTCTTTTCGATGATTATTAGGCATACAGACAAAATATTTATCATCCGGTGTATTTTTACAAGTTCCCTCAAGGGTATCACCTCTTGGGGTATTTACAGAACAGCTTGTTCCTTTATCTTTATTTTTACATGCAGCGATCGCTTCCTTAGGTGGTTTACCACTACCTGGCCCTCCTTGTCCACCTTGTGGTTGTGCATAACTTGCAGTGATTGCTAGTAGTGTGAGTGTTACAATGATCTTTTTCATTTTATATCCTTTATTTAAGTTATCTAATTATATTTTCTATGATGAAACGATGGGCAACTAAAAGTAAACAAAATCTAACATTTCTTCGTTTATTTGACATCTCTAACAAAACGCACATGGTTATAATAACGTTCACCACCTTCTCCCAAAGGTCCCCCAACGACTTTAGTATCAAACCGTACTGCACCTGCACCGTGTGTATCTTCACCCACATCATTTACCGCACGACCAAATGCCACATACCAGGCATAATAATACTCACCATATTCATTGAAACGTGCAGAAGTACTTGTCCAGTAATAGCCATAATCGGCTTCTCCGGCTTCATTGGTAATACCAGTACAGTTAAAAAGTGTATCGATCGCCGGGAAATTACCTGAGTAATCCACTATACTTTGCAACTCTTTAACATTTGGAAGTCGCCAGTCACTGTATCCATCATCTGTAGCATTTTCAGCTGCCAACAACGCATCTTCCCATTTAACTGCAACACCGGTATCATTTTGCATCCACATCAACCCTGTTGATTCATCCGTGACCGTACCATCGCTGTTATCTACAAAACTGTTTGCACCATACGTATCACCTTTAACACAGCGTACATAATTACCAAACTGACCTCCGGCATCTGATGGGTAAGCCTTTATATGTCCTGTAACATGATTAACACCAAAGGCTGAATCAGCACCACCATGGGTTGTTCCCACCTCATAAAAATTACTACTCCAGTATTGTTCATCTTTAGTAATACCCTCAGCCAAATCAAAATAATCTGTATCTATATAGGGCCAGCCTTGTGAAAAGTCACTGAGTGAAAAAAGTTCTTTCAGGCTTGGAATGCGCCAGTCACTAGAACCTGCCATTGTCAAAGATGAACAGTATTCAACAGCTTCACTCCAACTATAGCCTACAGCATTTGGTGTTTGCTGCCATACTAACTGCGTATTGGTATCTGTGACTGTATCATCTGCATTGTCAGTAAAAGAGAATTGCACACCTGTATAGTGTGCATCTTGACCATAAAATGATTCATTTTCAACAGGGGCACTGATCTCATTTCCATCTGCATCATAGTAACCCACTTGCCCCGTATCTACAATCGTGTATGCTTGCTTGTTTGAACTTGTTGTATTCGTAGTACTACTTGAACTATCACATGCACCTAGCAAAAGTGCTGATAACACGAGAACACCAATATTTATCGTTTGCATTGTTTTCCTTCTAAATCTTTATTTACAATAGAAGTTTAGGGAGATAACAGCAACAAAAGGTAAGTATTTGTAAATGAAAAGCAACAAGAGGATTATACAAATTTAACTATCAGTTTTATATATTAGGCAAAAATATTCACTAAGAATACTTTTTCACTTATGAATTTTTAAAACCTTATAATCTAACACAGAATATGATGGACAGGAAAACCTCATAAATTTATATATTAGGTTTTTAAACGTAAGGGAGTATAGATCTGTGGGGTAAGTTCTACTCCCCCCCTAGTGAAAGTTTTCTCATTACTTCTCTTTTGATATTTTAATCAATGCATCAATGATATCTTTGGGTTCCATGCGAACTTTATAGTTCGTTTGTGCCTGCATTGATCTCACGACTCCCTGAGTATCAATAACAAAAGTACCTGGGATTGGCAATGCCGTACGATTTTTACCATTGTATGCTTCTACATCAAGTCCATTTTTCATATATATATCGAGTATCTCTTTAGATAATTGAAAGTATAATTTATACTCTTTCATAACGCTGTTATCTAAGTCACTTAAAACTTCAAACGGATAACTGTCTTTTTTTATTTGTTCTGCTGATTTATCTGCTGTTTGTGGTGTTATGGCAATTAACTGGGCATCATACTTTTCAAATTCACTCAGGCTTTCGCTAAGTACACCAAGGTGCATATTGCAAAAGGGGCACCACGCACCACGATAAAAGACAAGAACAACGGGACCTTTTTTAAGCTCATCTTCTAGATTGATTTCTTTGCCAAAAGCATTTTTCAAGCTAAAATCTGGTGCTTTTTCGCCAACCTGTATTCCTGGGTTGGGAAGTGATTTAGACAAAGATACACTAGCCTGACTCATGATTTCCTGTTCCTTTTGAGAGTATTTAGCAGGAGATGTTGACCTCTTTACCATGAATTTATCAAACGATTCTTGATAGCTAGCTACTTCTCCAGCTTGAAGCATATAAAATGCACTCAAGCATAAAATTAAGATTATATTACGCATAATTTTTTCCTTTATTTATTAATGACTCTTCATAATATCTGTCAAACTAGATCGTTATGAGGTGGTTCTTATTTTTAATCAGCTCAGTCAATGGTTTACCCCATGCTATTAGCTCAATTCCTTGATCTAAAAGAGCTTGTGTAGTTCCTAGATCCTCAGCACATTTAACACAGCTAGTAAACATCACTCCTGCTTTTTGAGCATCTGCTACTAACTTTTGTATATGTTCATTTTCAGCGACAAGCTTTGAAGTCGCTCCCCAAATGATGATAGTTATCTCATCCCACAATTTAAACTCCATTGTTTTTGTTGCATACAACATTAGCATATGTTCCGCTGTTAAAACGTTATCGTTTGTCCATAAGATATGTAATTTATTATCCATAATATTTTCCTTTTTTTTTGTTAATTTTACTAATTATTTTATCATGCTCAATACATTTTTGATAATTGCGTCACTGTCTTCTTTTGAATGATTATATTTTCCATACACATGAAAACCATGAATCATAGTAATAATAGTCAGTGCCATAGATCTTGCATCTCCATGAAAATCTCCATTCAAAGACGCTTGTTCAAGATTTTTTTCCATTCCTAAACGTACATCGTCGAAATATTCTTTTGGAATATTGTATGTTTTTTTATTCATACATTCTTTCTCTCTCATTGTATTGGAGAACAGGCAACCTTTAAATTTGTCATGAAAGTTAAAATATTGAAAGAACCGTTCAATACCTTTTTTACCAGGATTGTTTTTCAAAATAGTAAGTTGTCGTGCTCCAATTTTTGAATAGTAGTGATCTAGCGCATCGTGAAAAACTCCTTCTTTATCTTTAAATAAAGAGTACATAGTTCTACGATTTAATCCTGTATGCAAAACCAATTCAGCCATGGATACACCTTCGTATCCCTTTTGCCAAAATATTTCCATTGCATTATCAAGAACTTTTTCTAAATCATATTCAACTGGTCTTGCCATTTCTACCTCCATTTTTGACATTATAGAACATATATTCTATAATGTCAAGGGTGTTCAAAAAAAGAGATCTGATAGAACAATGACATATAGGTATTTAGACGTAGAAGTAAAACCTTATAAGGTTATATTTTTCATTAAATTAGATATGATTATTTTATATACAGTTAATTGAATAATATTGTGTTAATTAAGACTATACCTGTAGTAGAGAAGCAAAAATACAAATCTACAGAAAAGAGGAAAAATGCACAACAAATACTTCACTATCAAACAGAAACATGAAAAGAACTACTCCACAATCGACCAGAAACTACAAGAGAAATACTCAACAATTGAACAAAAGATGCAAAAGAACTTTTCTTAAATAATTAAATGTATTAGTACTTTAGATGACATAAAGTTCATTTTACTAAAACATGAAAACCTTATAAAATGATCTGTATAGGAGATTTTATAAGGAAAACTATAAATAGAAAGCCGTGTAACTTTGTAAGTATTTTGTAGGGTTTTAGTGTTTATTGTTTAAATTGACAGCTATCTTTTCTAAGATAAAGAAGCTTTATTGACAAATGGATACAGAATTATATTCATTTATGCAGACTTTGCTGTATATCTCTTTGTAATATTATGATACACTTAAAGTAATAAATGTAAAAAAGGTTATCTTTGAAAATAGCAGACAAAAAAGCCTTAAAACGAGTATCTATCATAGAAACAGCATTAGAGCTTTTTTCTGTAAAAGGGTTCCATAAGACAACTATACCTGACATTGCAAAAAAAATGCAGATGAGTGTTGGGAATATCTATAATTATTTTTCTTCTAAAGATATATTGGCAAGAGAGATCATTAAATATACTTCTGAAGCATTAGGCGCAGAGATACAGAAGATCAATATGCTTGATATCTCATCTGAAGAAAAGGTTAAGAAGATCGTAGAAGTCTATTTTGGTATGGCTGAAGAGCGACCTGAAATGATAGAGTATTTTTTACGCGTGTATCTCTCTCACCGTGAAGTCTTTACAGATGATTGTGAAGGAATGGTATGTGTATCTGGATTTATAACTGAGATCATGATCTTTTTTGATGATGGTGTAGCGTCTGGAGAGCTGAGAAATCAGGACTTTTTCTCTGCCTTTGGTCTGTTTATGGGCTATTTGGGTGGGATGGTATTTCTTAAAGGTGAAAATATTTTACCTAGAGAGATCAACGATTATATAGATGATATATCTTACAATATTTTTCATGCTTTAAAAGCTTAAATGGTGGAGCCAAATGAAACCTAAACTTCTTTGGCTCCAGTCTATCACATGTAATGGTAATGCCCACTCTTTCTTTAATCATCCCAATTTTTTCTCCATACTCTCTTCTTTTGAACTGATACATCATCCGTTTATAGATACAGATCATAGCTTTGAAGAGGTACTGCAGGGGTCAGTGACTTGTGATATTTTGATTCTGGAAGGATCCTTTAAAGAAGAGGGATTCACAAAAGATGGCATAGAGGTATCTCAGCTTATTAAAACCTATGCACAAAAGGCTAAACATATTATCTCAGTTGGTACCTGCGCGACTTTTGGAGGAATATTTAAACAAAGTGATCCTGATAATATTTCCGGCTTTTGTTTTGACGGTGAAGAAAAAACAGTCAGATATAAAACGTATGCATCAAAACTTATCTCTTTACCTGGCTGTCCTGCACATCCCAAATGGATATCTTTTGTTCTTATGATGCTCGCAGCAGGTAAACATATAGTGATGGATGAGATGCATCGTCCTGTAGAACTTTATGGGTATACCGTACATAATGGATGTACACGAAATGAATATTTTGAATGGAAAGTAGATACAAAAGGTTTTGGATTAAAAGAAGGCTGTCTTTTTTATGAACAAGGCTGTCAGGGACCTTATACAAAAGGAAGTTGTAACATCATACTTTGGAATGAGACCAGTTCAAAGACTAGAGTAGGTACACCTTGTTTTGGCTGTACTGAACCAAATTTCCCTAAACATGCACTTTTTGAAACAGAAAAAAATATGGGTATCCCAGGGAAGATGCCTTTAGGTGTACCTCGTAGAGCTTATTTCACTGCTACAGGTATTGCAAAAAGTTTCACCATTAAACGATTTGAAGAGAGAATAATCAAATATGATAGTTAAAAAGCTGATAGAAAAAGTTGAGGGTGAAGCTGAATTAGATTTTACTATGAAAGACGGTAGGGTAGAAGCTGTCGCAATACATTTTGGTTATACACGAAGTATAGAGAAGATATTACAAGGTAAAGCAGACAGAGATGCTCTTGTCATCACTCCAAGAGTATGTGGTATATGTAATCATGCCCATCTTATGGCATCTGTTAGAGCCATAGAGAATGGCTATGAAAATGCTGGTGTGAAAGTACGATTGAGTGATAAAGCGAAATCCATAAGAGCATTTACTTTACATTGTGAACTCATACAAAATCATGTTAAATGGTTTTATCTGGTCATCATCCCACAACTTAATCATCTTTTAAATATGAAAAGTGAAGACAATCCATTTCTCAAAGCCTCTTATCTTTCATCTACTATAACAAAGGCACTTGCGATCTTTGCAGGTCAATGGCCTCATTCAAGTTATGCTGTGCCTGGAGGTGTGACGTGTGATCCTACTTATGTGGATGTGATGCAGGCACAGGCTTTAGTAGAAGAGAGTATACGATTTTTTGAAGACGTACTGACTGGACTACCTTTAGATACCTATTTGTCCATCGTGTCTATATCTTCTTTAGATAAGATTCAGGGAGATTTTGGAAAAGTATTACAGTTATTAAAACATGATCGTCTGGCATTTGAAGGCTTAAGCCATGATGACTTTATCGTTTTTGATGACAGTATACTTTCCCCATCAGGTAAATCACGTGCTACCAAACGAGCTGCTGTTGATATGAAGTATGTGCAAGAGATAGTACAGGAGGGTACAAAGGCAAAAGCTGCCAAATATAAGGGTAGATCTTATGAGGTAGGTCCTTTAGCTAGGGGAATGGTATCTAAACAGCCCATCATAAAAAGTTTACATAAACGCTATAAAGATTCACTCATGACACGTATTTTCGCCCGTGTACATGAGTTGGCTTTACTTTTACAAGATAGTAAAGATCTACTTAATTCTCTACAACTTGACGAACCGTCATGTACCTTGTCCCATGATGATATCGCTAAAGACTACACCGGTGTGGGTGTGGTAGAAGCAGCCAGAGGTTCACTTATACATGAAACTTCTGTAAAAGAGGGATGTATCGAAAACTATACTATCGTAACGCCTACACAGTGGAACCTCTCTAATGACACCCCTGAAGACGACGGTATAGCCACCATGGCTATGCGTGGTTCTACTTCTATAGAAGAAGCAACATTTATTTTCCGTGCATTTGATGTTTGTTCTGTCTGTACTACTAAATAATATAAAATTATACTCAATAATTAAAAAAATCTCTTAATTTTCATAAAAAATAATATTGATTTATTATAATTTAAGTTTACTTTGCATAGAATTCTGAATGGTCATTCATTCATTATGATATTGAAAAGGAGAAGATATGATTAAAGATAGAGAAGAGTCTGTGAAGAAACTCTTTACAGCAGAAAGTGCACAGGTTGATACGAATAAAGGTGAGTCCTACTATGATGAACTATATATACAGTGTCAAGAGCGTATAGAGGATTTAAAAAAATTAGAGCCTCTCAATAATAGGCTGGATTTTACTGAAAGTATAGAAGATCAAGGACTTGAGAGACGAGATTTTTTAAAGTGGGCATCTGCAACGACTGCGATGCTCATGCTTCCTGCATCATTTACGCCACTAGTGGCTGAAGCTGCAGTACTGATGAACAGAGTTCCTGTTATTTGGGTAGAACTTTCTGATTGTGCAGGTAACTCAGAAGCTCTTTTACGTTCTGATGGGCCAAAAATTGATGAGATCATCTTAGACATTATCTCATTAGAGTTTCATGAAACACTGCAGGCAGCTTCAGGCCATCAGGCTGAAAAACAGATGAATGAAGCAATGGAACACTTCAACGGAAAGTATCTTCTATTTGTAGAAGGGGCTGTGCCACTTGGTATGGATGGTAATTATGGAACTATCGGTGCAACCGGAGAGACCTTTGTTGATCATCTACACCGTGCAGCAAAAGGTGCAGCAGCTGTGGTAGCTGTGGGTTCTTGTGCAACTTATGGTGGTATCCCTGCAGCAGCGCCAAACCCAACAGATTCTGTGGGTGTGATGGATGTGGTTAAAGGTAAGCCGATCATCAATATTCCTGCATGTCCAGCAAACCCATCTAACATGGTGGGTGTCATCTTACACTTTGTACTTACTGGAACAATTCCTGAACTTGATTCACTTTTACGTCCAAAATTTGCATTTGGATACCGTATCCATGACAACTGTGAAAGACGTGCACACTTTGATGCAGGGGAATATGTAGAAGAGTGGGGGGATGAAGGTGCCAAAAACAACTTTTGTCTCTATAAAGTAGGTTGTAAAGGTCCAATGACCTTTAATAACTGTTCGATCATACGTTATAACGAAGGTGTAAACTGGCCTATTGGTGTTGGTCGTGGATGTATTGGGTGTTCTGAACCAGACTTTTGGGACAAATATGCTTATGAAAGACCAATGTCAAGTGCAAATATTAAAGCACCAACAGGCGGTGTAGAAAAAACTGTTGATGAATTTGGATTAGGATTATTAACTGTGGCCGGTATTGGTATTGGTATTCATGCAGCAGCAAGTGCAGTAGCAGGTAAAAAAGATAGAGAAGGAGAGTCATAATGCAAGAATTAAATGAAGAAGTAGAAGCCCATACAACTGGTGGTGGGACTGCACACGGAACAGATGGAAACTTCCATTCAACAGACGCAAATGGTAACAAGCATATTATTGTCGATCCTATTACAAGAATTGAGGGACATCTTAGAATTGAAGCGGTAATTGATAGTAACAATACTATTGTCGATGCCTGGAGTTCTTCAACTATGTTTAGAGGTATTGAAACAATTGTCAAAGGAAGGGATCCTAGAGATGTTGGTTTGATGACAATGCGTATTTGTGGTGTTTGTACAGGTACACACTATCAAAGAAGTATAGAAGCAGTAGAAGATGCATTTGATATTACTATCCCTAAAAATGCACGTATTGTACGTAACCTAATTCAAGGTTCCTTACAAGTACATGACCACTTTGTACATTTCTATCATTTACATGCACTAGATTTTGTCGATGTGGTAGCTGCAACAAAAGCAGACCCTGAAGCCACAGCAAGAGAAGCTGAGAAATGGGCAAAAGTTGCAGGTACGACACCTTATATTTCTGGGGGAACAGCATTTAAAGAGGTCCAGGATCGAATAATTAAATTTGTTAAAGAAGGTCGTTTAGGTATCTTCGGAAATGGCTATTGGGGTAATAATAGCTATAAGCTATCTCCTGAACAAAACCTTATTGGGGTAGCTCACTATTTAAAAGGGCTAGATGTTCAAAGACGTATGTCAAAAATGCATGCACTTTTTGGTGGTAAAAGTCCACATCCACAATCTATTGTCGTTGGTGGAGTGACATGTGTTCAGGATATTCAAAACCCTGCACGTACAGCATTATTTAAAGAGTTACTTCGAGAGACAACAGAGTTTGTTAAAAAAGCATATTTGCCAGATATATATATGGCAGGAACAGCATATGCGGATGAAGCTACAGATACCAGTGCTACTTTTCATGGTACAGATCATAAAGGAACACTAGGTAAAGGTGTAGGTGGTACAGGTGGAGGACTCCTCTCATATATGTCTTATGGTGACTTTAGATTAGATGATACAGGATTTTATAACTCTGAATTATTTTTACCAGCAGGGGTAATATTAGATGGTGATATCAGTCAGGTACATGAACTTGATGAAGAAATGATCACTGAAGATGTTACGCATTCCTGGTTCGAGGGTACAGGTGCACCGGAACATCCATATGTAGGAACAACCATTCCTAAATATACTGGACTTGATAAAAAAGATGATGGGTATGCATACCTAAAAACAGGAGAGAAATACTCGTGGATAAAGTCACCACTTTACAATGGCCGTAAAGTTGAAGTTGGTCCATTGGCACGTATGGTAATAGGTTATGCAAAAGGTGATAAAAATATTACTAAATATGTCGGGAACTTCCTTAAACGTTCTGGTTTACCTATTGAAGTACTTTTCTCAACTGTAGGTAGAACAGCTGCACGTGCAATTGAAACAGAAATGATAGCGGATGCAATGATGGACTGGACAAATGAACTGGCCTCAAATGCTGCGCATGGTGATCTTAGTACATGGACAGAATTTGACTTTGATGAAGTGAGTAAAGATTGTAAAGGTAGAGGACTTGCTGAAGCACCTAGAGGAAGTTTAGGACATTGGATAGTCATTAAAGATGGTCGAGTCACTAATTTTCAAGCCGTAGTTCCTTCGACATGGAATGCGGGTCCTAGAGGACCAAATGGAGAGATTGGTGCATATGAAGCATCACTAATAGGAACAAAAGTTGCAAATCCTGAAGAGCCATTAGAAATTATTAGAAGTGTTCATAGCTTTGACCCATGTATCGCCTGTGCGGTGCATGTGGTTGACACAAAAGGTAAGGAATTAGCTGTGTATAAAGTTGATCCTACCTGTGCATTCTAAGGAGCTTGTCATGAAAGCAAAACCAGGATATAAAAAAATTGAACGTATGAATGGTACGATGCGTACTATTCACTGGGTTAACGCTGCTTCAATGATTGTGGCGGTTGTTACAGGACTCTATATCGCTCATCCTTACTATGCCGCTTTTATTTCAGAATCTGCTGTAGATAAGTATGTAATGGCATGGAACCGTTGGGGACACTTTATTGTGGCGATCATATTTGATGTGACGTCGATTATTATTTTCTACCTCTCTTTTGCAACACGATTTCTAAAGGTTAAACCTTATGAGAAAGATATTCCAAAAGGGAATAATATCAAAGAGTTTTTTGAAGTCTTTTTAAACCTTGTGACACTCAACAGACGTAAGAATTTTGATTCATCGTATCTAGATAGCTTTAATGCCATCAATTTTACGATATTTCATCTCTTACTGGTTTGGATGTTATTAACTGGGCTTCAAATGTATGTACATGGTCTGGGTTCAGGTCTTAGCTCTATAGGTACTTGGTGGCCATGGATGTTACACTTTATTACTGACTGGACGATCCCTGTAAGTGGTTGGATTATTGGTGCAGGCCCTACTGCTTCCATTATGGATGTACGTATTTCACATCACTATACGATGTGGTTCATTCTTGCCTGGGTGGTTTTTCATATCTATTATCAGATATGGAGAACAGTATACTGGCAAGAGAGTGACATTAACATTGTCTTTGGTGGTAACAAATACGTGAAAGATGATGAGCATCACAAAGAAGTATAATGCTTCTTTGTGAAAAGGTTTTAACATGGTAAAAAACAAAATTGCACTTATCGGTATTGGGAACATTATGTTCCATGATGAAGGTCTTGGTGCATATTTGGTAAAGTATATTGAAGAGAATTATGAACCTGATCCACACTTGACAATTGTTGAGGGAGGTACATTAGGGTTCACTTTGATGACTTACTACCAGGAATATGAGAAAATAATCGTTGTGGGTACAGGTTCCAAAGAGGGACCTGTTGGCACCATTGCTTCAGAAAATGCAGAAGAGGTGATGGCAAATCAAGATGCCACACGTAAAACTGCAAATGAGGTAGAGATCACTATGATGATAGAGATATGCTCTTTTCATGAAGAGATGGGTGAGGTCCAACTTATTACTATGGTGCCAGAAGACATCATAGATGTACGTAACGGACTTACTGATTCAGTACTGAGTTATATGCCAAAACTTGTAGAGGAAACTTTAGAAGAGTTGGAAAACTCCGGTATTAAATTAAAAAGAAGGTTAGGTCGTCAAGTTTCTTTTGAAACGATTATAGATGCCTATGCAAATCCAAAAATGTCAGATTACAATGACATGTCATTGTTAGTATAAATGAGAATTATGTAGTACTCATCTGGGTAAGTAAAACATATGTTTGTCTATCTTCACATAGATGAGCATTCTTATTCTTCCCTTGTTTAAAGTAACCTACTTACCTTAGCTGAAAACAGTTGAGTAGTATATAATTATAGTAATAACTATGCGTATATATTTAAAATATTATTGTTTAGTACACAGCCAGATAAATATAAGATTATTCACTTTAAATTTTAGTCTTGTCCAAGAAGAAAATAATTTTGTCTTCCTTTAATTGTATAGTTATACTTACCTGGTTGTGTAGTAAATAATTTTAATACATTATTTATAAAAATTTAAAATATCATTGTTTAGTACACAGCCAGACGATCAAATTATATTGAGAATTAGTTAAACGTTAGAATTTGATTTAAAAGTTAACATGCTTCCTCCAATTGTATGTACTTCATTTCTTCTGTCTGGTTGTGTAGTAAACAGTTATTAGGAGCCTAAATGTACTTTATTTTTGAAATTGAGTTTTTATCTAACAAAAATTATATAGCTGAACTTATCAGAGCTTATGCTAAACAAGAGCATATGGATGTAGATGTACTACAAAGTATAGATAAGATCATTATGACATTTAAAAAAGATGATGAAAATCTTGAACAATTTTTACTAGGCATGGAAGATATTATCCCTGCTTCACTTTTTTTAGGTAAAGGTAAACATTATTTTGCAGAGGAAAAACCGGTACTAATGCCTGTTTCTAAGGTGAAACTACCTTTAAATATTGCTCCGTGTCCAACGTGCCAAAAAGAGATGTTTGATGTAAGCAGTAGTCGTTATTATTATCCTTTCACTTCGTGTAATCATTGTGGTTCACAACACCCATTTGTAGATAAGTATCCTTATCAACGCCGCAATACTTTTATGAAATTCCTTGTACCTTGTGAAAACTGTCTTAAAGAAACTAAAAATAATGCTCTACGTTTAGACTACCCACTTATTTCGTGTATAGAATGTGGTATATCCATACGTATGCTAGATAAAGAGAGTGAACACTTAGCCTTGAACAAAGGCGATTTTAGAAAACTCTTTGAGGTTAGTGCTAGAGCTATAGCAGAGGGTAAACAGGTACTGATGAAAACAGCACATGGATTTAGAAAGTTTTTTAAGCCTACAAATGACTATAGCCCAGCTACAAGCACACTACTTATGGCTGATGCGAATGGTTTTAATAATCACCTTATGATGGTAGAGCAAGAATTCAATGCACTTCTGAGTATTGAGAGACCATTACTCAGAGTAGCCACAAAAAGTGATGAATTAAAGAGACTCTATGGCTCAAGTGTACAAGTAAAATATCCAGATGATGGCATGACAATGCTCTTAGCACGTGAAGTTATGAATGCTGGACTTCAGTACATATCATACATTGAGAGTAGCAGTGATGAAGAGGCAGATTTTTTAGTAGATTTTGATATGCCTATTAACCCTCAAGAGGATATGAAGATATTTATAAACCAAGATAAAAAGTTATTTGTCTCTGGTAAGCGTATATTATTTCCTGCAGCAGTGCAGAGTCATAAAAGTAGAGTCACAGTTTCTCATGATTTAGCATGTGTAACAATAGGTAAGCAGAGTGTTATAGACTCTTTAGAAGTATTTGACTCAGCAGATACTCAAGAACTCTATATATTGGAAACAGAAGATTTTGATGGTGATCATAGCAATAAACATAATTTTGAACAGTACAAAGGCTCTATGATGTCTGTGCTTGCAGAGCATCATAAAGTAGGGCAAAAAGCTGTAGGGGTTCATTTTGATGGTACATTAAATTTTCTCTATTACAATGGAAAACAAGTTATAAATGCTGTACCGGCCATACCATTTGAATCGGATAATCTCTGGGAAAAGATACGTACACTCAGAGAGGGTTCAGACAGGTTGGTTGAAAATTATAAAAAAGCTTACCCTGAAGTCTGGGAGCGATTAAATACCCTTGAAGGTAATATGGATATTTTTGAGGTCACAGCCATTACACTTGGGTTGGAAGATGAGAGTTTTGAAGGGATTTCTGCTGAAGCATTAAGCTTCTTGGGTAAGGGTGGGTTACAAATAGACACCAGAGTAAAAGATAACAGGTTTGATAACTATGCATTTTTGACCAGTATCATGTCTTATCAGATCGGTGGAGTGGAAAACAACTTTATGTGTTACAGTATTTATGAATCTTTTGGTGATTATATAGGGGAGATCGTCCCTCAGCTTATGGATAAAACAGACGCTAAGGTTATCACGCTTACCGGTGAAACGTTTGCAAATCAATCACTCTATGGCCGTATAGAAAGAACATTGGGTGCAAAAAAACCATTGATGAATAAAAATTTCCCTATAGGGAAAGAGAATGCTGTATATGGGGCACTGTACTTATGATATAGATTGTAAATACATTTTTATACTTGTTTACTGCACAGCCAGATCAATATTGAGGCATGTATTTTGTCCAAATAATTTATTGATGTTATATATATTCAATATATGTCTTGTATTCATGCCTGTGTATCTGGCTGTGCAGTAAACAAGTGTGTTTTATGCTATTAATGATGCAAGTTATCATATATACAACTTAAAAATTTCTTTTCTTGCAGACTCAATAATATAAAGTATATTAAATTTATAGATTTACTTGACATTAATAAGATTATCAGCTATATTCACAAAATGAATACATATTCAATTTATGAATATAAGGAATATACAATGTTTAATATAGAAAATTATGAAATATTTGCAGTTGTCAATCTAGGTGCTTTATTAATTGGTATTACTTTTGGTGTAATCGCACAAAAAACTCAATTTTGTTTTAATGGGGCTATTAAAGATTATTTATTAATATCGTCTACTAAAAGAGGCTCATCCGTAATCACCGCTATGATCACAGCTATTATTGCAACCTATATATTGTCTTTGTTCTATGATATAGACTTGGTTGAAACAGTGTGGTTAAGAGAAGAGATAAATTATTTTACCATTATATTGGGTGGTAGTTTATTTGGTATGGGTATGATGATAGCAGATGGTTGTACCAGTCGTCATTTGGTGAAGTTTTCTCAAGGTGATAGACACTCTGTAGTAACTTTACTTTTTATCGCTATATTTGCATATGCCAGTATAAAAGGTATTTTAAGTAAGCCTATCTACACTTTGATCTCAAATGAAACACTGCTAAACCTATCTTCGACTATTGTAAATGAACAAGCAAATATTTTCATAGTATTGTCGGTTCTTTTTCTGGGATGGTTTTATCTAACGAGAAAATTTAAAAGGATATCTTCATTAAAAGATGGAATATTTATAGGACTATTAATAGCTTTTGCATGGTACTTAACTGGTGTGTATGGTGCTGAAAGCCTAGAGTTAGATTCAAGATATGTCCCGTTGACAGGTGTAACTTTTGTTGGCCCTGTAGCGAGAACCTTAGAATATCTCACACACTATAAGACAAGCAGTTTAGATTTTGGTATCAGTATCATTCTTGGCGTACTTATTGGAGCTTTTAGTATGTCTAAAATTAATACAAAGTATAGTTTTGGTTGTGCATCAGATCTTAAAATAAATAAATTAAAAAATAGTATGGTAGGTGGTGCCTTAATGGGTGTTGGTGGTGTAATGTCTTTAGGTTGTACTGTAGGGCAAGGATTGACAGGATTGTCTACACTGGCTTTTGCATCAGTAGTTGCCATAGCTTCCATATTTGTTTCAGGAGCGCTAACAGGTTTATATTTGAAGAAGAAAAATATGTTACCGATGTGTTTTATTTTTGAATGGGAAGATGAGAAGAAAAAGTAAGAGATGACTTTTTTGATTATGATATAATTTTTGTAGAATACTTTAAACAATAAAGAAGATGAATGCAAGATCATAGCTATAAAATTATTATCAATGGAACAGTACAGGGTGTAGGATTTCGTCCATTTATTTACCAACTTGCCACACAACTTGGTCTTGTAGGTACAGTTTCCAATGGTACTGAAGGTGTTGAGATAATCATCAATGCTACAGAAAAAATATTACAAAATTTTTTACAAGAGATAGAAAGCAACTTACCCCCATTGGCCTCTGTTGATAGTATCCATACAGAAAATACAGACTTGAAAGTATTTCAAGATTTTAAGATCATTTCAACCAATAAAGAGGGGAAAAGAACGGTACGTATACCTCCAGATGTGAGTATCTGTAAAGAGTGTGAAGCAGAATTATTTGATCCTTCTAACCGCCGTTACGGATACCCATTCATTACTTGTACAAATTGTGGAGTACGGTATACCATAATTAATGACTTGCCTTATGACCGTAAAAATACCTCTATGAAATTTTTTGAGATGTGTAGTACCTGTGAGAAAGAATATACAGATCCACTAGACAGACGTTATCATGCTCAACCCATTGGATGTTGGGATTGTGGCCCACAGTTAGCATTATATGACAATTTAGGTCAGAATATCTCCAGCCCAATAATCATCGATAAAGTAATCGAACTTATCTCTAAAGGAAATATTTTAGCGATCAAAGGTGTAGGTGGTTACCATCTGATATGTGATGCGACCAATGATGAAGCTGTACTGAAAATGAGAGAACGTAAAAGAAGACCGTCAAAGCCATACGCAGTGATGGTCTCTGATCTTGAAGAAGCAAGAAAATTAGCTGTTATGAATGCACAGGAAGAGGAACTACTTACTTCCAAAGAACGTCCTATCGTATTATTGGATACGAAAGAGAAACTCTATAGTAAACATGTAGCACCAAATATTTCCAGGATAGGGCTATTTTTACCCTATACTCCCTTGCATTTATTACTACTTCAAAAACTTAAGAGACCTTTAGTCGCTACTTCTGCCAATATTACAGATGAGCCTATCTGTACAAATATGAAATCACTTGAAAAGTTGCAAAGTGTGTATGACTATGTGCTAGATCATAACCGTGATATCGTCAATGGTTGTGATGATTCTGTGGTGATGGTGGTAAAAAATCAACAAGTCATGCTTAGACGAGCAAGAGGGTATGCGCCTTCAAGCATCAAACTTCCATTTAAAATAGATAAAAACATATTGGCTCTTGGAGCAAATCAAAAAAGTACGATTGCTATAGGTTTTGACAAAGAAGTTATACTTTCTCCACATATAGGTGATTTGAACAGTATTGATTCTGTAAGGTATTTTGAACAGAATATTCAAACCTTAGAGCGTATTTATGATTTTAAGTCGGATATTGTGATGTATGACAAACATCCAAATTATGAGTCAACTAAATATGCTTTAGCTCATTATGAAAATACAAAGGGTGTTCAGCATCATTATGCACATATATTGGGTGTCATGGCAGAAAAGAACATAAGAACCAAAGTGCTAGGTGTAGCATTTGATGGAACAGGATATGGAGATGATGCCAATCTCTGGGGTGGTGAATTCTTAGTGTGTGACTATGAAGGATTTGAAAGGGTAGCACACATAGAGTATTTTAAACTACTTGGAGGAGCTAAAGCTATTAAAGAGCCTAAAAGAGTGGCGTTGAGTTTACTCTTTGACCTCTATGGAGAAGATGCCTTAAGTCTAGATATCCCAACGATAAAAGCTTTTACTTCTACAGAATTAAATACGTACTTTATTGCATGGCAAAAAGGGCTAAATGCCCCATCAAGTTCTTCTGTTGGTAGACTATTTGATGCGGTGGCATCATTGCTTGGTGTGTGTCAGGTGATGAGCTATGAAGGTGAGAGTGGTATGCTGCTTGAAACGTTGTATGAATCAAGTGTAGTAGGGCATTATACTTTTGACTGTAAAGATAGCCATATAACTGTATTACCACTTATCAAAGAGATGCTTTTGGAGTCAGACACGACAGTAGCAGTCTCAAAGTTTTTTCATACACTCGTTGAGATAATAGTTGCTGTGTATAAGAAGCATGATCTACCACTTGTATTGAGTGGGGGAGTATTCCAAAACAGGATACTGTTAGCATTGGTTATGCAGAAGATACCTTATGCTATCTTTTCTAATACCATACCGCCTAATGATGGTGGGATAGCGTTAGGACAGATAGTATCAGGAATGAAAAAATAACTGAAAAAGAAAGGTAATCAATGAAACAACCAGTAAGAGTAAAACTTGAAGCAGGGGAAAAATATTTTTTTTGTATTTGTGGCAACAGTGAAGACGGGGTACTTTGTGACGGAAGCCATAAAGGAAGTAGATTTGTCCCTAAAGAGTTTATTGCCACGAGAACAGCTGAAAGTTATCTTTGCAGATGTAAAAAGAGCTATAACGGAGTATATTGTGATGGTAATCATGCCAAAAGAGAAACTTTGAATCTTGATTTTCTAGATAGTTAGTTACATTCTTTCTCTAGAAATAGACAATAAAATTTTATCAATATTTTATCTCTTTAGGATACTTTTTTACTAAAAAACATTAATAATACTCTTTCCCCCCCATCTTATTTGTTCCAAATCATTCAAATAATCAACATAGTTTACTGCAAATGCAAAACTTCGTATTTCCCACTATAACGTACGTACGACCTTATTATAGACTGTATCTACATAAATAAATAAATATATGTCAAGTAATTCTGCAGATTTACTTGACAATAATAAAATAATTGGTTATAGTGGCAAAATAAATCAATGAATGACTATTCATTCGGTTGTTAAAATTTATTGAGGAGTAGAAATGAGTAATAGAATAGATAGCAAGACTATAGTAATTGATGAAAGTCAAATACGTATTGTGGCTGCATTAGTAGCACTAACTATATTAGCGTATCTATTTTTAGGCTATAAAAGTTTATTGGTAATAGTGATTTATCATTTTTTTATTCAAATATACTTAACGCCGTTACTTAGCCCTCTTGAATTAATAGCAACGTGGATATCTTCATTATTTAGCGATAAAAAGCATCATAGGTATGCGTCAGAAAAAGAGTTTGCATTACATCTTGCACTTACGATTGTAAGTGGGTCCATACTATTGGAAATACTGACGCACACTAGATTGGCTTCTACTTTAATTCTACTACTGGTAGTTTGGAAAATAGTGGAAGCAAGTAGGAATATATGTTTTGGTTGCAAATTGTATGCACTGATACAGAAAAAAGGAATCGAAATAGTTTCATTGTAAATGTTTGGAAAAAGATTAAATATTTGAAAGGAAGAATTGTGAAATATGCTAAAAATATTACAGAATTAATAGGAAATACACCTTTGGTGAAATTAATAAATGCCAGTGCTCATGCACTGGTTTTAGGAAAGTGTGAATTCATGAATCCAACTCATTCTGTGAAAGATAGAATTGGAAATAGCATGATCAATGATGCTTTACAAAAAGGTTTAATTAACAAAAATACTACAGTGATCGAAGCAACAAGTGGAAATACAGGAATTGCTTTAGCATCTGTTTGTGCAGTACATGGGATGAAATTAATACTTACAATGCCATCTTCTATGAGTATTGAACGAAGGAGATTGTTGAAAGCGTTAGGTGCTGATCTGGTTTTAACTAAACCCGAAGAAGGTATGAAAGGTGCAGTTGACAAAGCAGTTGAACTTTCAAATGAAAGAAAAAATTCATTTATACCACAACAATTTGATAATAGTGCAAATCCCGAAGTTCACAGGTTGACCACTGCTAAAGAAATTTTGGCAGATACAAACGGAAACATTGATATTTTAGTTGCAGCTATTGGTACAGGTGGTTCTATTACAGGAATTTCTGAAGTATTGAAAGAGCATAACCCTGATATAAAAATTATTGCTGTAGAACCTAAGTCTTCTCCTGTTTTATCTGGTGGAAAACCTGGACCACACAAGATCCAAGGTATTGGAGCAGGTTTTATCCCTGAAGTTTTAAATACTGAAATTTATGATGAGGTTATTCAAGTTTCAAATGAAGACGCGATCAATACATCAAGGGCTTTAGCCAAAAGAGAAGGGCTTTTAGTTGGTATGTCATCTGGTGCCAATACTTTTGTAGCTTCTCAACTGGCACAAGAAGAAGAGAATAACGGAAAAGTCATTGTTACGATCCTTTGCGATACAGGTGAAAGATATTTACGTGCAGGTTTATACGATGCAGATCATGCGTAATCGTTACCCCAAAGTAAAGGGTGATCAATGAAAGAAAAAGCATATAGATCGATTGTAAAAACAATCTCGTGGAGAACGATTGGAACACTAGATACTGTGGTCATCTCGTATTTTATAACGGGTAATTTAAAAATGGCTGCATCCATAGGTTCGATTGAACTTTTTACTAAAATGATTTTATATTATTTTCATGAAAGAGGTTGGAATAAAATTAGTTTAGGAAGGCATAAGCCGACTAAAGATGATTATGTCATATAGGAGAAATAATGGAAACAACAACAAAAAACATAGTAGATAGTTTAAATAGGAACTTTAAAGGTATGTCACCCACTGAAATATTGATATATTTTCTGGATGTATACAAGGATAGAATAGGACTTTCAACAAGTTTTGGTGTGGAAGATCAGGTTTTAACAGATATGGTCTTTAAAATCAATAATAATGCCCATGTTTTTACGCTGGATACGGGACGATTACATCCAGAGACCTATGATGTAATGGATGCAACCAATTTAAAATATAACACTAAGGTTGAGGTATATTTTCCAGATACATCCAAGGTGCAGGAACTCTATAAGACACAAGGCGTAAATGGACATTATGAAAGTATGGCAAAAAGAAAAAATTGTTGTTTTATAAGAAAGATTGAACCTTTACAAAGAGCACTTAAAGGGTTGGATGTATGGATCACAGGATTAAGGGCAGGTCAAAGTGTGACCAGAACAGAAATGCCCGTAGTTGAGTATGACGATAACTTTAAAGTTATTAAAGTGAATCCATTGATCGATTGGAGTGAAGAAGATGTTTGGAACTATATCAAAGAAAATAATGTCCCATATAATAAGTTACATGATCAAGGGTTTCCCAGCATAGGATGTGCACCGTGTACAAGAGCGGTGAAAGATGGA
Organism: Sulfurovum sp.; assembly: GCA_016744875.1. Lineage (GTDB taxonomy): Bacteria > Campylobacterota > Campylobacteria > Campylobacterales > Sulfurovaceae > Sulfurovum. The sequence continues at coordinate 89,255 of JADGDL010000004.1, forward strand.
GAAGATATCAGAAGTGGTAGATGGTGGTGGGAACACCCGGAACATAAAGAATGTGGTTTACACAAAAATTAAAAAAGGAATAAGATGATAAGTACAGAAAGATTAACACATTTAAAACAACTTGAAGCAGAGTCCATACACATCATGAGAGAAGTTATCGCAGAATTTGATAATCCTGTAATGATGTATTCAGTAGGTAAAGATTCTGCTGTAATGTTACATCTTGCGTTAAAAGCTTTTGCACCTGCAAAACTTCCTTTTCCACTTTTACATGTGGATACCAAATGGAAGTTTAAAGAGATGATAGAGTTTAGAGACAAGAGAGCAAAAGAAGAAGGGTTTGAATTATTAGTGCATACTAACCCTGAAGGAATTGAGAAAAATATCGGACCATTTACACATGGTTCTGCAGTACATACAGACATTATGAAAACACAGGGCTTAAAGCAAGCACTTAACAAATATAAGTTCGATGCAGTATTTGGTGGAGCACGTAGAGATGAAGAAAAATCTCGAGCAAAAGAAAGGATCTACTCTTTCAGAGATAAGAATCATCGATGGGATCCAAAAAACCAAAGACCGGAATTATGGAACCTTTATAACGCTAGGGTTCATAAAGATGAATCGATTAGGGTTTTCCCTATTTCGAACTGGACAGAATTGGATATCTGGCAGTATATTCACCTTGAAGGTATTCCTATTGTTCCATTATATTTTGCAGCAAAAAGACCTGTTGTTGAAAAAGATGGTGTAAAGATCATGGTCGATGATGAAAGAATGCCGATCGAAGAAACAGATGTAGTCAAAGAAGAAATGGTTAGGTTTAGAACGCTTGGGTGTTATCCATTAACAGGAGCAGTTGATTCAACGGCTACAACATTACCTGAGATCATTCAAGAGATGTTATTAACAAAAACAAGTGAACGGCAAGGCAGGGTTATTGATAACGACTCAGCAGGTTCAATGGAAAAGAAAAAAATAGAGGGGTACTTTTAGGATGTCAGTTCAAGAAAATAAAATAGCTAACGATATAGAATCGTATTTAAAAGAACATGAGAATAAACAATTATTAAGATTTATCACTTGTGGCTCAGTTGATGATGGTAAATCTACTTTAATTGGTAGATTGTTACATGATTCCAAAATGATCTTTGAAGACCAGTTGGCCGCTATAAAAAATGATAGTAAAAAAACCGGTACAACAGAAGGTGAGTTTGATTTAGCCCTGTTGGTTGATGGACTGCAAAGTGAAAGAGAGCAGGGTATCACAATTGATGTTGCGTATAGATATTTCACAACAGACAAAAGAAAATTTATTATTGCAGATACCCCAGGCCATGAGCAATATACAAGAAACATGGCAACAGGAGCTTCAACAGCAGATTTAGCCATTATTTTAATTGATGCCAGATATGGTGTACAAACGCAAACCAGACGGCACTCGTTTATTGCAAAATTATTAGGTATTAAACATATCGTAGTTGCAGTAAATAAAATGGATCTAGTTGATTTTAGCGAAGAAAAATATAATGAAATTTGTGAAAACTATTTAGAGTTCGCAAAAGAACTAGGGTTAACTGAAGATATTACGTTAATTCCCTTATCTGCGTTAGATGGAGATAATGTTGTAAATGTAAGTCCTCATTCACCTTGGTATAAAGGCGAAACTTTAATGCATATTCTGGAAACGATTGAAATTGATCAAGATAGAGATCTAGCTCACTTTAGATTGCCCGTTCAATATGTAAATAGACCAAACTTAGACTTTAGAGGTTTTTGTGGAACTATTGCATCTGGGATCATTGAAGTTGGTGATGCCATTACTGTTTTACCATCAGGTAAAAGCTCAACAGTAAAAGAGATCGTAACATATGATGGAAACTTAGAGTATGCATATGCACAACAGGCAATTACGCTTACATTAAATGATGAGATTGATATTTCAAGAGGTGATGTCATTGTAAAAAGTGATGAACAACCAGACCATGCAGCAAGTTTAGATGTTGATATTGTATGGATGAGTGAAGAGCCATTAACCAAAGGCAAACAATACTTTATTAAAAGAGCATCCACGCAAACTATTGGTTCAATTGATAGTTTTTATTATAAAACAGATGTAAATACTTTAGGTCAATCAAGTGCCAATGTATTAAATCTAAATGAAATAGCAAGCGCTAAATTAAATTTGGAACAAAATATTGCTTTTGATCCATATGACCATAATAAAGCAATGGGGTCATTCATCATTATAGACAGAATTACAAATAATACTGTAGGTGCAGGAATGATAAGAAATAAATCTGAAAACCAAGATAAACAAGAATTAAAGCATTCTGATTTTCTAATTGAATTAAATGCATTAATTGGAAAATATTTTCCTCATGGGAAAATCAACATGGTAACATAGGAGTAAGAGATGGCAAGAGAAACAGCAGCACAAAGAATCGAAAGAATAAAAAATGAAAAAGATGGATTGTCTGTATTGGAAGATATTAAAGCCTATGCAAAAGGTGAAAGGGAAATTGATCCTGAGGATATAGATAGATTTAAATGGTATGGTCTCTATACACAAAATAGAGAGTTGCAAGATGAAGATGATGAGACTTTGTATTTTATGTTAAGGTTGAAAATTGAGCATGGTTCAGTGAATAAAGAACAACTTCAATGTGTTTCAAAAATATCTAAAGAGTTTGGAAGAAGTACAGCAGACTTCACAACCAGACAAACCATACAGTTACATTTTATCAAAATGACAGACCTACCTGAAATATTTGAGCGACTCAAATCTGTGGGACTCAGTTCCGTGTATGCTGCGGGAGATGTGCCTAGAAACGTTGCCACTTGTCCTGTTGCAGGTGTAGATCATCATGAAATAGTAGATACAACATCTTTAGCTGTTGAGATCAATGACTATTTACGTGGGAACAAAACACTTGTCAATTTACCAAGAAAATATAAAATAGGAATATCTGGATGTGCAAAACACTGTATGGGACATGAAATACAAGATTTGTCTTTTACAGCTGTAAATATCCAGGGTGAAGTGCTTTTTAATGTAAATGTAGGTGGTGGATTAGGATCAAATAAACAGATTTCTAAACATCTTGGATACATAAAAGCTGAACAGGTTATAAAAGTCACACAAGTTGTCTCTGAGACTTATAGGGATGATGGTCTTAGAAAAAGTCGTAAAAAAGCAAGGTTAGGACATCTACTTGATGAGTGGGGATTAGATAAGTTTAGAGATGTCATTGAAAAGAAATTGGGTTTTTCTTTTATAGTGAAGCCTGTGCAACAATACACGCCGTATGCAAGAAGAGAACATTTTGGGATACATGCTTCTACACAAGAGGGAAAATCGTATGTAGGTTGTGCTGTTAATGGAGGTCATATAGGTGCTTTAGGATTGTCAAATATAGCCGATGCATTGAAGAAATATGGTGCAACAACCATTAAAATAACCAACACACAAAATTTTGTGGTAAAAGATGTACCAAATGAGAATACAGAAGCTTTGTCTGAAGCACTGAAAGTTTTTGACATTGAAGTGTATCCTAGTCCATTCAAGGCTAGAACCATATCTTGTACAGGAATGAGGTTTTGTAAATTTGCCATTTCTGAGACAAAGAATCAAGCTATTGAGTTAGCTTCTTATCTCGAACAAGAGTTTCCAGATTTTGATGAAAATGTCTCTATATCTCTTAATGGTTGTCCAAATTCCTGTGCACATCCACATGTAGTTGACATTGGACTATTGGGAGCTAAAGTCAAGAATGAAGAAGGAAAATCAGTGTCTGGATTTGAAATCATTTTAGGTGGAAATCTAGAAGGTGAAGTTTCAAACTTTGGACTTAAAACAGGCATTAAAATTTTACCTGAAAATGTTAATACGACGGTCGAAAAAATTATATATCAGTACATTGATAGTGAACAAAATGGATTAAATAGATTTTTAAAAGATAATATAGACAATAAAAATTTTATAGAGTCATTACGATAGAAACGGTTCTTTTTGTCATTTCCAATAAAAATACTAAAATCCAAGAAAATAAGCTAAAGGTTTTAGAGTCAATGAATAAATGAATAGAAAACCTTACAAAGTTATATGTTTTTAAGGTTTTAATTACTCATTTCCCAAAAAAGTATACAGACTGTAGTTCATTTAGTACCCCTTTGCACTCTTTGCGTCCTTGCTTTTTCCATTCATTCTCAATAGCTTTGTAAGCTCCTCTTTGCATGTCATTGTCCGCATCGTCATGTAGTTCAAAATACTTATCCATCATCTCCATAGCTTCTGAACACTTCTTGACATTGCCACTCACTGCCAAACTTGAAGTCAGAATAACCCCTATTAATATATTTTTCATTTTTATCCTTTTTTTGAAATAATATTTTATCAAAAAAAGACATGTATATAATAAAAATAGATAAAGAAGATGTGATGAATAAAAACCTTATAAAATTATATATTTTATAAGGTTTTCTATCAAGTAATTATTGACCTTCTAATACTTCTCTTAAAATCTTTCCATTTGCACCTGAAGGGGGTTTAACATTCATATATGCACTTAATGTTCTAGCTACATCAACAGTTTCTATCTTACGGTACACATTTTTAGGCTTAATATTTGCACCAGCAAAGATAACAGGTACAAAAGTATCATAATTCCAAAGTGCACCATGCGTACAGG
>JADGDL010000050.1 GCA_016744875.1 Sulfurovum sp.
ACATAGAATATAACGTTTGTCGCTGCAGCGTTATGTAGTAATTTTGAATTGGAAGAGAAAACCTCATAAAATTATATATTTTATAAGGTTTTGAACCCAAAACATTTTTGATATACTCTTAATACTAAAAAGGCAAATTTAATCATTCAATAGATATAAAAACAGTGACTACTACCATTAATTACGTTCTTTCTCTATCTCCTTAAGAAGCCTATCTTCTTTTACAGTCTTTTCTTTTTTTCAAGCTCTGCTGCAAATTCTCTTTCTTGAGCGGAAAGCTTTTTATTAAATACACTCCCTATGTACTCATTAATTAAAACCACGGGTTTTCCTGAGTTTTTCATCTCATACAAAACCAGCACAATATCCTTGCCTTCTTGCATGCTCTTGTTTTTAGTGAGTTCAAGCGCCGCAAAGATCAACTCAGGAGTATTTGCCATAAGCTGTTCATACTCAGTTAAAGTACATATAAGTATATGGTGCTCTTCGGGCTTGTAAACTTCTAGCTTGTTTAGAATCGGCTCAAGTGTTGCATAAGGTGAAATCATGGAATCAGGGATAACGATCAGTCCTATTTTGTAGCCACCAACATATTTCATTGTGTTGATTATCTGCTTTGATGCTTTTTCTAGATGTCTCTCCAAAGTGCTGCTTATAACTTCATGCTTGGCATCTGTGATAGCATCACGAGGAAATTGAAGCTTTTTGACTTCAATTGCGAGTGATTTTTTCTCGTGCCGACAGACCACCTCACACCTTAACTCTTTCTTGTCTGCGACTAAAGTGTCTGCGGAAACAATGTTGGTTTTTCCAAAAGCCTCACTTGCGAGATCGATAACATATTGCTCAAGCACATCACCAAAATCTGAAAGAAGTTTTGCAGTAACTTTTTTGTCTTGGTTATGTTTATGCCCCAATACATGATTAAAAAGGTTTGCCGCAACACTTTCAAGGAGCTGGTTTTCAGAAGGCATAATATAAAGATCCTCTCCTGTGCGTATGATTGGGTACCTATTCATCATATTAAAAGTTCCAACCTCTTTTTCATATATGCCGAACTTTTTTGCAGAGGCGCGATATCCTTCAATGTCAGCTGAAAAGAATGCAAGAAATTTCTCAATATTCTCTTTGCTTAGACTACGAATCTTCGGAGAGTGTAAAACATTTGATTTGAAATATGTAAATTCTTTATGACTATAAGCACCAAGAATTGCGAAAGTTATCGCATGCAAGTCAAGGATATCGATACCTATAATCTCTTTGATCTCATCTTCAATAGACTCATTGAGTAAATGCATCCGACCCAGCATATTTGCAGGAGGGTAATTGAATTTATTTTGCCAAAGTGCAAAGAGTGGCAGAGCGGACATACCTAGCTTTTTTATGAGGATTGATGGCGTATCATCATATTCAAAAAATAAAGAAACTATCTGTTTGACGTTTTCAGATGTTGGATGTAGACTTCGTGTATCACCCTGCTTAGCAACTATTCCAAGTCTCAATACGATATCCCCAACTAATACGAGAAACTCACCTTTGTAGTGGAAATTGCCGTCCAGATAGTCAACGTCTTGCTTGTCCATGCTTCTTAGCAGGTTTAGCCATGCCTCCACAGGAAAGCTTCTTATGATTTCACGCAAACTATTGTATGCGAGCTGCCTTTTTTTCTCTGCTTTTTTTACAGCTTTTATTCTATATTTTCCCATTGTTGCCTTTTGTATATCTTTGCTCATATTGTAGCCTAGTGAGGCTTAGCACATAAATCTGTGGTTTACACAATTTTATTATTCTATCAACAGCACATGATTAACATAAAGCTATTCTACTAAGTCATGAAATGGTGAACTATATTAATCATTAATAATTTGGCAGAGTCTGCCAAATATGTACGTTAATTGTATGCCAACAGCTAACTATTTAATTTATGATTGCCTGTATATAGGGCTTGTATAGAACAGGGGATGGATTTTGAGTCTCCCCCGACCCACCACTGCGTTCATACACGCTAAATCAATCTCTCAAAAACACACTTATTAACTACTAGGTGAGTATAGTTACTGGTTCTAATCCCTTCTCTCGCTCCACTACTTCAATCTTAATTTGTTATAATTATTTCAACGTAATATATAAGGGTCTCCAAATGACGACACAGTTAATTCAGCTAATTGTAGCATCTGTTCATGCAAGTATTAAAATAGTTGATAAAATATTCTCACGTAAAAAGAATATAGTGCGTTTATTGGTAATTATACTACCCATCTTAATATTTAGTATATCAAGACTATCATATTCTGAATACTTTTTCCCCACAGTTTTATTATTTGGATATCCTATATTTCTACACTTTCTGTATAAAGAAATAGAGACTATAAAAGAAGAGAAACTAGCAATTATTATAATGCTCTTTTTAATAGTATCTCTAAACATAATTTTATCCTATGGAATTATTGCATACGGCTATAATCTTCTTGAGACAAATCCAGCCACTAAAATAGGTCTCTTTGATAGTTTCTATTGGGCAAGTACCACATTTACAACTCTTGGCTATGGTGACTATTTACCAGTAGGTAATGCTGGTAAATTCCTTAGTATTGCAATATCTCTAACTGGAATTATGCACATGGTTTCATTCCTAGCTATATTTTTAAATAAATTAAATAGAGCATAGCTACTGGTGTAAGGTAACTATACTCGTGGTGCTATCTTTAGTTGTTTTAATACTTAAGAAATTAACCCATAGTACACCGTATTTGCTAATTCTGAAACCTTATAAAGTTATATATTTTATAAGGTTTTGGGAATATTGTCTATTCAAACTTCATACTACATCACTTTTGCCCTAAGATTCTATATCCTTCACCATAAATATTTTCCACCAGTTCTTCAGGCAATTTTTTTCTCAATCTTTTGAGCAGTTGTCTAAGAGAAGCCTGTTTATCTACCTCTTCTTCTGTCTCACCCTGCCATATAAGTTCTTCTATAACATAAAATGTAACTATTTTATTGAGATTTCCTATTAAATATTCCAAAAATATTAGCTCACGTTTTGCTAAAGGTATATTCTTCTCATTATGTGAGAGGAGCCGATCTTCTTTTTTCCAAACATAGCCGTTTCTTAGTTCTATCGAACCTTCATGCCTAACTTGATACAGTTTTGAACCCATGTCTTCAAGAAAGGACAAAAGCTTTTGACGTGGTATGGGTTTGACCAAGTAGTCTGAGAGACCCAGCCTGATCGCTTTGAGCAGTTTTTCCTGATCGGAGTATGCACTCAATACTAAGATGGGTGTCTCTTTCTCATGCTTTCTAATGTGCTCTATGACTTCAAGTCCGTCGAGTTTTGGCAAGTTAATATCGACCACCATCATATCTGGACGATGTGTATGGTACTTTTCTAATGCTTCTACACCATTAATCGCTTCAAAAATCTCTTTGAATTTAGGCTTAAGGAAATTTACAAACTTTTTTCTAAGTGCTTCATCATCTTCAATGTAAAGTAGTGTCAAGTCTTTCAGGTTATACATCTTTTTCCTTTTCCAATGTGATCAATACTTCACTTCCTAAATCTTTGTTGGAAATACTCAAGTGACCATGCATATTTTTTTCTATGATCATTTTTGAAATGTAGAGTCCAAGACCGGTACCGCCTTTGTCATCTTTGGTTGTAAAATAGGGTTCAAATACTTTGGGTAGCTTTTCTGCTTCTATACCTTCGGCATTATCACTGATGGCTATGCTTCCTTCAACATCATTTGAAAATACTTTTATCTTGATATACGGCTCTTTGACTTTCTTTTCTAACAGTGCGTCTTTTGCATTACTTATGATGTTCAAGATCACCTGTTGAAACTCACTGGGGTGTCCGTAAACCGTAAAACTTTTACCCTCTTTGATGATCTTAATATCATTCTTCTCTAAAAGATTGAATTGCAGTGCTAAAGTAGATGCTATCTTTGCCGTAACATCAAACAGAACCTTCTCTTTATCGATATTATAAAAATTCTGAAAATCATCAATGGTTTTGGACATATACTGGATGATCACGCTGTTCTCTTCAATATGCTGTTTCATAAATGCCTTGTCTATCTTTCCTTCATCATAGTCATCTTCAAGTGTTTCCAAATTAATGTGCAGTGTACTCAAAGGACGTCTCCACTGGTGGGCTATGGCACCTATCATTTCTCCCATGGCTGCCAGTTTTGTCTTCTCCGTGAGCATAGCATCTTTATAGTGTATTTCCTGTATTTTGGTAGAGATCTCAGATGCAAGGTTCTCATTTAACACGTTTAACTCATCCTGCACCTTTCTACGTTTGGCTACCTCTCTCGTCAGTTTTCTTACCCAGTAAAAACTCACTAGCAAAATAAGTAAAAATACTGAAGCGATCTTTACCAAAAGTGTATAGTCAAACCCTTTTTCAACACGTACTGATATCCAGTCGTGGGTAATGTCTTTAATCTGCTGTTCGTCTATGCTATCAATGACCCTGTTCATGACATTTATCAGCTCCAGTTCATCCTTAAGAATACCTACACTTACACTTACAGGATTTTCATTGATTCTTTCCAAGATTTTCAGTTCATTACTGTGCAGTTTGAGAATGTAATATGCTAAAGAGTAAGTATCATCAGCATAGCCGTAGATTTTACCTTTGGCAACCATTTCCAAGCCTTCTTCTATGGAGTCAACCATCACTATGTTTATATCCGGGAACTTATGCTTTATAAATGCATTAACACTAACTTGTCCTTTAAATAGTGCCACTTTTTTGTTATTCATCTCTGTCAGATCCTGCAACAGAGGCTCCTGCATTTTAGTAGCGATACCAATAGACCCTTCCAATATCTTCTTACTGGCTGTCAAATGGGTATGCCTGTTTGGAGAAGTAATGATCATTCCCGAAATATCGACTTTTTTTGCTTTACTAAGTGCCACACATTCTTCCCATGTTTTTACAGGGACATAACGAAAAGGCACGGGTATCCTCTTTTCCAGAAGAAACATTATCTCAGGCAATATACCGATGTGTTGTCCATCTTCATAACCATAAAGAGGTAAACCTTTAGGATTAATACAGGCGGTGATCTCTTTTTTACTTTTCATGTAAGCCTGCTCATTCTGTGTAAATGACGCAACTCCACTTGCAGAAGAAAAAAGAGAAATAAAAAAGAATAGTAGTAGGTGTTTTGTCATACAATAATTTTATCGGAATAGTCTTTATAAGAGAAGAAGGATACATAAGAGTACCCTGTGCAAAACACAAGGTACCAAGAATAAAGTTATTTTACAAGTTCAACATCTGGCAGTTTAAATGATTTATTCCAAAATGCTGTATCGCCACCATAGAGTCTTAACCAAATATATGGTTGTTTATCCATGGTAGGTATCCAGTTGGACTCATACCCCTCAGGTGCTTTAGGACCAACATAAACATCAACACTGCCATCTTTATTGACCTTCATATTGTCCATATCAAACATACCTAAGCCCGGTCTCATTTGAGGCGAATCTATAAAGCCCCAAGTCGCATGGTCATACACGGTAATAGACCAAAATTGTTTTACCGGCATACCTTTAGGTATATGGATTCTATACGTTTTATTGGCTTGAATATCATTACCTTCACTGTCTTCCATAGGTGCTAGATAAACCGTCGCAGGTGTTTTACTGAGCTTTGTTGGGTAGAAAGTAAAGAAATGCCAAGCTACTGCACGCTGATCAATCTGTACTGCTGTATCAGTGATATATTCAAAACCGACATTGACATCCGGCTTCATAACAAAACTCCACTTTCTGTCTTCCCAATAGTACTGTGTTTTGTGCATCTCATCTGTTTTTTTAACCATATAGTGATACGCATCAACAACACCTTGAACCATAGCTTTTTTCTGCTCTTCAGTAGGCTCAAAAGGTTTTCCTTTTTCAATACCTAAAGTTGCAAGCATCCCCATCATTACCTTATCTGCTTCACGTACTGGCTCAGCATCAATAATCGCTTTAATGTCAAGCAGTGTACGGAAATCATAAAATGGTAAAGTATAGACAGGTTCTTTGATCGGATCAACATACTTTGTCTCTTTAGGGTCATCTAAATAATACATTTTAAGTGTTTTAGAGTAGGCATACGCATCTGCTACAGTTGCACCTTCAACTTTTACAGATCTAAATGCAAAACCAACCAAATTGCTCGGTGATTTAATTACAATATACCCTTCAGGTATTGGTTTATCATACCCTGGTGGTAGAAAAAGATATTTTCCCCCTTTACCTGCATCTTTACCTGAGGGACCAACATCCGCTATCGTTACCTGCCATGCATCAACCACTTGACCATAAAGACTTGCCTTTTCTCCTTTTGGTGGTACTACCAATACCGCTGGACCCTTACGTAGATCAGTATATGCTGTGATATAAGGTGTAGCTGTATTGGCTGTTACTGCTTTTTGTGCAGCGGTAAAAGGTGCAGAGTATGCAACAATAACATTATTGTCTACACCATCAATATCTAAGAATCCTGAACGCAATCTATAGATCGCAGTTGCAGGCATAGACCAAATAGTTGCTTCAAAAGCTCTTTGGTAAAAGACTTGTGCCTCCAGATCTTGTACGCTCTGTTTTGAACCTGCTAAGGGTTCTCCTCCTTGTTGTTCTACGGCTGTTGCAGCACTTACTGTCAACGCAAGACCCAAACCAAGTCCAGCGAGAAGTGTAGGTAATTTTATTTTCATTTTTTTCCTTTTAATTGATATCCCTATAGTATAAGAAAAGATAATGTCTTAAAAGTGTCATTCTAATTTAAACGGAGTGTTTCCCCCCCCCAAAAAAAATATGGATATGTAACAAATGGTAATGACTGATAAGATATAAGTGTCAGGAAGAGGAAGAATGAAGATCGTGACGGATAAAAAATCCGTCACTGTTATATGTTAATTAAATTTTGAAACTGTTGGCAACTTATATTTTTGACTCAAAATATCATCATTTGGCTGATAGAGTCTCAAAATAATATAAAATGGCCCATTCGGTGAAGGTAGCCAGTTGTCTGTACTCTCCGGTTTCTTATTTTGGATGAGAATATCATAAGAACCGTCTTTATTTTTTACTAAACCTTTTGACTCTGTACTGATCTTGTATCTATCCAGTTCATTATCTACAAAAAGTTTATTTTGTGCATCATACATCGTAAGTGACCAAAAAGCATTGACCGGTGGTTCTTTCTCAAAGTGTACCTTGTAACTATTGTGACCATCCAGTGCTTTGTTATCATCATCCGTATAACGGATAGGATAGAGTGCTTCTTTTTCACCCTGACCTCCTAAATACGGTCCCGCGATCATTGAACGTAGAGCATAGTCATAACCGAAATTATCCAGTTTTGTTACCCATGTCCAACCATTCACAATTTCAGAACTAGACTGCAACGATGCGATAATAGTAAGCGGTGCTTCCAATGTTGCATCGTATAGTCCTTGCTTTTGCTCTTCGTTTAATTTGGAATCATCAAATTTGCCTGGGGTTAAACCAATTTTTTCAAACTGACCAACCAATGCTTTGTCTTGTGCAAAAATAGGATTTTGGTTCATAACAAATGCCAGTTTTTTATAGAAGCCTAACTTGTCATCTTTAGTGATGTCAGGCATTTGTGGCAGAGTAGTTGATGCTGTGGTAGATTTTTTACCACCATACTCGCTCAATGTTCTTAACTTAAACTCTTTTTGCAGTTTATGTACAGGTGCTAACTCTTCACCTTCAAGTACATTGAGTCTACCCCACAACCATATCTTTTGTGTTTGTGCATGAATAACATTGGTAACATTCTTTGGCAATTCACCTTTCCACTCTGGTGGCACAATGGCAAAGATATTGGCTTTTGTACCAGTGGTACGTCTACCGATATAGTTTGTAAGATTTTGGTACATATCGAACACATTGACGACATAATAACGATCTTGGGTGTCAGGTGTCTCTAAAATGTATGGTTCCGTCAAGTCTACAACCGCAGACATATAGAAGGTGTCATTGTTTGCAGTAGGCATATCTTTATCTGATGCCATAGGAAGTTTTTTTGCCCATCCTATCTGATTTAATGGTGCTCTGTAACTTGTGTCTGGTTTTGGATTGGGTACATCAATGTAGTCACGCATTGCACTTTCCATTCTAAGTAAAGCATAGCCCCACTGATAGGCTAAAGTACCTAGAGCTTTGGCACCATAATAGTCACCCATTTTTTGAATCTCTCCATTACTCGGCATCTCTATGACTGGGTCAGTTTTTGAAGCGACATCACCCAATATTGAAGAAATTGCTTTGGCATCTACACTCATTTTGTTTGTTTCTTGAGCATACCCCGAACTATACAAGAGTCCAAGAACAAGTCCAACTTTTAATAATTTCATTTTTATTCCTTAAGTAGTTATGCGTATCTAGTATATACAAAGATAGTGTCGTAAAAATGTCATTATGATAAAAATGTAGTATTTCCCCTCCACGGGTATAACTCAAATACTACAAATTATAAATCATATAATGAGGGAAAGAAAATCTTTCGGAGAGAATCCTCCGAAAGTATGTAGCATTACTTAGAAGTGTTTACTGTGTACCCTTCATAAAGTCAGCCACAATATTAGACATATCGAAAGATTTTCCACCCTGTACAGGAGGATGCTTGGCAAGGGTTTGAAGGTGTGCACCCATCAATTCACCCATTGGCTGCATTAACCATGAAACCTTTTGAAGTAAGTGACCATAAGACTCTTTGTCAGTATAGCTCTCAAACGGATCCATTCTCAGATTTACCACGATCGGTACAGTACGAGGCACTAAATTCGAGTAATAATTCTCTTTTGTTGAGAATAAGAACTTCCATGGTCCCATACGTACAGCAGACAATTTACTTTCATAATAATAGAAAAGTGATCTTCGTGCTGACTTGTCTGACTTTCCAGTCCAGTAATCAAGATTGTTAAGACCATCGATGTACTGTTTTTTCTCTTTCATCATTTTATCAGCAACATTTTCTACACCTGCTGCGCTAGCAAGAGAGGTAAACATATCCATATGACTTTGGATACCATTGAGCATCTGACCTTTTTTAATGTGATCGGGCCACTTTAGCATAGAGATAACACGCACACCACCTTCCCAGGTACTCATCTTTTCACCATGGAATGGTGTTGTTCCTCCATGTGGCCATGATGAGTGCTCAGGACCATTGTCTGTTGAATACCAGAGAATGGTGTCTTTTTCAAGATCATTCTTTTTAAGGAAATCAAGAACAACCCCAATATCATGATCATGCTGAAGCATTCCAGACCCATGAATATCTGCTTCACTGCTATGTTTCTCAGCGGCATAACGCCACTCATCATTTAAGCGTGTATAGAGGTGCATACGGGAAGTGTTCATCCAGACAAAGAAAGGTTTACCCTCTTTTTTAGATTTCAACATAAAGTCAAAAGCTTTTGGTATCACTTCACCTGCATCAAAGTTTTTCATACGTTCTTGTGTCAAAGGACCTGTATCTTTAATGGTCTGTTTACCCACTTTACCAAATCTTGGATCTACTGTCGGATCATCTTTCTCTGTAGCAAATGAGTGGATCACACCTCTCGTACCAAACTTCTTTTCATACTCTTCAACATCTCCAGAATACGCTTTTGCAAAATTCTGATAATCACGTTGCTCAGACTCTTCTTGTGTATTCAGGTGGTAAAGGTTACCGTAGAACTCATCAAAACCGTGTGCTGTTGGCAAGTGAATATTATTGTCACCGAGGTGGTTTTTACCAAAGTGTCCCGTTGCATAACCTGCACCTTTAAGGAGTTCAGCCAAAGAAGGTGACTCTGGTTGTAACCCAAGTGCATCACCCGGCTGTCCAACTGTCGTCATACCTGAACGAATAGGATACTGTCCTGTAATGAATGATGCACGACCTGCCGTACATGAAGGCTGTGCATAATGATCAGTAAACCGCACACCATCCATACCGATACTGTCAATATTCGGTGTGGTATAACCCATGGTTCCCATACCGTAAGCAGACACATTCTGCCAACCTATATCATCACCCCAGATAACCAGGATATTTGGCTTTTTTGCCATAATCTGTGTTGGTACCACTACAGTCGCCATCCCAAGACTCAAAGCCAAAAGCAATTTTGTACTTTGTTTTTTCATAATACGCTCCTTTTAGTAGCTGTACCAACAGTATTACAGAACATAATGTCTCAAAAGTGTCATTTTTTTACAATAACCTAAATAAAAAAAACAACATATTGTCGTTATAATAATACATACATACACCTGGAAGGGGTTTTCATCAAAAAGCTTTTAGTATCACTCATTTTTTTCATTCTATTATTCACGCAAACACATGCCAAATTTTCACCTTGGTTGGATGCACAGTTAGTGCTCACCCAGCAGATGAATGAAGATAACATTAGCCAAGAGAGTATGCTTGAAATCGCCAAAAATCAGAATACCCTTTACAAGCAGCGTGTTGAAGGGATAATGATAAACAAAAGAGTTTTCCTTGATCGTCCAAAACAGTATGAGACCGAACTCTTCACTCTAGATAAGATTATCAAACGTAATAAACGTTTAGGTAATGGCTATGCTGTCATACGTGATGAAGTACTGGAGAAGTCCTATAAGCTTATCCGTTCCCAAAATAAAATGGTCAGAAATATCCTTCGGGCATTGGACTATTATGATCTGAAAGCATATGAACAGGCTACTGCTGACCTTTTTCTCAAAAATCAGATCGAGATCCAAGAACTCATGTCTGTTGACTATCATCCTGTACTAAAGTTGGAGAAAGCTTCAGTCACACTCAAAGAAGCACAAAAGAATATAAAAGATTTTTACACTTTGCTGGAGATAAATGCAGACACTTTAACACATATTGCTGATATTGAAAAGTCGATGTACAGACTCAACCATTATTCTAGATATGGCCTGATCAAACCTATTTTAGCTATCAATAACACCAATTTTGCCAAAAGTATTAACCCTCATTTGAGCCCATATGGTTTTAATATTGTAAAGATATTATTGATCTTACTGGTCTTCTTACTGATTTATCTTATTCGAAAAGTTTTTTTTATTGTCCTCGAAAAATTTCTTTTATCTATATCTTACTTCACAAAATATGCAAATGAAATACTGGTACACATACGAAAACCCATTGATATCGTACTCATTCTTATCAATATAGAATTAGCGATATACATTTACAATGATTTCAACCATTATGCACTGGCAAGTAAATTCTTTAACATAGTCTACGCCTTTTTCTTCACACTTATTGTTTATCAGGTACTCAATACTGTAGCAAGTATTAAACTTCATGACTTGGAGCATTCAGACAAAAAGATCAAGAATGAAATGGTTAATGTCGGCATTAAGATTATAAACTTCCTCATTATGATCTTAGGCTTGCTGCTCATCCTGCATTTTGCCGGAGCGAACCTAACAGCGGTATTATCCGGATTGGGGATAGGTGGTTTTGCTGTGGCCATTGCTGCACGTGACAGTCTTTCCAATTTTATAGGTACTATCTCAATCTTACTAAGTGACACTTTTTCTCAGGGGGACTGGATAGAAATAGAGGGGAAACAGGGAACGGTCGTTGAGATAGGTCTGAGGGTCACCACAGTGCGTACCTTTGACAATGCTCTCATTGCCATTCCCAATGCGACTTTAGCCAATCATGACGTTAAGAACTGGAGTAAAAGAAGCATAGGACGTAGGATCAAAATGAATATAGGCTTGAAATACACTTCGAAAGCAAAAGATATTCGAAATGCTGTGACACAGATACGTCAAATGCTACAACAGCATCCGGACCTAGCCACAGAAAAAACTAATTACAACCGTACACTTCAAAATAGCTCGAGGTTGGTCTCAGAAGAAGATGATCTTGGTATCAAAAGAACCCTTCTAGTCTATCTGGATGAATTGTCTGACTCCAGTATCAACATTCTGGTCTACTGCTTTTCCAAGACAACTGACTGGAATGAATGGCTCAAGATCAAAGAAGATGTAATCTATAAGATCATGGATATACTTGAAGAAAATTCACTGGAGTTTGCCTTCCCGTCACTATCACTTTATCATGAGAATGAATTAGAAGATAATAATGATTAAAACAAAATCCCATCCCTAAGAAAAAATGGAACATACATTTTTTTCTTTTACACACATATTTTTCACTTAATAGATGCGTCTCAGATCAGATCTTGCGAAACGCATGTAACGATGCCGTGTCACCAAGACAGGCATACGTAGTTTTGACCATTTATAGAGCATTTGTATATCAGTAGGATCAACATGAATACAACCATGAGAAGTCATATTGATATTTCCTTTATGCAATGCATGTCCATTGTAGGTAAAAAAGAGACTATAATCCATGTTATTGTTACCATCTTCATCTGGGAATTCTTTTGACATATAGTGACGTTCTTTTCTAAGTACTTTCCATTTACCTGAAGGGGTAAACTCCATCTCTTCACCTGATGATACACCTCCGCTCAGCCAGACAGTTCCATCTTTGTCTACTGCATAAAACCTTCCATCACTGTCTTCTTCTCTTACAGAAACAAGAATAAAATCTTTTCCTGTCAGATCTATCTCCTTTTCTATACCTTTTTTATTGATATAGGTAAACTCTGTTTTGGAAAGAGGTATTACCTCTCTATTTTGTGCAAAAAGAATGCTACTGAGAAGTATAATAAGAACTGATATATTTTTCATTGTAATATACAAATAAAGTATTAGATGACAGCTTTAAGGGCTTTTGTCTTCATTTTTCGTTCCATCTTGTTCTGTTTTTTATCTAAATTCAGTACATCTTTTTTAGATTTGTCTTTAATGGAATTTTTATTTTTAATCGACGACTTCGAGTCATGTTTCACAGCATGTTTTGCAACACCTGCTATAGGACTTGCTATTATTGCCGTAATTGCCAGAGAAGAGATAAATAGTATTTTTTTCATGTAGATCCTTTAACATATAGTTAAAACTATAACCAAAGAAAATGTCTAAAAAGTGTCATTTTATACTTTTAGGGAATGAAGGTACTATTAAAACCTTATAATCTAACATATTTTATAACCTTTCTCGCTGTAGCGACGTTTGCAGCCCATAAATATGTACCCTCCCATAGAAAACGTTATAAAATGTTCTATATAGGAGGTTTTATGATGAAAAGTATCTTTCATAGTTTATTGTTTTGAAAAGTTGAACTAATAAAAAACAGAGAAATTTTTACTAAAAAAAGTGACACCAAAAGTGTCACTAGTATATGGATAGATATAGTAAATAAGGGAATAGGGCATAACTTATCGTTTCACCTGACTAATATTACTGAAGTCTTCGGACTTCAATTAGTACAAAATCAATAAAAAATCCATCTCATTTTCAGAATGAGCAGTCAGTAGATCAGCTATATATTTATTCATTAAAAACATAAGTAAAAATATTGGTTTCATCTTCCGAATGGACGCTATAGTTGATATTTCTTTTTTCACAAATACCTTTTACCATATTCAATCCTAATCCCAAATTTCTCTTTGCATGATTACTTTCCGTATAATTTTTATCAAAAATTTTAGCAATATATCTGATGCCATTCCCTTTAGAAATGAATTTTAAAATAATCCCTGAATGATTTTTTTCCAAAACAATCTCTATCTCACTTTTATCATAACTATGTTTAATGGCATTAGATAGATTATTATCGATGAGTCTCTCTAATTC
>JADGDL010000051.1 GCA_016744875.1 Sulfurovum sp.
ATTCAAACTATTACGTACCTTGACCTTTACAAGCATGTAAATAGATTGGCAAACCTTCTAAAAGAAGATTTTGGTGTACAAAAAGGTGATAGAGTTGTAATCTATATGCCAATGATACCAGAAGCTGCATACGCAATGTTAGCATGTGCCCGTATCGGTGCTATTCATTCGATTGTATTTGGTGGATTCTCTTCTGAAGCACTCAAAGATAGAATCGAGGATGCAGAAGCTAAAGTTGTTATTACTGCAGATGGTGCATTTAGAAAAGAAAAACCTTATATGCTAAAACCAGTTGTTGATGCAGCACTTGAAGGTGAGACTCCAGTTAAGAAAGTTCTTATTGTCGAGAGAAATGGTGAAGATGTTACTTGGGTAGCAGGACGTGACTACTCTTACAATGAACTTATAAAAAGTAAGTCATCAGTGTGTGAGCCAGAAGTGATGGATTCTGAAGATCCACTTTTCCTACTTTATACATCAGGTTCTACTGGTAAACCAAAAGGTGTTCAACATAACTCTGCTGGTTATATTCTTTGGGCTCAAATGACCATGGAATGGGTATTTGATGTTAAAGAGAACGATACTTACTGGTGTACTGCCGATGTTGGTTGGATTACTGGACATACTTATATAGTTTATGGTCCTCTTGCGATGGGTGCTACGACAGTTATGTTTGAAGGTGTGATTACATATCCAAATGCTGGTCGTCCTTGGGCAATGGTTGAAAACCATAAAATCAACCAGTTCTATACAGCGCCTACAGCTATTCGTGTACTTCATAAAATGGGTGAAGATGAACCAGCTAAGTACGATATGAGTTCATTAAAAGTTCTTGGAACAGTGGGTGAGCCAATCGATCCACCAGCGTGGAAATGGTACTACGAAGAAGTCGGTAGTTCTAAATGTGCTATCGTTGATACTTATTGGCAAACTGAAACTGGTGGACATATCGTTTCTCCACTTCCAGGTGCAACGCCTATCAAACCAGCTTGTGCAACACTTCCACTTCCAGGAATTATGGCTGAGATCTTAGACCCTGCAACAGGTGAAGTAGCAGAAGTTGGTGAGACAGGTTATATGTGTATCACTAAACCATGGCCTGCACAGATCCGTGGCGTTTGGGGTGATGAAGCGCGTTATGTTTCATCATACTTTGGCGATGTAACTAAAGATGGTAAGGCAGTTTACTTCACGGGTGATGGTGCTAGATATGACGAAGATGGTTATATAACTATTACAGGCCGTACTGATGATGTTATCAACGTTTCTGGTCACCGTATGGGAACTGCAGAAGTAGAAGCTGCTATTAAGAAACATGATAATGTTGCAGAAGTCGCAGTTGTTGGGAAACCGCATGACCTTAAAGGTGAAGGTATCTTTGCATATATTATTCTAAAGTCAGATGAGGGTGTAGCAGATGAAGTAGAAGAATTTAAGATCATCAACAATATCATTAAAAAAGAGATCGGTAATATTGCAGTATGTGATGATATGTTATTTGCACCAGGATTACCGAAAACACGTTCAGGTAAGATCATGAGACGTATCTTAAGAGCTATTGCTAAAGGTGAAGAGATCACTCAAGACATCTCTACACTTGAAGATCCAACTGTAGTTGCTAAGATCGTAGCAATGGCAAATATTCACTAGTTAATACTTAATAATATTAATTCCTCTTTATAAGTAATACAGTAAAGGAGTTACTAACTCCTTTACTGCTCTAAACTTCAATTTCCTTTTAAAATTTTTTCGTACATTTTTCAAATATGTTACAATATAGTCATATTAATACTGGAGTTTAAAATGAGTACAGATAAAAAAATATATCAGCCAAACCCAACGTTTGCTAAAGATGCAGTTATTCCAAGTATGGATGACTATTGGAAACTTCAAAATAGAGCGATAGAAGATTATGAAGGTTTTTGGCAAGCCTTTGCAGATGAGAAGATAGATTGGTTATCTGCATACAATAAAGTATTAGATGAGAGTGAGGCTCCATTTTATAAATGGTTTACGGAGGGTAGATTAAATGTGTCTAACCAGTGTATAGACAGGCACCTTGCAGACAAAGCACATAAAACAGCTATCTTGTTTGAGGGTGATAGAGGAGAGGTAGAATATATAAGCTACGCACAACTTTCATTACATGTCAATAAAATGGCTAATTTACTCAGACACGAGTTTAATGTAACCAAAGGAGATAGGGTAGTACTCTATATGCCAATGATCCCTGAAGCAGCATATGCTATGCTTGCATGTGCACGTATCGGTGCTATCCATTCTATAGTTTTTGGTGGTTTCTCAGCAGAAGCACTGAAAGACCGTATCGAAGATGCGGAAGCAAAGATCGTTATCACAGCTGATGGTGCATATAGAAAAGGTAAACCATATATGCTTAAACAAGTAGTTGATGATGCTTTGGATCAAGGTGGAGACAGTATTGAAGCTGTACTTGTTGTAAAAAGAAATAATGAGCCTACTAAATGGGTAGAGGGAAGAGACCACAACTATAATGAATTGATCGTATCTCAACATGCTGAGTGTCCATTTGAAGCTATGGAAAGTGAAGATCCTCTTTTCTTACTCTACACATCGGGGAGTACAGGAAAGCCAAAAGGTGTGCAACATTCAACTGCAGGGTACATACTGTGGGCACAAATGACGATGGAATGGGTATTTGATGTAAGAGATGATGATATATTTTGGTGTACAGCAGATATCGGTTGGATCACAGGGCATACGTACATTATTTATGGACCACTCGCAGCGGGGACAACTACAGTAATGTTTGAAGGTGTACCAACGTATCCTGATGCAGGACGTGCATGGAAAATGGTACAAGATCATAAGATCACCCAGTTCTATACAGCACCAACAGCCATTCGTGTACTTCATAAAATGGGTGAACATGAACCTAAAAAATATGACCTCTCTTCACTCAAAGTACTTGGAACTGTAGGTGAGCCTATCGATCCACCTGCATGGGAATGGTACTATGAAACAGTAGGGAACTCTCATTGTGCCATTGTTGATACATGGTGGCAAACAGAAACAGGCGGACATATGATTTCTCCACTTCCTGGTGCTACGCCTATCAAGCCTGCCTGTGCAACATTTGCGCTTCCTGGTATCATCGCTGAGATCATTGATCCTGATGGTACACCTAAAGAAGTAGGAGAGACTGGACTACTTTGTATTACGAAGCCTTGGCCAGCTATGATCAGAAATATTTGGGGTGACCCTGAACGTTACGTAAAAGCATATTTTGGGGATGCAGTGAAAGACGGTAAACCAGTTTATTTCTCCGGGGATGGTGCAGTACTTGATGAAGATGGTTACATTACTATCACAGGTCGTGTAGATGATGTTATCAATGTTTCTGGTCATCGTATGGGAACAGCTGAGATCGAAGCAGCAGTGAAAAGAGATGACACTGTGGCTGAAGTTGCTGTAGTAGGGCGTCCTCATGATATAAAAGGTGAGTCTATATTCATCTATATTGTACTTAAAGAGGGTCATATCAATCTAGATATTAAAAATCATATTAATGAGCTACTGGCAACCGAAATAGGAAATATCGCTAAAGCAGATCATATCATAGAGGTACCTGGATTACCCAAAACGCGTTCAGGTAAGATCATGAGAAGAATTTTACGTTCTGTAGCAAAACACGAAGAGATAACTCAAGATATTTCAACACTTGAAGATCCGTCTATTGTTGAACAGATCATTACAAAAGCTAGAGAAGCATAAATGCAACCAGTTGCATGAGCTTTCTGCTGACAAGCAATTAAATTGCAGTGCAAGTGAGGCACTAAATACCGAATCGTAAGAAGTCACAGTAATAGGAGCTTTGCTTCTATACGTTCTATGGTAAGTAAAGCTTAAATATCACAATCGCATAAGAGTTGGTTACGGCCATTCTCTTTAGCTTTATAAAGTGCCTTATCTGCACGTCTTAGGACTGTTTGTATGATACTGTCATCTAGTGTCATAAAACTTAATCCTATACTCACAGTTACATTGACAGTAGCAGACTCCAATACACTTTCACTCTGGGCTATATTGACTCTAATTCGTTCTGCCAAAGTCATCGCATCATCTTTTTTTGTTTCTGGCATCAGTACGGCAAACTCTTCTCCACCTATACGTCCAAATATATCTGTCATACGAATAGTATTTTTAACAATATTTACCAGATCCTTAAGTACGATATCTCCATTTAGATGTCCATAAGTATCATTGATGTTTTTAAAATAATCTATATCCATAATAATAAAAGATAGATTATGATTATATCGTTTTGCCAACTTGATTTCTTTGTTACAATTTTCAAAAAAAGAACGTCTATTTAAAATGCCTGTTAAAACATCGGTGGAGGCATCAAGCATAAGCTGTTTTTCCAGTTTATTCTTCTTTTCCAATTCTTTGGCTAACGTTATATTTAAATGATTTAATTCTGCTGTTTTTGAATGGACCTTTTTGATAAGTTGTGTACTTTCTGATGATTGTATCTTCAATAGTTTTCTCTGTGATTCAAGTTTTTCATCCCGTAAATTATTGATACGATATGCCAATAATATAGAAAGAAGAATAATTTCAAAAAATGATCCTATGATCGGTGCATTACTGAAAAGTACACTGTATGGAACAATGCCAAGAGCCAATTGACTGAGGATCGCTATACTGATAAGATAAATAGATAACGCCAACAGGTATATCTTTGCAATGTTATGGCCTTTGTAAAGTGCCCAGACCGCAGTTAACAATAAGAAAGGAAGCAGTGGCGCTGCAGCAATATTCATAAAATAAAAACCAGAATGCATATCTATGATCATCCAAAGTAGACTAAATACCAAAATACCAATAAAAATATTTAATATTTTATGAAATTTAAAAAAGAATTCCTTTGTTTCCAATACTGCTTGAGAGAAGAGTATCAGTAGTGTAAAAAATATAGGTATGGTGATCTGAAAAATATCATAGGTTTCCATCGAAATATATGGAAGTAAAAGACCTTTATAATTCGCAGACCAGATAATAAAAACAAAGACATAAGATACATAGTAAAGATAGATCTTATCTTTTAAAATGAAAAATAAAAAGAGATTATAGAGTCCTATAGCTATAATCGCTCCAAAATAAAACATATAAAGTTTTTCTTTAAAATGATGTGTATCATAAAAATTTTGTGGTGATTGTAAGTGTATAGCACCAAAGACTCCATAGATAGAAGAGAGTTTGACATAGAGTTCTTTTCTTTCACCTGCATCAAACTGAAGTGAAAAAGTTGGATTTGAGACTTTAATATGACGTTGTTCAACTGGAACAGAAAGCCCGTTTCTTTCATGTAGTAAAGGAGTATCAGATGAGATGACATATAGATCTACACTATTATGTATAATCTCTGTAAGCTCAAGAAAAATCTCTTTGTCTTTTTTTGATCTGTTTTCAACAATCACACGGAACCAAAAGTTATTTGTGTTGTATCCAAATGTAAATGCATTGGAAGTAGTCTGAAATTTTTCTTTTCTAACTTGGTCTATACTAAGTATTTTGTTTGATGTGTCTTCAAAATATTCAACAGCAAAATCTGTATAAGCCTCTGTGTTATCTTCTAAAGTTACTACGGGTGTAGCCGTAAGTGTCGTAGATAGAAAAATAAATATAAAAAATAATGATAAAAAATAATGATGCATCCTGAATCCCATCATATATTTTACTCACTTTATCTTTATAGTCTACGCTATAGTAGTGATTTAATCTTCTTTAAGTCTTCAAATACCTCTTTTTTCGCAGAAGGATTTCTCAATAAGTAACTTGGGTGAAAAGTTGGTATGATCTTATAATATTCTTTTTCCTGTACCGTACCACGAATGTCAGTAAGGGAACGATCATCACCAGTAATATACCTGTACGCCATCTCTCCAAATGTCACAATAAGTTTAGGTTTTACAAGTTCTATCTCTTTCAAAAGATAAGGTTGACAAGTATGTGCATCAATGGAAGAGGGTGATTCACTGTCTAATGCCCGACACTTCAGTAGATTGGTGATGTAGACATCACTTCTGTTTAACTCTAAGACATTTTCTATCATTTTTGTCAGTGAATCACCGGTACGACCGGTAAATATCTTGCCGGCACTATCATCACTGTTACTGGGAGCATCACCTACTATCATAAGTTCAGCACTCATATTCCCTTCTCCAAATACTACTTTTTGTCTGCTTTTGCTCAGTGTACAAAGATGACACTCCATAGCCTGCTTTTTTAAAGCTTCATAGGTATTAGGAAGTGTGAAATCAGGTTCTTTTTCTTGATAAGGAACTATAGAAGTATATTTATATCCCAAATTTTTAAGTTGATACAGGTGTTTTAGTAAAAGTGCATTATGGAGATTTTTCATAGTATATTATACTCCATATTACTTACGGACATACATTGTGTGTTATATAATATAGTGCCGTAGACAACATCTCTTCATTTACATCACCCATAATGTGTGAAAGATCATCTTCGGCAGTACAGGTTGCCGGTATACCATAGAAACTTGTGGTCTCAGCAGCATTGTTACGTACATAAAAGTTGACTAAAAAATAGTAAAATTCCCCATCTATACGTCCCGACATACCTACTGGCTTTCCATGTGTTGCAGAACCTACTGTAACAACATTAGTACTTCCAAGGTATGGTCTAAGTGCTGAGATAATTAGTTCAGAGGATGACGCTGAGTTATATGTCACCAAGAAGATGACGCGTTTCATGTTCAGCTCATTTCCATCTTGCATGTCAGCATCTTCAAAATAATAGTTTGTATTATTATGTTTATAATTTGCATTCCAGTCAAGGTATACTTGTCTTTTCCCAGCATTTACGTTTGAGATGTTATCAAGAAGTGCACTGGCAGTTGAGATAGAACCTCCACCGTTATAGCGCATATCAATGACAAGTTCATTGACATTGGCTGATTTAAAGGTACTAAAAATAGCTTCAAATTCACTCACTGAACTCTCTGTAAATGCATCATAACGAAGGTAAGCAATATTTTTTGAACCTTGTGGAATGATCTTTCCCAAAGAAACCTTATAACTGTATGCTCTTGGTGTCACACTGACTTGTACTTCTTGTGCACCTCTTAATACGGTAAAAACTGTTTCATGACCAACATTTTCGCTGGTTTGCGTTATAAGTACTTGTGTAGCAGCTTTTGAGTTAACTTCTAAGATCTTATCTCCCCTAAAAAGTTTTCCATACGCTGGAGCATCTATACGCACTAAGAATATAGTAAGATCTTGTGTATATCCAATTCCAAAACCAGATGTATTTTGATTTTCAAAGTCTTCATATTCTTGTGCTGTCAATGCAAAGCTCCATTGGTCAGGAGGCATAATACGAAGCGTATTTATCATCATATGAGGTGAACTATACTGTGTATAGTCAACATTAGATGCTACCTGGTCGTACCATAGATATTCAGAAAGGAAAAGTTCATGAAGAAACGTTTTATTTTCTATCTCAAATGTTGCTGTCTTATTGGAACTACTGGAACTTGAACCACATGAGTTTAAAAATAGTGAAAGAGTAATAAGTGGTATGGAAAATATTTTAAAGTTCACGACAAGACCTTTTAATTCATATAAGCAACTATTTGATGGTTTCCTATAGCCCGTATCTAATGGGTGTAGTAAGAAATATTATAACAAAATTTGATATGATATATGCATGAAAAAACCATTACTTTTATTTCTTGGCGTTGTTGTATTATTTATCATTGCAAAAGTAGTTTATACTAAATATTGTGCATCCAAGGTAGAAGGCTGTAAAGAAGAAAAGTTTGAAGATACAATTTTAAATGAAGATCATGTTGATCATTAGATAGAGTATTTTACTGTTGATGTTTATCATAGTGAAAGAGATTGGAAATTATTCCAATCTCTTTCCTTACTTAATTGAAGACTTCTTTCTTACCTATTATTCACAGTTTTTTTCGTAAACTTTAAATAGAGAATAGGAAGTATAATAAGCGTCAGTAAGGTTGAAGAGAGTAGACCATTGATCACAACAATCGCAAGAGGTCTTTGTATCTCAGATCCCGGACCTGTGGCAAAGAGTAGGGGAAGCAGACCAAAAGCTGCAATGGTAGCTGTCATAAGTACAGGTCTAAGTCTTTTTATAGAACCTTCTATCACCGCATCTCTAAGTTCTGTACCATTTTGAATGAGATAATTAAAATAGTTTACCATTACAACACCGTTAAGTACTGCAATACCAAGCAGGGCTATAAACCCTACAGAAGCAGGTACTGACATATACTCACCACTAAGATATAATCCTATAAACCCACCAATAAGTGCCAAAGGTACATTGATAAGCACGATACTAGCCTGTGTCAATGAGCCAAATGATACAAAAAGAAGAATAAAGACTAAAAAGAGTGCCAATGGTACGATTATGGCAAGTTTAGATGCAGCTCTTTGCTGGTTTTCAAACTCCCCACCATAGGTAAGATAATACCCTGCAGGAAGTTTTACTTCATTCTCTATTTGCATCTTCGCTTCTTCTACAAAACTTACAAGGTCACGTCCTTCTACATTGGTTTGAACGATGGTTTTTCTATATCCATGTTCATGTTCTATCTGCACAGGTCCAGCATTCGAGATAAACTTAATAAAGTTACTGATAGGCACTGCATTTCCATTTTCTAAAGGATAATAGAGTTTTTTGATCTTATCAAGAGAATTTTCTATCTTTTCATCACCTTTTACCATAAGGTTAATACGACGCATTCCTTCCTGGATAATACCTACTTGTACTCCCGTAACCATGACTTTTAGGAAATCGTTGAGCTCTTGTTGGCTGATGTTATAGTATGCCATAGCCTTTTTATCAAATTCGAGTTCAAAGTATTCCACACCTTCATTGGCTTTTTTATAAACATCACTGCTTCCACTGATGGTTTCGAGTATACTTTTTATCTGCACAGCGATCAACTCAAGTTGGTCATTATCTGATCCAAATACATCGATAGCAAGATCACCTCTCACACCCGTAAGCATTTCAGAAACTCTCATCTCTATGGGTTGGGTAAACCCATACTCTATACCCACAAACTCATCAAGCACTTTTCTGATCTCTTCTATGATAAATTCTTTAGAAGGTTCTCTCCAATCTTCTTTGTCTTTAAGAACCAGAAAGGTATCGGTATCGTTAAGACTCATAGGATCAAGTCCAAGCTCATCACTTCCTGTTCTAGCGATGATATCTTTTATCTCTGGTACGGATGACATAAGTTTCTTTTGTACTTTAATGTTCAGTGCCAAACTCTCTTCCAACGAAATAGAAGGAAGCATCTCCACTCCAATAATGATACTGCCTTCATCCATTGTAGGCATAAATGATTTTCCTGTTTTATCTGCAAGATATAAAGAGCCCACAAACAGTGCGAACACAACAAGTATAGTAGCTTTGATATTATTTAATGTAAATAATAATACTGGTCTGTAAATTTTGGTTAAAACACGAATAAGCCAAGATTCTTTGTCCTCTCTTTTTGTCAAAATAAATGAAGAGAGGACAGGTATAAGTGTCAATGCTAGAATAAGTGAAGAGAAGAGAGCAAAGATAATACTCAGTGCTACGGGTCTAAAGAGTTTACCCTCAAGGCCTTCAAGCGTAAGCAGTGGCATAAATACAATGATGATAATAAGTACACCCGTAATAATGGAAGGAGCCATTTCTATAGTCGCATTATAGATTATATGTACTTTACTGTGTCGTTGTTGTTTGGGATTACCCAATTCAGCAGTGATGTGTTCAACTACCACGACTGCTGAGTCAACCAGTATACCTATGGCGATAGCAAGTCCACCAAGGCTCATAAGATTCGCTGTTAAGCCAAAGTATTGCATAGCAATGAAACTCATTAGAAGAGCAAAAGGGAGAATGAGTGCAACACTGAGTGCAGAAGCTAAGTTACCCAGCATTACAAGTAGTATGACCATAATGAGAACTACAGCTTCATAGAGTGCATTCTTCACGGTATCAGTAGCTAGGTTTACTAGATCTGAACGATCATAAAAAATTTCTATTTTTGTATCACCGGGAAGCATCTTCCCTAGTTTTTTCAGTTCTTCTTTTACTTCATCCAGTACCATAGCAGTATTTGTACCTTTAAGACCAAGTACCAAACCTTGAACAGCTTCACCAGTACCATTTTTACTTACAAATCCTGCACGCGTGAGATATCCAAATTTCACCGTTGAGACTTCAGCTAAAGTGATAATCTTGTGATCCCTTTTTGTTACAGGTAATGTTTCAATGTCATGTAAATTTTTAAGTTGGCCTATACTACGAACTAAAATGCTTTCTACACCTTGAGATACACGTCCTGCACCATCATTCTGATTATTCTCCTCAAGTGCTTTAAATATCTGTTTAAGTGTAACACCCATCGTTCTCATTTTATTGAGATCTGGTATCACCTCATATGTCTTTACTTTTCCACCGAGTGCATTTACTTCAGCTACACCAGATACAGAACGTATTTTAGGTGAGATGATCCAGTCCAAAAGGCTGCGTTTCTCTTCAAGTGACAGTGTGTCTGACTCAATGGTAAACATCAAAATATCACTTAATGGTGTAGAGATCGGAGCAAGTCCACCTTCTATATTGGCAGGCAGTTCTTCTTTAATATCTGCCAATCTTTCACTTACCTGTTGTCTAGCCCAGTATATGTCTGTACCATCTTCAAAATCTATGGTAATGTCACACAGACCATATTTTGATACTGAACGCATCATTGTCTCATAAGGTATACCTACCATCTTCATCTCTATAGGTACCACAATACGTGATTCCATCTCAGCAGGTGTCATACCACTGGATTTAATAATGATCTTTACCTGTGTAGGAGAGATATCGGGAAAAGCATCAACTGGCAGTTCATTATAGGCTTTAATACCAAAACCAAGAATGACAAGTGCCAGTAAAGAGAAAAATAATCTCTGTGCAAGAGCAAAACCTATAAGTTTATTCATCGTCTTCACCTAACATATTTTTAAGAACTGCTAAAGAAGTAACGGCTATTTTATTTTTGAGTTCAGAGGATGTTTCTACATAATAATATCTGTCATCTTCTGCAAGTATTTTCACGGCTACTGATCTGTATCCCTTTTTTGTTTTTACAAAAACAATTTGTGTATCACCATCTTTGATCACTGCAATTTTTTTGACCTTATAACTCTCTTGTGAAAGAGTGATCTTTGCAGTTGTTCGAAGTCCAGCAAAAACATTTATATCTAAAGGTACAAGAAAACGTACTTGTCTTGTTTGATTTTGTGCGTTAATGACTGGAGATAGTTGTAAAATAGTAGTGTCAAAAGTATGGTTAGCCAAAGTAATTTGTACTTTTTGTCCCTCTTTAAGTCCTTGTGTACGTAATACTTCAATATCACTTTCAAGCCATAGTGAACCTTTTTCCTGAATGATAAACAGTGCATCTTCTGAACTTGTACTTTTTCCCGGACTCGCATTTAATTTAACTATACGTCCAGCTACTGTACTTGTTAGGGGTATAGTCTGAGACAGCTTTAACTCTTTAAAGAGTGTTCCGATCATTTCATCACTTGCACCATAACTTTCAAGTAGTGCTTTAGAAGCGGAAACCTTTATTTTATAGGCCTCTAGCTCTGCATTTGCCGCAGTACACTCTTTTTGGGGAATGATCTCTTCTTTACAAAGCATATTTTTTCGTGCTACACGTTGCTCATGGTATTTCAATTCAATAGTGTCAGAAATGGCTTTTTGTTGTGTAGCGATCCATTCTGTACCTGTTACATTGGCTAAGATCTGTCCCTCTTTGACATATTGATAGTTAGCAACATTAAGCTTTTTTACATTCGCATCAAAAGGAAGTGAAATAGTATGCAACAAAGAAGGAGGGGTTACTACTTCAGCGATAAATTCACCTAAAGGAAGTTTTTGTGAGCTTTTGGGTGCTTTTACTTTTATCTGCCAGTTTTCTTCTTGTTCCGCCGTCAGTACAATATCTCCAGCATGGAGTGTAAATGTAAGTAGAGTGAGTAATAGTATTTTATTTTTCATTATTTATCCTTCAGTTCGCTAAGTGCATAGAGTTGAAAAAGTGTGTTGTAATATGCTTTTTTAGTAGCATATATCTCTTGTCTTAATTGATATGACTTTTGTCTGTTCAGTAAATATTCTATCACCGAAGTTTCCCCTAGGTCATAACTCTTTTTGATCAATGGTAAAAGTTGTTTTTTATAGTTTCTATGGTTATTTCTCAGTGTTTTTAACATACGTGCCTTGGTCTTTAAATATGACCGCATTTCCAGGAGTTTACTTCTTTTTTCAAGCATTGTTTGCTCATGTTTAAAACCAAGTGCAGAACTTTTATACATTGCAGCGGCTCGTTCCTGTTCTGACCTGTTACTTGTGAAACTTAAAGGTATAGTTATACCTATACCAATTCTGTCTATATCGATTTCTTTATCGTATTGTGCAGAAAGACTGATGCTATCCAGTGATCTAGAATATCTATCTAACGCAGCCTGAGTACTTTCTAGACGCTTTGTATGTGCTTCTTGCGAAAGTTGAAACCTATCTACATCTAATTTAACATTTTCTCCAATAGGATAGATATCCTTACATGAAAGTGTTGTAGTGTTATCATTGTTTAATCGTCCCAAAACAAAAAGTTTCTGTTTTGATATCAATTGCGTCATTTCAATCTCTTGAAGTTTTGCATAGAGTCTATTCTTCTCAATTTCAAGTTGCATAAGCTCAGCCTTTGATATCTCTTGATACTTATATGCCTTTTGTTTCTTTTTGTACAGTTTCACAAAAGCTTGATAGTTTTGTCTGGAAACTTTAAAATATTTGTTATCTAAACAGTGATTATGATAAAGACTTTTTAATCCATTTTCAAAATTCAATATTTTTTTATCTTCTTCTAAAAAATAGGCTTCGTTGTTAAGACGTGTGATACGCTGTTCTTCTTTCTGGGTATTTCCCCAGGAAAATTCTTTTTCAAGGCCGATAGAGTATTCAAACTCATCTTTTCCAATGAATGGATCTGCATTGGCAGCTGAGCCAAAAAGTTCGATAGGGTCTAAGGAAGTATCTGCCAAATTTCTGGCTTCAAGTAAAAGACGTTCTTGCTCTAACGCCTGTGTGAGTGTACTGTTGCTATTTGCTGAGTCCAATACTTCTTTTAAAGTTAATGATGATGTATGGGCAAGTTGTATTAATAATACAACTAAAATGATATGTTTCATAAAGTTTTTTCTTTCAATATTTATATATGTTTGTAACGATGTAATGCTTAATACTTTTTAATATTATAAGGTATCACAAAGATGCTGTTTAATGATAATAGAAAAATTTATACTATTGGTGGTTTATAGGAGGTTTTTTCTAGAGGTGAGGTATAGGGAAGTATATTAT
>JADGDL010000052.1:0-12858 GCA_016744875.1 Sulfurovum sp.
CATGTTATTGTCAAGTTTTTTAATGATGTCTTCTGCTTCATTTGTAAAGGATACACTGACTATCAGAAACAAAAATATAAATATCTTTTTCACTTCTTACTCCTTATATCCCATTATATGATTTCATTTCAAAAAATACACTAAACTTTAATAATTTTTATAGTTAAAGATTTGAAAGATTTAAATTTATATAAAATTATAGTATACTAATTTACGTTTTTTATTCTCAAAGGGAAAGGAGAATGACTTGTCTAAAAATATATCTATGCTTACTGTCACTCCTTTACTCTCTTTGTTTCTATTTCTTACTCTTTTTTTTCCAAGCTTTGTCATCGCCAGTCATCCACCCCAATCAACTTCAACCATCACCCTACCTATACAGTTAGACCTCGAGGTGTTAGAAAATTACTTAAATGAAGTGCTTCCTAAAGATCTGGCTGATATTAACGAACAAAACATTGTTTGTGTTAAACCACAATACTTTAAAACAACAGGTGTCCCAAAGTGTCGTAGGGATGGCTTTAAAATAAAATGTAAAAAAAATTCGCTAAAAATTAGAACCGTGCCTAAAATAAAATGTGATGTAAAAGGTTGGGTAAAACGAAACGGTAAAATATCAATCACTGGTCAGGGTAAAATACTAAAATTTGCAGTCCCGGTCAAAGCACAAGTCAGTGCAAATGCCAAAATAAGTGAAACGGCAAAAGCGACAGCAGTGATCCATATTGATGTAAAACCGCACATCAACAAAGATTGGGAAATTTCTGTAGATATGGCACCTGATATCAAATGGTCAAAAAGCCCAACTATAAAATTATTGGAAGTCGTAAAAATAACCCTTCAAAGCAAAGTAGAACCAAAACTTAAAAAAAAGATGGAGGCCTTTGTCAAAAAAGTACCACAACATCTTGCTGATCTAAAGATCAAAGAGAAAGTGCATACAGTGTGGAAAGATTTACAAGAACCTATTAAACTGGATGATAAAACAGACATCTATCTTTTGTTTAAACCAAAAGAAGTCTCTTATTCCGGGTTGAATATCACTAATAACATGCTTCAAACTACTATCAGTGCAGAGGGGAAAACCCATATAGTTCTTGGTAACCCTACTTCTGTAGACTGCGAAAAATCCAAACTCTGCACATTGGGAACTATTCCTAACCAAAAAGGTAAGTTTAACTTTCATCTTCCTGTTTCAATTAGTTATCAAGAGCTACTATCTATATCAAAAGAAAACTATTTAAAAGACTACTCCATTGATTTCATAGAAAGTGCACTGCCGGGGGTATTAAAAATATCGGACCCAAAGATAGAAAAAAGCACTTCAGGTACATTAAGCATCTCAGCGCATATTAATTATGACAATCGTTCTGCATGGCTAAAAGCGATCGATATATTTAACTGGTTCGATGTTGACGGAGATATCACTTTCAAAGGTACACCACGCATTGACAAGAAAAGCAGATGTCTGGTGCTTGAAAAGCTTGTCTATGATTCAACCACAAATAGTGATCTTTTTGACCTCTTGGTCGATGCAGCAGAATTGGAGCCTCTAAGCTCTTATTTTGCAACGCTTATGAAGTTTGAATTTGGTAAGAAGATAGATGATGCTGTCATCCAAGCAAATCAAGCGCTTAGCTCATACTCAAAAGATGATCTTACTGTATCAGCATCTTTACATATGGCTTCCATTGATAACCTTGTAGTGAATGATGAGAAGATCACCATTAGCACAAAACTCTCTGGTATTGTAAATGCCAATATAGGACTATAGTTTTATCTCTATCCTTGTGTCCAACGCTTCATTAATTCCACACCCATATCAAAAGGGACATCTCCATTAAGAGTCAGTTGTTCAACTTCTTTTTCCAATTCTAAAGTACTCATATGTTGATATACAGTACTGACACTTATAAATTCTGTTGTCTTAGATTGTATACCCATACTTGTTACATTTGTTCTAGTATTCGTAGCATATGACATCGTAGCTGTGACACATAGTAGTGTCATTAATTTTCCCAATATTCTTTGTTCTGTTATTTGCATATCTTTTCCTCTTGCGATTATTTTGCGATAATATCAGAAAAACATTTAAAGTAGATTAAATCTATCGATATTATGATATTTTTTAAAAAATTCTATCAAATAAATTTAGGGATATGCTCATTAGGTAAGTTTTTGACAAAACAAGGTGAGGAAGATCCCTGTTTTGTCATGAGGTTTATTTTTATTGATGTTCGCCTGTTTTATGATCTAGATCAAACAACTTATCAGCAGCATAATAGAACATAAAAGCCAAACCTAGCGCTCCTATCGAGATCATCCATTCAACTGCAGTTGGGGTATACTCAACCAGACCAGGTTTAGCAACATATTCATGTATTTTAAGTTTTAACATAGGTGCCAACTGTGTGTCATGTACAAGGTCATAACGCATCCAAAAAATACCTATCATACCTGTTATAGAAGCATAGACCATCGTTTTGATAGCACGGCCTTTACTATATACAATGATCACAAAAGGAATTAACATTCCCAAAAGTACTTCACCGATCAAAAAGTTTTTAGAGGTAAACATATGTATAGCTATATCCGCACGTTCCGGCATACCACCATAGATATGCGTTAAAGCACGCCAAATTTCGAAAAACATTAGAATAGCCAAAAGTAAACCTAGAACCTGAGCCAAAGTTATCATAAACTTTTCAACTTCAGGTGGAAACTTCATTTTATAACGCCATCCATACATTAAGAACAACAGATATGATCCGGTTACCATCGCTGACAAGATAAAGTAAAGTGGATAAAAGACACCATTCGCAACAGGACGTGCCACTAGAAATCCAAATACCGCACCCAAGTTCGAGTGTGCTGCAAGTCCAACTACCAGTCCTGCTAGTCCAAATATCTTAGAGTACTTATGTGTATTATTATTAAGGAAGAAAAACTCTAACATAATAAAAAAGAGGTAAAGCCCATATAGCGTTCCCATCCACCAAATAGCAGAGGTTAACCCAGGCGTCAAGATATTGTAAATAACCATACGAACAGGGTGTCCTATCTCAAAAGCAATGACAGCAAATCCTGTCATTATCATAATGATAGCCCCGACGATAGCACGTTTCCCTATAATTTGGAAATCTTTAATATTAAAGACATGTCCTAATGATGACATAATACAGAGTCCTGTACTGGAGACAACAAAAAAGACATACATAGCAATGAGTAATCCCCAGGCATGACTTCTAGTCACTCCGTATACATGATGGCCATGAAGCAAATAAACTCCAATACCATAAAACATCGCTGTTACTAACGCGATGGAAAATAAAAACATAAAAATGTTTAGTGGCGTGAATTCAAAACTGAAAAATGATTTCACTGTATGTTTGTTGTAAGGTAATATTTTACTTAAATTCATTTCAGGCTCCTTATGTTAGATAATAAAGTTTTGGTTTTGTACCAAGATGCGTTTTTAAGGTATAGTGTTCTCTGGCTTTTAAAACCTGTGAGATTTCACTTTCCGGGTCATCAAGATCTCCAAAAATACGAACTTTTGTTGGACAAGTTGCCTGGCATGCAGTCGTAGTCTCTCCATTGATCAGACGTGTATCTGAACAGAAATTACATTTATCTACAGTTAATGTTCTATCATCTATATATCGTGCATCATAAGGACAGGCCTGCATACAGTATGTACATAAAATACACTGCTCAGGATTTACCCTAACCACACCATTGTCATCATAAAATGTAGCATTGGTAGGACATACTTCCTGACATGGAGCATTATCACATTGTTGACACTGACTTGGTTCAAAACTGGTAGAACCTATACTTAAATCAGGGAAAACACCTTCGATCTCTTTCACACCTACCCAGATACGATGACTATCCGCACCGAGTAAAATACCATTCTCTTCTTTACAAGCACTCTCACATGCCTTACAGTTTATACAACTTTTGTAATCAAGAGCCATTCCATAGCGTGCCATTACACTCTCCTTATATCTACAATTGTTTCATGCATTGCTGCTGAACCAAATGTAGATTCATATTGATCTTCTATAATAAGATTATCATTTACTCCACGATGATGTGCCAAAGTCAATTCACTTGACTCAGCACCAAAGCCATGTACAAAGAACAGAACATTGGGTCCGATCTTTTCTGTAGGATATGCTTTTATCTGAATCTTTCCGATCTTACTTTCTACTTCAACTTCATCACCAAGTTCTATACCTTTTTCTTTTGCGATACGCTTATTGATCCACAAATAGTTCTCTGAAAGTAGATCTATAAGTAAAGCATTATTGGCAGTTGCACTTTGTGTAAATTGACCATGTCGTCCTGTAATAAATTTAAATTTTCCTTCAGGAGTCGGTGTATATAGCTTATCATCCCATGCAGGCATCGCAGGGACACCTTTTTTCTTTTCAAGATTAGAAAGTACACAGGCAACTTTGTTTGTAGCTGTCTTAAATTCTTTCTTCAATACAGTCATCTCTTTTGTATCTACACACGTATCATGATATGGTTCATTGATCAATTCACCTTCGATCATGGAGTAGCTTTTCTTATGTTCAGGATAATATTGATATTCATTCACTGATACCTGTTTAAAGTATTTATCCATATTCGGGTAGAAAACACCTTTTTCTCTCAATGTCTTCCAAGCTTCTTCACCATAAACACTTGCAACCATATGATGGTTAATGGTTTCTTGTGAATGGCGGAAGCCATTTGCCAAGTCATAACCACTTTCCTTATAGTATTCCAATACTTCTTCTTCATCCATATCTTCAAGCTCTTCTTGTAGCATCTCATCATGTTTTCTGGAGATTTCAAAAAGAGGTTTCGAAAGTTTTTCGCCTAATCCTCGCATGATCTCAATGACTGGCTTCGTATCATATTTGGCGTCAACCACTTTTTTACGAAGTGCGATAGAAGGTTCTGAACCCCCAAATGTTTTTACAGGGTCTTCACGTTCAAGATATACGGATTCAGGTAAAACAACATCTGCCATCATCACTGTATCACTCGGCATCGTATCAATGACTACTACGAGATCCATCTTCTCAAGCATCTCTTTTGTTTTTGCTGTATTAGGAACAGAAAGCATTGGATTTTGTTTGTAAGCAAAAAATGCACGAACAGGATAAGGTGCTGTACCATCAATGATAGTATTACGCCAAGCGACCCATGATCCATTACCTCCAACAACAGCTGCTTTATCTTTTTCTACACGTACTTCAGCATTGTCATAAATAGGAGAAACAGTTTTATGTTCACCAAGAGGAAGAGATTTTCCAAATACGATCCCACCTTTACTATCAATTCCTCCACCCATTGCAGAGAAAATAGCTTGCGCACGTCTTAATTGATAATCCTGAAGACTCCATGCCGTTCGTCTACCTTGATAATAAATAGCTCTTGGTGCATGAGCCATAAAGTCACGAGATACATTACGTATCTCTTCTGCTTTGATACCAGTGATCTTTTCTGCCCATTCAGGCGTATAGTTGTTACTAATAATATGTTCTTTATATGTCTCAAAATCACTCATATTATCTTTAGCAAATGTTTTATTATAACTCTCATCAGTAAGTGCCACATACGTAAGTGCAAGAACAAATGCAAGATCAGTCCCTACTTCAATAGGAAGCCATGTATCAGCATGTGACGCGGTATTGGTAAAACGAGGATCAACAACGACAAGCTTTGCTCCTCTACCTTTCGTTCTTTTAAACATGTCCATAGTATCAGGTGTTACGATCGCTTCAGCACGATTGGCTCCAGCCATAATAACATATTCTGCATTTTCAAGATCTGCCTGACCATAACCACCAAGAGTAAGTGTATACCCACCCATCGTTGTCGCCAAACAAATACTAGCGTGATTAACAAAGTTTGCAGTACCTATCTTCTCTTTCATAAAAGAAGCATACGTATGTTCTGCCATCCCCTCACCTGCACAAGCACCGATTGTTGAACGATTATCTTTTTCTTCGTCAAGTATCGTAACCATCTTGTCTTTGATGTGTTCATACGCTTCATCCCAAGTAACACGCTTGAATTTACCTTCTCCTCTCTCACCAACACGTATCAGAGGAAATTTCAAGCGATCTGGATCGCTAAGTGCCTGTATCCCGGCATTACCTCTTGCACATAACATATTTCTAGATTTTGGGAAAAGAGGATTGGGGTTGAGTTTTGTTAAGATACCATCTTCAACACGTGCGATGGCTGCACATTTATTAACACACATTTCACAGAGTGTCGGAATTTCTTCTAACTTATCACTCCATTGTGTTTTATTTAAACCATAGTCGGCTATATCAGCCTTTTCTTTTGTTTCAATGAGTGCTGCTGCAGCTCCAGATACACCTACTATAGTTAAAGCCGCAGATCCCTGAAGAAAACGGCGTCTCGATATTTCAGTTTTCATAAACATCCTTTATAATCTAATAAGCTTTAATCCCTTTGAATTATTTCTTATTATAAAAATTATAATCTAAGTTATATTTATAATAACTGAATAAGCATTCAATTTATTAAAAAAAATATATATTTGTACTGTATTTTTTATTATTATCATTTTTATTACTTATATCTTACTTTTTATCATTTTAATTACTTATGTTTTGCTTTTTATGCTTCATTTAAAGTCTCAAAAAATCATAATCAAACTTCCCGCTATCACAAGAAGTACATTCGCAAAAGCATACGTACCGGTATAACCCAATGCAGGTACAGGACTTTTTGCCTCTTTTATCACAACACTTAATGCTGCCCCACTCGTCATAGCACCCGTAATAGCACCAAAGATCAATGCCGGTGATATTTTTAATATCTTATGTCCCACTGCATACCCAACAAGGATAGGAATGATCGTCACGCAGACACCTGCTGTAACTAGCATCAGTCCATTTTGCTGAAGCGTTTCAATGATACCACTTCCCGCACGCATACCGACCCCTGCCATAAAAAGTAAAAGACCAAACTCCATCAAAAACCATCTTGTTGCCTCCGGGATATACCCAAAAGTTGGTTTAATGCTTCTCCTGTACCCAATAAAGAGTCCTGAAGCCAATAATCCTCCTGCAGAGCCAAGTCCAATGGAAACAGCGCCTACACTCACAGACAGAGATCCAATGATCAAACCGATCACGATACCAAAAGAGAGCGTAATAACATCTGTTTCAACGCCTTCACTCACAAGCTCTCCCATATATTCAGACATAGCTTGGATCTGCTGATTAGGTCCTGTGACTGTAAGTACGTCTCCAAGTTCAAGCTGAAACATTGCATCATGTTTAATACGCTTACCCTTTCGCCTGACCTCCATCAAGAATAGACCAAAACTCCTATGTATAGAGATATCTGCCAGCGTTTGATCAATGATATCACTGTTAGTAACAATGATTTGTGCTGTATCCTGCCGTTCTTCATCCTTCCATTCAGCTGAGATCTCTTCTGCAACTTTAGAGATCTTCTCCGTAACATAGCTGTGTGGTCCCAGCACTTCAATAATATCTCCAAACTTCAAACCTTCTTCATCTACAGAACAAAAAATGCCGCCACGCTTCACCTTGATAACAGATTTTTTGTCCCAAGACTTATCCCGTAACTCTTCCAAACTCATACTATTAGCATCAGGATCTGTAATACGATACGTTCTGCGTACAACATTTTGAGGCAAAGAACTACTCTCTTCTTTACTTGCCTCAAAATCTCTTGCTTCTTTCACAAGGTCTATTTTCAATATACTAGGTAAAAATTTGATCATAGATATCAAACCTATCAAACCAAAGATATAGGTAACCGCATACCCCATAGCAATATTATCTATGATCTGATCATCACTCCAACCTTCAAAGAGAGGAATAGCCCCGGCATGTACTGCATCTTGTGCAGCGGCCAATGTAGGTGAACTGGTCAATCCACCAGCCAAAAGTCCTGCAGACATTCCAGGTGGTAAAGAGAGCATATATGCCCAGAGTGCAGCGATAGAGAATCCAGTAACTGCAACTACAATAGAAAGAGTAAGATATTTAAGCCCGTCCTCTTTCAATACAGCTACAAATCCTGGACCAGCCTGATAGCCAACTGAGAAAATAAAAAGTGCAAACCCTGCCATTTGCGCACCAGTGGTCATACGAAATCCGAAATAACCAAAAAATAGACCTGCAAAAAGTACTCCCGCAACTGATCCGAGCGAGAAACCTTTTATACGTACATTACCAATCAGATACCCTATGCCTAGTACCAAAAAAAATACTATGGCTGGTTGTTCTCTTAAAAAGATAAGAATCCACTCTCCGATATTTTCAAGATCCATATCACTACCCTTTCATATTTGAGGAAAAAAGTCTACACTGTTTGAAACAATCTTAAAATTTGTAACCACCAATGAGTCTCAATGCAGAGATCTCAGGCTGTTCGTCAAGATCCACATACTCATAAGTACCTGTAAAGTAGATCCCTGATGGATCATTGTAACTCACACGAAGACCATAATTTTGTTGTGTATCCTGACCTAAACCGCTTGAAGAAGATATGGAATAATCAGGATCAAGATCAAAGTAGGTATATCTAGCACCTACCCATAAACCATCTAGCCCCTGATTTCCAAAGTCATACCCTACCTGTGCTTTGTAGCTGTTGGCATTTGTAAGATCACCTGCTTCAAAAAAGTGAAAGATCATACCATTAGCAAGATATGGATACCCACCCCATGCTCCAAGTGTTGCACCTACACCAGGGCCATCCGTATAGAATGCGGCACCTGTCGAAAAGTCAAATCCATTATCAAACTTACCGTCAAACCTGAGAGAGTATATACTGTAATCTATTTCTGTATAAGTATTGCCGCCAATATCATTAAAGTCTATCAACTGTGCACCAACATCATAAGATCCACCACTAAACGTTCTTGAGTAATCATATTGTGCGAACAGTGTATTATAGAGATCTACAGCATAGTAATCCCAAAGTTGAAAGTTATGCTCATCTTTTTCATACTTAAACATACCTGCCCACATACCTGCATCACCTGCATTGTCTTTATCTCTTTGATCAACATATGACTGATCTGCTATAGAGTGAAAACGGTGTGCATCAGTTGCACCACCATCCCATACACCAGCCATTTTATAGATATATCCACCTGCAAAATCTATATTTTCAATCGTTGTATTTTTATAGTATGCACCCTGAAAAGTATTGGCAAATAGGTACCAGTCATCTGCATCCACCATAGGTGTAGAGAGTTCATAATTACCTGCAAGGAAAACATGACCACTATTTTCATATTTGACATACGCTTCTTGCAATATTGCATACGAACTTCCATCTCCAAAAGCAAAGGTTCTACTTTCATATATCTCATCATTGATACCAAAGTCTGTGACTCCCCCACCAGTGATCTTAAAAGAAAAACCGTTATATAAAGGAGAAGTTATAGAGAGCTTAGGGATAAAATAAATACCTCTTGAATCCAAATGCCCTTTGTTAATAGTTGGGTCTGGATTCTTAGGTGAATTACTATAATCGTAGTTAACATAACCAACTCTCATATCACCTGTAATTTTCCACCCCTCACCCAAAAGATAACCATCTTTTTTTTCATCTGTATGGGATACCGTTTCATAGGCATGATCTGCATCTGGTACATCAGATTTAACAAGAGATTCTGCAGCGTGTAATGATGTACCCACAACAGGAATCAGTGCCAGTAACAATGTTTTAGAGTATGATAGTTTCATCTTGTACTCCTTACTGTGCAAGTGGGTTAAGACCCAACTTATCGATAATATACGCAGCTGCCAATTGTCCTCTTACCGAATTTCCAAAGGTGTCAAGTGGAGGTGAAACAACACCTATACCCATTTTACCAGGTACAATAGCTAGGATCCCTCCCCCTACACCGGATTTAGCAGGTGATCCTGTCAAGTATAGCCAGTCACCCGCATTGTCATAAAGTCCGGCTGTCGCCATCACTGCCAAGATTTTTGGAACATACTTTTCATCCAATACTTTTTTACGTGTTACAGGATTTACCCCATCATTTGCAAAAGTCGCACCCATCATAGCAAGATCATGTGCAGAGATATTGACTGAACACTGTTTGGTATAAACAGTGGTTGCTTCAAGCGGATCTGATCCCATACGACCATAGGCATCTAAAATTTTAGAGATCGCTTGGTTTCTTTTGTTGTCATTGACTTCTGACTGATAGACTTCTTCATTAAAAGGCAACTTTCTACCAGCAAAATCATCCATATACCCACTGATCTTAGCCCATCTTTCTTCTGAGTCTTTCGCACCTACCCATGAAGTGGACTGGATCGCACCCGCATTTACAAAAGGATTGGAGGCAGAACCCCCATGCTGTTCAAGTGCAATGATCGAATTGAAAGCCAATCCTGTTGCATTCACACCGATCTTCTCTTGAAGAAATTTTTCTCCGTGTTCCTGTATCACTTTTGCTGCAGTAAACACTTTAGAGATAGACTGGATAGAAACTTCTTCTTTTGTATCACCTATCTCATACACTTTCCCATCAGGAGTGACCAATGTAATACCAAATATTTTCGAGTCAACTATAGCAAGCGCTTTAATATAGTCTGCATTTTTTCCCTCTTGATTGTCTTTGAACTTTTCGTACGCTTCTTTAAGTACCGTGTTGATACGTTCTTCAGTCAAAGTACTTTGGGTTACTTTTTCCAATACAACGTT
Organism: Sulfurovum sp.; assembly: GCA_016744875.1. GTDB lineage: Bacteria > Campylobacterota > Campylobacteria > Campylobacterales > Sulfurovaceae > Sulfurovum. Next base: position 10,741 of record JADGDL010000052.1, read on the forward strand.
CAAGGGTCCTTTTGCCTCAACAACAGTAGTACCTATCACGATACCTGTTGCACAAACAACAGAAAGCATCATCGCACTTCTCTTCAAAATCTGCTCTAAATTAGTTATATATCTCATAATATACTCCTTATAATTTTTTTAAATTCACTCTTAAACAGTGTACTGTTATTTATATAAGACTGTTCTATAATATTATCTTCTATGTAACCAATACTATCCTCGCACTCTTTTGGTTATAATACAATTTTCAAGTATAACACAAGGGAAACATATGTCACTCACCACAAAAGTCTTATGGGCAATGCTTTTAGGTATTATCGTAGGATTGATCATCAATATAGTTGGGTTAAATTCCCAAAATAGTTTTGTGAATGAATATATTGTTGGTGGACTTTTTTTCATTGTTGGTAAGATGTTTATCACAGCACTTAAAATGCTGGTAGTACCTCTTGTTTTCTTTTCTCTCATTTCAGGTGTTCTTGGCATTGGAGACATTAGGAAACTAGGGAGTGTTGGATTAAAATCATTTGCACTCTATATTCTTACAACTGCTCTGGCTATCACTGCTGCTATAGGATTAGCTTCTTTGGTCATTCCATTTTTCTCCACACCCATAGCCAATGAAGCAACATTTACAGCCAGCGAAGCACCCGCACTTTCAAATGTACTTATAAACATCATACCAGGTAATGTTACACATGCTTTTTCTTCTGGAAATATGTTACAAATTATTTTCTTCACTATTTTACTGGGTATTTCACTTCTTATGGTCGGTAAAAAAGCAAAGATCGTTGCAGAAGGTATAGAAGTAATGAATGAAGCCATGATGAATATGGTAAACATCATTATGTCAGTAGCACCTTACGCAGTTTTTGCACTTCTAGCCAAAGCAATTGCTGAACTTGGATTAGATCTTTTAGCACAATTAGCCGTCTATGTCATTGTCGTTATTGCTGCACTATTGTTTCACCTCTTTGGAACACTCATGTTCATACTTAAACTCTTTTCGAAGTTGAATCCTAAAATGTTCTTATCTAAAATACGTGATGCACAGATCTTCGCATTTTCTACCTCATCCTCTAACGCTACCATACCAGTTACATTACGTTCAGTAACAAAACGTATGGGTGTCGATAATTCAGTCGCCTCTTTTACCGTGCCATTTGGTGCAACCATCAATATGGATGGTACAGCCATCATGCAAGGGGTAGCGACTGTTTTCATAGCCAATGTATATGGTGTTGAGTTAGGTCTATCTGGTTACCTTACTGTCATCCTCATGTCTGTTCTAGCTTCCATAGGCACCGCAGGTGTACCCGGCGTTGGACTCATTATGCTCTCCATGGTCTTTGTTCAAGTAGGTCTTCCTCTTGAAGGCATAGGACTCATATTGGGTGTAGATAGACTACTTGATATGATACGTACTTCAGTCAATATAACCGGTGATGCAGTAGTGACATGTGTTGTTGCTAAAAGTGAAAAAGAGATAGATCTAGAGATTTTTGCAGATGAAAATGCAGGGATACTTGAAGAACTAGAGATAGATGATGCAGATGAAAATGCTTTAGCCGAAGTGGTTCATCATATAGAAGATAAGTAAATACCGGATTATTATACGACGATCCACTCTTTTTCAACAAGGAGTGTTCCTTCTGAAAATACTTGCCCTATGAACCTGTCCCCTATTTTATAAGTCCCAACCCCCTTAGGGGTACCACTCATGATAATATCATTGTCTTCCAAGGTCATAAAACTCTGTATCTCTGAAAGCATCGTATGGGGTTTATACATCATAAGATCATAGGTCGCAAATTGAACCAATATATCATTCACATAAAGCTTCATTTGTAAACTGCTCAGGTCTTCGCCAATAGATACAAAATCACTCAATACCGCAGAATTGTCGAATGCCTTCGCTCTTTCCCATGGTAAACCTTTGGACTTAAGATGATTTTGTATATCAGCATGTGTCAGATCAAGTCCAAAACCTACAGCTGCTATCTTGTTAGCACGTATTAAAAAACATATCTCACCTTCAAAACGACACGCTTGGGAAAAGTAGTAAAGTCTATCGCTAAGAGCAGAATTAGGTTTATTAAAGACCACCATTGAAGAAGG
>JADGDL010000052.1:12868-13156 GCA_016744875.1 Sulfurovum sp.
ATTCTTCTATATGTTCTACATAATTACGACCGATACAAACAACCTTGGATACTTCACATTTCTGGTTTTTATAATTAACTGTTTTCATTATTTATTGTAACGTATTTTAAGTTTTCTGAGGCACAATAAATAAATACACAAGGAATCTGCATTATGACAATGGCTATTCAAACAAAAAAAATATCTATGGCACTCTTACTGGGTCTAATATCATTTACTGTCATGATCATGTTTTTTAACTTACAGCAGTCACTCATGGTAGCTACTATTGTACTCATGGTCACACTC
>JADGDL010000053.1 GCA_016744875.1 Sulfurovum sp.
CAGTGGAACAGATAAACCGTCTTCATTTTGCAGGGGCAGATATGGTCCGTGTAGCTGTACCTGAGCTACAGGATGCATTGGCACTTAAAGCCATTAAAGAACAGATATCTTTACCTCTGATAGCTGATATCCATTTTAACTATAAACTAGCACTTGAAGCAGCTAAATGGGTAGACTGTATAAGATTTAACCCTGGAAATATTGGTGAAAAATCTCGTATTAAAGAGATCGTTAAAGCCTGTCAGGAAAGATCTCTACCTATACGTGTTGGGGTCAATGCAGGCTCACTTGAAAAAGAGTTTGACCAAAGGTATGGTGCTACAGCAGAAGGTATGGTCGCCTCAGCTGAATACAACATCAAGTTTTTGGAAGACCTAGGATTTACAGACATTAAAGTCTCACTAAAAGCATCAGATGTTGATAGAACAGTGGATGCGTATAGAATGTTAAGACCTAAAAATGAGTATCCGTTTCATTTGGGTGTGACAGAAGCAGGAACCATTTTTCATGCAACGATAAAGTCTTCCATAGGTTTGGGAGCATTACTGCTTGATGGCATTGGTGACACGATGCGTGTTTCCATTACTGGTGAACTTGAAGAAGAGATAAAAGTAGGTAAAGCGATACTTAAAGACTCTGGCCGTATTAAAGAAGGGCTTAACATCATTTCTTGTCCTACCTGTGGTCGTATAGAAGCAGATCTTGTAACAGCTGTAGCAGAAGTGGAAAAAAGAACAGCACACATTAAAACACCTATGGATGTCTCAGTGATGGGTTGTGTGGTCAATGCCATAGGAGAAGCCAAACATGCAGATGTGGCTATAGCCTACGGAAAGGGTGCAGGGCTTGTCATGTTAAAGGGTGAGGTGGTTGCAAGACTTCCTGAAGAAGAGTTAGTCGACCGGTTTGTGACAGAAGTAGAAAAATTCGCTGAGGATAACAAATAATGGAAAACATGTATAACTTAAACATAGAAAGAGCAGTACTTTCAGCAGTTATATTTGACCCGGAAACGTATGAAGAAATAGCGGCTAAGTTAAAGCCAAATGATTTTTATCTACCTTTTCATCAGCATGTGTTTGCTGCGATGGAGGAGCTTAGTGTTGAAGAGAAACCATTAGATGATGAGTTTTTACGTACAAAATTAAATGCTATGGGTAAGTTTGATGAAGTAGCGATGCTTGACTTACTTTCTGCAAACCCTATCACAAATACGTCTGCCTATATGAAAGAGATCAAAGCAAAGTCAACTAAAAGGGCTTTGGCTACGTTGGCAACTGAGATCAAAAAGGTCACTATAGAAGATGACTTACCTGCTGAAGAAGTAATGAATTTAGTAGAGAAAAAGCTTTATGAGATTACACAAAGCTCTACTTCTGATGACTTTAGAGAATCAAAAGAGATCACCTTGGCAATGATGGCAGAGATAGAACGTCTTAAAGCACTTGGTAATTCTAAGCTTATCGGTACAGATACAGGTTTTAGAAACCTCAATGATAAGACTTCAGGTTTTGGGAAAGGAGACCTGGTGATCATCGCGGCACGGCCCGCGATGGGGAAATGTTTGGGTAAAGGCACAAAAGTACTTATGTTTGATGGTAATCTTAAAAATGTAGAAGATGTTAAAATAGGTGATAAGCTTATGGGTGATGATTCTACTCCACGTAATGTAATCTCCTTGGCACGAGGGCAAGAAGAGATGTACTGGATACGACAAAACAAAGGTATAGATTACCGTGTCAATAAGTCTCATATCCTCTCTTTAAAACGTTCACGCAATGAGGGTGGACATAAACATGGCGATGTGCTAAATATAGAAGTTTCAGAGTATATCGGCAAGTCCGATAAATTTAAAAGTAACTATAAGGGTTATAAGGTTGCTGTAGAATTTAATGAAAAAAAGTTAGAAGTAGAACCGTACTTTTTAGGTCTATGGCTAGGAGATGGTAGAAGTTCTGATGTTCGCATAGCTACAGAAGATGATGAAGTGGTTAACTATTTGCAAGAGTATGCTTTTAGGTTAGATAAAAAGTTGCACCGTTACGCAGTAGATGGTAAATGTACCATGTATGGTATTACAAATATACAAAAAGAGGGAGCATTGAGAGATGTGAGTCATTCTCTTCAGGGACAGCTTAGAACTTTGGGTGTGATAGATAATAAGCACATACCTCAAGCATATCTCACAGCTAGCACTGCACAGAGGCTAGCACTATTGGCAGGTCTTATAGATAGTGATGGATACTACGATGATAAGTATCATGTGATGGAGATAGTTCAAAAACGAGAAGAGCTTGCGCATCAGGTTCAATTTTTAGCAAATTCTCTTGGGTTTAGAGCTTCTTTTGTAAAGAAAAAGGCGACTATAAAATCCATAGGATATGAGAGTGATGTGTATAGAGTTCGTATTGTGGGACATTTGGATGCAATACCTACACTTATAGTACGTAAACAAGCAAGAGCATTGGTCTCAAAAAGAGAGCACAAACATACAGGCATTAAAGTTCAGTTTGACAAAATAGATGACTACTATGGTTTTGAATTGGATGGGAATCATCTTTTTTTACTAGAAGATATGACTGTAACACACAATACAGCTTTGGTTCTCAATATGGCACTCAAAGCCATAGAACGTAATGAAGGTGTAGCATTCTTCTCACTGGAAATGCCGGCTGAACAGCTTATGCTCAGACTGCTCTCTGCAAAGACGTCTATACCGCTTCAGGCACTTAGAGTAGGGGATCTAAGAGATGAACAGTGGTCACAACTTGCTGCTGCAACAGATGATCTGGGGAGCAAAAAACTTTTTGTAGATGATGGTGGATATGCGACCATACATCATGTCCGTTCTAAATTACGTAAACTCAAAGCACAGCACCCTGAGATATCTGTGGCCATCATTGATTATTTACAGTTGATGTCAGGTGAAGGAAAAGAAGGAAGACAGCAAGAGGTTTCTGAGATATCAAGAGGCTTAAAGCAACTCGCAAGAGAGCTACAGATCCCTATAGTGGCACTTTCTCAGCTCAACCGTGGGGTAGAGAGCAGAGATAACAAACGTCCGATGCTTTCAGACCTTCGTGAGTCTGGTGCCATTGAGCAGGATGCTGATATCATTCTTTTTGTTTACCGTGATGATGTCTATCGTGAAGCACAGGAAAAAGAGAAAGAAATGAAAGCGAAGGCTGAAGGTAAGCCATATGAATCTGCATTTAGAAAAAAATCTGAAGAAGATGCAGAGATCATCATTGGGAAACAAAGAAACGGACCTACAGGAACGGTTAATCTTGTTTTCCAAAAGAACTTTACACGCTTTGTAGATGCAGCCATCGCTCCAGCTTTTGAGATAGAATATGAAGATGCAGACATACCGATGCAAGAAGCAAATATCAACATCGACATTCCAACTATATAAACCTTTGAATGGGAATGCAATTAGAAAAACCTAGTCTTTTTTCTGATAGAAGATCGTTTATCGCTTTTACGTTACTGTTAGTCATATTTATGGGCATACGACTAGGATTTCTATATAGCAGTTATAAAGAATTTACTGCAAAACCTTTTTATTATACAGAGGCGACTGTTTTAACATCTTATGAAAAGGTAAAAAATAAGAGACACTATCAAGTCTTAAAGCTTCGAAGTGATGAAGGCTTTACTTTTTATACAACGAGTCACAGAAAAGAGAACTTTAACAATAAGCGTTTGCGCTTACAGATCTTTCCCAATAAAAGTATCTCTTTTCAAGATTATCTGGGCACCTTTTATGTGAGGAGTAAGATCAAGGATCAGGAAACAGTAGCCTATACACTGAAAGATAGATTACGAAATGCTGTGGAAATACAGCATGAGAATATGGCATTGTCTTCCTTTTATAACGCTATATTTTTTGCAACACCGATAGACAAAGTGTTAAGAGAAAAGATCTCTTTATTGGGGGTGAGTCACCTTGTGGCATTAAGCGGGTTTCATTTAACGATCTTATGGGGTTTGGTATACGGATTTTTACTTTTACTTTATAGACCACTACAGCAACGTTACTTTCCTTACAGACATGCACTTATGGATGTGGGTATAGTTGCTATGATAACTTTGGGTGTCTATGTGTGGTTTGTAGATTTTCCTCCATCATTGGTACGTTCTTATGCCATGGTCTTTTTAGGATGGGTTGTATTGTTGCTTGGGTTGGAGCTTTTGAGTTTTATATTCCTTGGCACTGTCGTATTTGGATTGTTAGCTTTGTTCCCTTCCCTGTTGGTATCGCTCAGTTTTTGGTTCTCTGTAGCGGGTGTATTCTATATATTTCTTTTGCTTCAGTATACAAAACATGTCGATAAAAGAGTGATCGCTATGTTTGTCATACCTATAGGTATATTTATTTTGATGCTTCCTTTTGTGCATGGTATATTTGGTGTAACAAGTGGATACCAACTCTTATCACCATTACTATCACTGCTCTTTGTACCTTTTTATCCATTTGTCATGTTTTTACACCTGATAGGTGTGGGTGGTATGTTGGATAGTGCTGTACTCTGGATATTTGCCTTGCCGACCCAAAGTACGATACAGTTGCTTCCTTCATGGATCGTAGGTATCTATATCGCCTTGTCACTTTTTTCAATGGGGAGTAAGAAGATATTTTATACGACTTTTGGTTTGGCATGTTTATATATGGTCTATCTCTTCATCTCTGTTCAGAAGATCACAGAATTTTAAACCGTGCAAGAAGATAGCCCATGAGATGTATATCCACAGGAAGAAGAAGAGTATCGTAGAGATACTTCCATAGACTGAGGCATAGGTTTTGTTATGTACAACGTAGAAAATAAATGCACTTTTGGAGAGATACCATACAAGTGAAGAAATAAACGAACTTATGACAGCAGATGACTTTGTAATAGCTGTATTTGCAGAGTACTGATAGAGAATATAAAATACCATCCAGATCATCAAATAAGGTAAAAAGTAATAGAGATGAATTTTACTTGTAATACTATTTCTATCGAGGTACCCTTGTACAAAGGATGAGAGATAAAATGAAACACCTACAAGTACAGGTACGATAATGATCAGTAAAAGATAGGTTTTAATGGCTTCAAGGATACCTCTGTTTGGGGTATTAAAAATATCATTGACGATAAAATCGTAGTTTTTTAAAAACAAAATGGCAGCAAAAATAACATAGAAAATCCCCACGTAACCAAGTTTATGTGAGTTTTCCATGAAAGTGTTGATATAGCTCATGATCTCTTTTGAATCAGCAGGAAGAAGATTTGAAAATATGAATGTCTCTATATTTTGATAGACTGAATCAAAAATAGGCATGGTTGTAAAGATCCAAAGTAAAATAACAAGCAGAGGGATAACAGAAAAGAGAGTGCTCCAGCTAAGACTGGAAGCATAATGGCCTATTTTGTCATCAAAAAGATCGCCTAAAAAGTCACGTAGAAAGATATAGTAGTTTTTGAGTAATCTTTTTGTTTTCATCAAAAACTCCTCCTATATCTTTTTATTATGTCCTATGACGGTAAACCCATTTTCCCAGGATTAAGGATGTTATTCGGGTCAAAAGAGGCTTTGATACTCCTAAAGAGTTCAAGTTCCATATCATTAAAGGCTATACCCATAAATGGTGCTTTGCTTGTACCTATGCCATGTTCACCACTTAGTGTACCACCCATATCAACAACCATTTGGAAAATTTCTTCAATAGCGTCATGACCATCATGTAACTGTTTTTCATCTGAGCCGTCTACCATGACATTCACATGAATATTACCATCACCAGAATGACCAAAACATGGTACTTTAAAGCCGTATTTATCACCTATTGCATAGATATTGTTCAGTGCAGCAGGAAGCATAGAACGTGGTACAGATATATCTTCATTAAGCTTTTTAGAACCAAAAATAGTAATGGATGGTGAAGCATTACGTCTGGCATACCAGAGTTCATCTCTATGTTTTTTGTCATTGGCAATGATGAATTCCTGCGCATTGTTCTCTTTAAATGATGCTTCCAGAGTTTCTAGTTGAAAAGCAACTTCTTCAGGTACGTTACCGTCTACATCACCTATGAGCAAGGCACCGGCTTCTGCGGGCAGATCAACACCAAGCTTTTCTTTAAGTGCCTGAACGACCAGGGCATCCATGAACTCCATTGCCACAGGGTTTGCTCCTGCTGCGAGTGATTTAAACACGGCATTCATAGCATCATCGACAGAAGGGAAGATACCCATGTATCCTTTTGTGTATTTAGGTTTAGGGATCAGTTTCAATGTGATCTCGGTAAGTACAGCAAGTGTACCTTCAGAAGCTATGAGAATACCCGCAGTGTTATACCCTGCTACATCTTTTATGGTACGTTTCCCTGCACGAATGACATCACCATTGGCACGTACTGCACGAAGTGCCATCACGTAGTCTTTGGTAATACCATACTTGGCTGCTCGCATACCCCCGGCATTTTCAGAGACATTCCCCCCAAGTGTGGAGTACTCTTCACTGGCAGGATCTGGCGGATAAAAGAGACCTACTTCTTCAACAGCTTTTTGAAGGTCCATATTGATGACACCAGGTTGTACCACGGCCACCATGTTCTCCATATCGATCTCAAGTATCTTGTTCATATGTTTTTCCATACCAAGTATGATACCACCATTGGTAGGTAAAGCACCACCTGTAAATCCTGAGCCAGCCCCACGAGGGGTAATGACTATCTGGTGTTCATTACAGTATGCCAAGATAGAAGATACATCAGCCTCATCTCTGGGGAATACTACTGCTTCTGGTTCAAAACGTGTACGTGTAGCATCGTAAGAGTAAGCGATGAGGTGAGCTTTGTCGCTGTAGACGTTTTCTTTTCCGACAATTTTTTCAAAATGTTTGATATGCTTTGTATCTAACACTACAGTCTTCCTACAGAAAGGTAATAGTTACCTTTGATATCTGAACTGAACCATCCCGTATCAAGTTTTTCAAAACGCATATAGAATGGGAATCTACCTTCTGATGGCAGATTTTTCATAGTTTTTTTAGCAATTGTTTTTCCTGAGATAGGATCTATAAGGATCGCAGAATCTTTACGAACGACGTAGATCAGTCCTACTTGAAATTTTTTGGCAAAACTTGCAAGGTTTCCTTTAGTGACCAATAAGTCATCATGTACAGCCAGGTAAAGTGCAAAAAGGTCTGGATGTATCCAAGTTTTGTTGGGATGTTGGGATGTGATCTTAGCGTATGTGTCTGCATCTGGGGCTAAAAGAAGTACATTGTCATAAAGGTATCCACCAACTACTTTGTCTCCTGCTACAGCAGCTGTTTTAATAGTAGGAAGTTCATCGTGATGAAGAACATCTGCTGAGAGAAGTTTGGCTTTTCCTTTAGATGTTTGTGTGATACGATGGGTAATGGCAGTAAGGTCGTTACCGTAGTTATGTATCACTACACCACTCATACCCGGTGTAGGAAATGCAGATCTAAGGGTAATGTTCTCACCTTCTACAGATTGAATAGAAGTGTGTACTGATTTTGGAAAAAAACCTGCTAATAGAGGTAAAGAGAGTAGTGCAAAAAGTGCTATTTTGCGCATAGCGATCCTTTGTGTAAATATATTGCTTTGATTATACAAACAAAATCGTTCACATTAACTTATTTCAGTTATAATCATGTCCAATTTTATGTAGAGGTAGTCTAGTTAAGGTATGATATATTTGAAGAGTATTTTGGTGTTTATTGTTATGGTGAGTTCACTGTTTGGTGCGAGGGTGACACATGAACAATGGGGGAAAGGTAAGACCTTTTCAGACTATTTGAGTTCACATGATATCTCAGTGAAATTGTTAGATACTATCTCAAAAGAAGATCTGAAATTCCTGAGTGAAATTCAGTCTTACTATACATACTACGAGTTAAAAAATGCCAAGGGTGACTTGCTTCAAACCCTGATTCCCATTAATGATGAGATGCAGATACATTTGTTCAAAAAATATCAAAGTGAAGCTTATGGTTTTGATATTATTCCCATCGAGTATAAAGAAGAGGAACACTTTGCAAAAGTGATCATTCAACAAAACCCTTATACCGATACGATGAAAACAGTGAATGAAAAAAAAGTGGCAGAGAGACTTGGTATGGCACTTAAAAAAGTGGTCAGTTCCAAAAAGTGGCGTAAAGGTGATGAAGTCTCTTTTATCTATACACAAAAAACACGTTTTGGCGGTTTGTATCTTATGCCTGATGTTAAAACCGTTTCTGTAAAACAGAGAGGAAAAGAGAAGTTCATCTTTGTGGATGAAGAGGGATATGGACATATGGAGGGGGGTAAAGCCTCTTCTTACACTAAAAGTGGAGACTATATTAAAAAAGTACGTGTAAAAACAAGTTCATCCAAATTTCGTATGCCATTAAGACATGTGCGTATTACGTCAAAATTTACCTATAGAAGATGGCATCCTATCTTAAAACGTTATCGTCCGCATCACGGCACGGACTTTGGTGCAAGAAGAGGTACACCACTGTTGGCAGTCTATAGTGGAAAAGTAAGTTATGCAGGGCGCATGGGTGGATATGGTAAAGTCGTGAAGATCAAACATCCACATGGATATGAATCTTTGTATGCACATCAAAGTCGCATTAAAGTGCGTCGCGGACAAAGGGTGAAAAAAGGTCAGATCATAGGATATGTAGGGAGTACGGGAAGAAGTACCGGACCACATTTACATTTTGGTTTGAAAAAAAATGGCAGATGGGTAAATCCTCAGAAAGTACTTAAGAAAGAGTCCCTCTCTAAAAAGATAAAATATAGAAAGATAGTCATTAAAGAAGCAAAAGAACATAAAGCTAAACTGATGGAATTTATTAAAAATGAAAATGCTACTTTTCATGTCTGGGATAACAGTAAAAAAGGGATAGTCTGCTGTAAGGAGAAAGAAGCAATATGAATAAAAGCATCAAAGATTTTAAGTTACATCCTTTAGTAGAACCTAAATTTGTCTTAGCATCATTTGCTACCTATGAACAAGATGGAGTGAAGAAAACATGGGAGATCGTCAATGCACATGACTCTGTAGCCATACTAATCTATCATAAAGAAAAAGATGCTTTTGTGCTGGTCAAGCAGTTTCGTCCTGCTGTCTATTTAAACAATGAGAATGGGATGACCGTTGAACTTTGTGCGGGTATCGTAGACAAAGAACTTTCGTTGGAACAGATCGCTAAAGAAGAGATAGAAGAAGAGTGTGGTTATGATGTACCTCTTGAAAAGATAGAAAGGATCACAGCTTTTCATACTTCTGTAGGTTTTGCAGGCTCTAAGCAGGTCCTGTATTATGCCCAGGTGAATGAGAGTATGAAAGTAAGCGAAGGTGGTGGTATAGACCATGAAGATATAGAGGTTGTCTATCTACCGCTATCAGAAGCCAAAGCACTTATTTATGATGAGCATATCGCAAAAACACCTGGATTGATGTTTGCATTTATGTGGTGGTTTGAGCGAGTCCATAACTAGATAGCTCTCTTTAGTCACCGTCACAATATCTTTTCAGTAAACAATCATACGCTTCTATACGTCTGTCACGTAAAAAAGGCCAGATGTCTCTTACTTCTTTTGTACGTTCGTGTGTGATGTTCGCATAGAGTATAGTTTCTGTTTTCTCGTCAGCTTGTGCTAAGATCTCACCTTGTGCACCACAGACAAAAGAGTTCCCCCAAAAACGAGTACCTTTCATAACCCCTGAAGTATCAGTCTCAAAGCCGACACGGTTGCATGAGAGCACAGGTATGGCATTGGCAATGGCATGAGATCGTTGTACAGTGATCCATGCATCCAGTTGTCGTGCTTTCTCTTCTTTGGAGTCTTCATCGAACCAGCCTATGGCAGTGGGATAGATAAGAAGTTCTGCACCTTTGAGTGTCATGATACGTGCAGCTTCAGGATACCACTGATCCCAGCAGATGAGTACACCAAGATTTCCTACAGAGGTTTGTATGGGCTCAAACCCTAAGTCACCCGGCGTAAAGTAGAATTTTTCATAAAACCCGGGGTCGTCAGGAATGTGCATTTTTCTGTACTTTCCTGCAACTGACCCGTCTTTTTCAAAGACTACGGCTGTGTTGTGATAAAGTCCTGCTGTACGTTTTTCAAAAAGAGAGGTGACTAAAACTATCTTATTTTCTTTTGCTACCTTGGACCAAAAAATCACATCTTTTTCAAAATCATTGGCATAAGTAAAAAACTTGGTATCTTCACTTTGGCAGAAGTATTCTGTTTGGTGCAGTTCCTGCAGGACGATAAGTTGTGTACCACTTTGTGCAGCTTCCTTTATCTTGTCAGAGGTAGCTTGTAGCGTTTGTTCTTTTGTTTCATGATATTCTTGTTGAATGAGTGCAACTTTCATTTTCTTCCTTCATATTTTAGTAAAAGCGATCAGTCGCTTGAGCTGACTGCTGAAGTCAACCTTTCAGGCTTTGCTCAAAAAGTACTATTTAATGAGCGATGTTCATGGTGGAGCAGTGTAGACTTCCACCTTGTTCTATAAGTTTTAAACAGTTGACAGGAATGATCTCTTTTTTTGGAAATAATCCTTTAAATATCTCGTGTACTATTGCGTCACTTTTATCACTATAGGTTGGGTAGACAAGCGCATCATTGGTGATGAGAAAATTGGCATAAGTAGCAGGTAATCTTTCTTTTTTATCACTATAGATAGCCTCTGTCATAGGGAGTGCTATAAGAGTATAAGGTTCACCCTTTTTCGTTGTAAATGTTTTGAGTTGCTCTTCCATTTTTTGTAAGGCATCATAATGCTCATCATCCCTGTCATCACATCTGACATAGACTATTGTTTTTGTGTTGACAAAACGTGCCAAGGTATCTATGTGGGAGTCAGTATCATCTCCTGCAAGATACCCATGGTCAAGCCAAAGAATGCTTTGGGTACCAAGATACATAGCGAGTTTTGCTTCCATCTCTTCTTTTGTAAGCCCACCATTTCTATTTGGGTTACAAAGACATGCGGAAGTTGTAAGGATGGTACCTTCTCCATCACTTTCCACAGAGCCTCCCTCAAGTACAAGATCGATACTTTTAAGCGGTGTGGTGCCCATATACCCTTTTTTATGTAATGTAGTATTGACAGTATTGTCAAGTGACGCATCAAATTTTCCACCCCAACCGTCAAATGTAAAGTCAAGTAATGTTTTCTCCTCTTCTTCTTTCACAGAGAGATACCCATAATCACGTACCCAGGTATCGTTAGTAGGTATCTCTATAAAGGTCATATTTCTGGTAGAGCAGAACATAGAAGATATTTTTTCCTTGTTTTGACAAAGGATATAGACAGCTTCACTATAGGCAATGGCTTGCGCTATACGAATGAAAGGAGAGAGGGAAGCTTCTAATTGAGAGGGATCATCAGGGTCATTCCAGTCTGTCTTTTCATGCGGAAATGACATGAGCACACACTGTTGTCTTTCCCACTCAGCTGGAACTCTCTTCACAATAATGATCCTTTTTTCTTAAACTATTGGCTATTGACTATGCACTATTAACTTGATTGGCTATAATCACTTATGGCATTTATTAAAATCAATAAACAAAATTTCTATCATAATCTTAACCAAATTGCACTAAAAACTGGCTCTGTAGAGAAGATAGCCATCGTCCTGAAAGACAATGCATACGGACATGGACTTGATACCATGGCAAAACTTGCTTCACAGTTTGGCATTATACATGCAGTGGTTCGTACACGTAAAGAAGCAGAGTGTATCAGGGGTTTATTTGAGAGTATTTTAGTACTTGGTGACAGCATTAGCAAAGAGAGTGTTTTTTCTTTTGCTATCAACAGTTTAGAGGATATTAAAAAGGCACAAAGAGGTGCAAAAGTAGAGTTAAAAGTTGATACAGGGATGCATCGTAACGGTATCGCTTTAGATGAGGTGGAAGAAGCATTAACCCTCATAAAAGAACAAGGATTAGAACTTGTCGGCGTTATGACACATTATCGTTCTGCAGATGTGTTGAGCAGCGAATTTTTTTGGCAGCAAAAACGATTTGAAGCAGTAAAAGAGCGTGTAAAAAAATCAGGATTTACCAAAGTACGTACACATTCACATAATTCAGCATCCATATTACGAACAAAAAGTTTTGATGAAGATCTGGTACGTGTGGGTATCAGTGCTTATGGCTATAATGAACTTCCAGAGCCTTTTGATGAAGTGGTATTAAAACCTGTGATGACACTTCATGCCCAAAAAGTATCTACTAGAGTTTTGAAAGCTGGTGAGAGAGTAGGGTATGGCGGAGACTTTGCTGCGTCTGAAGAAATGAGGGTCTCTACGTATGATCTAGGCTATGGTGACGGATGGTTTAGATACGAGAGTACAAAACCTTTTATGACCGCAGAAGGTTTGCCTATATTGGGACGTGTCTCGATGGACTTCATCTCTCTTGAAACAGACAAAGAGATCGTTTGTGTGATGGACGATGCACAAGCTGCAGCCAAAGCATTTGGAACCATCTCGTATGAGATTATAACAACGTTATCTGAAAAGATCGAACGAACAGTAATTTAAACTAAGGAAAAAATATGACTAAACTCAAATATACACTTTTACTCACAGCAACGGCTACCCTTTTTGTGGGATGTACAGGAGCAGAACCAACTTTGAATGCAAATGATACGATGATAGTGAAGGACATCAATGGAAAAAGTTATACGATACCTAAAGGTACAAGCCATACACGTGAAGCAGTCACTCCTAAGGCGATCAAGTTTTACAAAAAAATAGGTGTGAGCAACTGTAAAGACGGTGATATCACCTGGGAAGAAGAAAAAACAGCTGAAGCGATAAACAACATACTAAGAAGTGGTACAAAAGAAGAGGGTATTGCACTGTACCGTAA
>JADGDL010000054.1:0-334 GCA_016744875.1 Sulfurovum sp.
ATATGATGTAGAAAGAAAACGTTTCCTGGACCCATTTCATGCTCTAAAAGATATAGAAAAAAAGAAACTTCGTCATATAGATGATGAAACGTTTGTAGAAGATCCTTTACGTGTCTACAGGGCTGTGCAATTCTGTGCCAGGTTTGGGTATGTCTTAGCAGATGAAACTTTTAATTTGTGTAAATATATGGTAGGGGCAGGGATGCTTGAAGAACTACCCAAAGAGCGTATTTATAAAGAATTTACAAAGTTACTGCTCAAAGCAGAGAAACCCTCTTTGGGCTTTGAACTTATGCGAGAGCTTGGTATTCTACGTTATTTTCCAGAACTAGAA
>JADGDL010000054.1:344-12771 GCA_016744875.1 Sulfurovum sp.
CACTTATAGATGTACTACAGTCACCAAGATATCATCCTGAAGGTGATGTTTGGGTGCATACTATGATGTGTGTTGATGAAATGGTCACACTCTTAGGTGATGATGAAAAACTTAATCTTAAATATATGTTTGCCATACTCTGTCACGACTTGGGTAAAGCTACTACTACCACCATAAATGATGAAGGAAACATACGCGCTATAGGACATGAGAAAAATGCCTTGGATCTTACGAAGAGATTTATGTATAGACTGACAAATGAACATGATTTTATAGAGAGTTTGTTGCCTTTGGTCGAGCATCATTTGAAACCCTCACAGTTTTATACTGCACAGTCTAAAGATCAGGCTATACGGAGATTGGCCACTAAAGTTAATATTGAAGAGCTTGTGGTGATAGCTAAAGCAGATTTTTTAGGGAGAACGACAGAAGAATCATTAACACGAGACTACAAAGCAGGGGTATGGCTTCTCAAAAAAGCTTCTCAATTAGAGGTGAAATCAAAACCACTAGATAGACTCATACAAGGTAGAGACCTTATAGATCTAGGGATGGAACCATCACCGAAATTTAAAATGATCATTGATGAAGTATATGAATTACAGTTAGAAGGTATAGTGTCTGACCGTTTGGGAGCGTTAGAATATATAAAAAAGAGGGATAGTTTGTAATCTATATTAAAACCATTTAAAATTAGTTTACATAATATTTTCATTTTCTGGTAATTTCTGTTCCTTAATTATAAATAAGTAAGATGTTTGAACATAGTAACTACACCAACTAACTATCCCCATCCATTTAGCACCATCTTCAATGAAGTATTCCCAGTCACCAAGAGACCAGAACCATGGATCTAGAATACCATCTGTGAGGCACGAGAGTGTTAGAAATCCAAATGCCAATAACAGGACACTATAGTTTGTTTTTAATATGGTTTTCCTAAATGAAACCAAATAAGCTAATACGGTAACTCCTAAAGCTAATAAGATAATTTTTTCATCAATACCAAAGTATATAGATGCCAACCCTTCATGGAATAAGAATGCATCATCAAGCATAAGGTATGTTGATAAAAGAGACGAGCTAAATAAAAACTTGAAGACCTTTGATTGTCCCCAATAATGGAAAATAAATGCTGTAAACAATGTAACAGATGCTGCGATACACCACAGTAAAATACCAAGAGTTGAAAGAATTCCAGAAAGAGGATGGATATTTGCGATCGCCGTAACGTCCCTTGTAAAGGAAGGTATACTTATTTTAAACACTACACTTACGATTGCAACTGTTATAAGAACTAATATAGCAGGCAATAATGTAATCAGTAATTGTCGCTTAATTTTTACATGCACTATCTCTCCCAGTCATTTTGATGCTTCCCTATTTAAAACTATACTCCTTTTAGTATTAAATATTCTAATATGTAAAGATAAAGGATGACTATATATTTGAGAATATGACAATTCGTTATATTTTTGCTACTCTTTGTACTAAAAATTATATAATAATATTGAAGTTAAAATATATGGATGTAAAAAATGATAAAGCAGAGTGTGAAAAAGTTCTCTCTTAAAGATGATCTGTTTAATGCACAAAAAGTAGAGAAGATATCTTTGGAGATAAAAAGCGTGTATGCAGAGTTTAATATCCATGCATTTAACAAAGATGTTGTAGATGCATTTCCAAAACTTGAACTTAAAGAGCGTATCTATCATATACGTGATATGTTTAAAAAGTATCTTCCAGATGATTATGTCGAGGCTACAAATATACTTTTAAGTGCTCTACCTTCTGAGTTAGATCCTAAAAGATCAGATGATGACTATGGAGATTTTATTTATGCGCCTTACTCTGACTATGTTTCTTTTTATGGGTGTACAGATGAACATCTTGATTTCTCATTAGAGGCTTTACGTGAGATGACCAAACGGTTTTCTGTCGAATTTGCTATACGTGATTTTATCAATCACTATCCTGAAAAGACTTTAGAAATGTTATATGAGTGTGCATTGTCAAAGAATTACCATGAAAGAAGACTTGCGTCAGAGGGGTTGAGACCTAAACTTCCATGGGCAAAAAAATTAACACTGGATTACAATGAATCTTTTAAACATTTGGACGATCTTTTTTATGATAAAACTCGGTATGTTACACGTTCTGTAGCAAACCATCTTAATGATATTGCCAAGATTGATGCACCCTTGGTTGTTGAGACATTAATACGTTGGACGAAGTCTGGTAAACAAAACCCAAAAGAGATGGAATACATTACTACCCATGGACTTCGCACTTTAGTAAAAAAGGGTGATGAAAATGCTTTAGCACTTTTAGGGTATGTGAAGAGTCCATCTATCTTAGTGAATGATTTAGCCTTACATACGAATGTTGTAAGAGTAGGGGAATCACTGGTTTTTGAACTTGAGATAGAAGCCAAAGAAGAGACAAAACTGATAGTTGACTACATTATGTATTTTCAAACAAAACTAGGAACTTTGAGTCCTAAAGTACATAAATTAAAAAAAGTAAATCTTAAAAAAGGTGAGAAGATCATCTTACAAAAGAAGCATCCACTTAAAGCTGAAATGAGTACACGTACACTGTATGAAGGAGAACATAGAGTAGAAGTGCAGATAAACGGCGTGGTTTATGCAAGTGAGAGTTTTATATTAAGATATAAATAAAGCCAAACATAACATACGTTACAATAACTTCAACACTAATTTAGGACTCTTATACATGATAAAAACTTTACTATTTTCCCTTGCTATCCTTTCCTTTACAGCCTGTGCCAAAGAAGAACCTAAAGCCCAACCATTGGCTTGCACTACAAAACCTATACAACCCCTTCAGATCATAGATAAACCTATAGACTTTGGAGAAGAGCGTATTGCTATGACTAGAGAATATATCAAGTCACATTACGGAATGGATGTCTATAATATTGAGATCACTCCTAAGATCATCTTGCTTCACTGGACAGCAGAGATGGATTTGGAGAAGTCTTTTAAACGTTTACAGCCTGAGCGTCTGCTTACAGATAGAAAAGATATAGCCAAAGCATCATTACTCAATGTCTCTTCACAGTTTTTAGTTGCACGGGATGGGACTATTTACCGTTTGATGCCGGAAAACTGGATGGCACGTCATGTCATAGGTCTTAACCACTCAAGTATAGGCATTGAAAATGTAGGCGGGAAAGGAAACTCAACAGATGACCTTACCCCTGAACAGGTTCAGTCAAACATCGATTTGGTTTATTACTTAAAATCAAAATATCCTAGTATCGAGTATATTGTCGGGCATCATGAGTATAGACAGATGGAGCAAACTTCACTGTGGTTGGAAAAAGACAAAGGCTACAGAACAGTGAAAAATGACCCGGGTGATATTTTTGTACAAAAGGTATATAGCAAGACAGAATGTTTAGGACTCAAACGCGCTCCTAAAGGTAAATAATGAACTCAGCTTTTTCTACACTTGACTGGAGTGTATTTATTGCATATTTTTTAGTATTAACCGTCACATCGGTACTTCTTTCAAGAGTAAAGGTAAAAAGTACCCGAGATTATTTTGTCGGTGGGAACACAGTACCTATGTTTGCTGTGGCCATTTCTGTACTGGCAACTTCACAGTCTGCAGCGACTTTTTTGGGAGGTCCTGAATACTCATATGGAAAAGATCTTACATTCTTAGGGTTTTACTTTTCAGCTTTTTTAGCGATCGTTTTTGTCTCCAAAGTACTTATCCCAAGATTTTATGCTATCAATGCAGTGACTGTGTATGAGTTACTCGAAGTACGTTATGGTAGTCGTGCGAAAAAACAAGCAGGAGTGATGTTTCTTATAGGCCGACTTTTTGCTTCGGGTGCCAGACTCTACATAGGTGCACTGGCCATCTCGATGATACTCTTTTTGGACATAACCCCTATACATGTTGCCATCTCGATAGCCATCTTAATGTTTGGTGCTTTGGCATATGCTTATTTTGGTGGAGTGAAGTCTATCATCTTCTCTGATATCATCCAGGCAGTGACCTACATAGGAGCAGGGATAGCTGTACTCATCTACCTTTATGTAACGATAGATGCAGACTTTGGTACCATTGTCAGTACTTTAGAGGCAAATGATAAGCTTAAACTCCTTGATTGGTCTATGTCAGGAGGATTTTCTGTATGGGCACTGTTTGGCGGATGGTTACTGCTCAATATCGCTGCATATGGGCTAGATCAAGATATGACACAAAGAGCTTTGACATGTAAAAGTACAAAAGAAGCACAAAAATCACTTATGATGAGCATCTATATGACCATACCTGTAGCGATACTCTTTTTGATGATCGGTCTATTACTCTACCTCTTTTACCAACATCCGGAACTTTCAGGTCTTAGTACAGATGTCGTACAGAAGTTTGAAGGAGAGAAGATAACGATTTTTATGTACTACATCTTACATGAGATGCCAGAAGGTATGCGTGGGCTAGTCACTGTAGGTGCGGTAGCAGCAGCTTTAAGCAGTTCAAATTCTGTGTTGGGAGCGATGTCCTCTGTAGCCATAGAAGACCTTTACAAACCTTGGAAACTAAAACAGGGTACTGTAGAGGAGATGCATTTTGTCAAAGCTGGACGTAATGCTGTTCTCTTTTTTGCTGTAGCACTTTCACTAATGGCGATGCTTTCTTACTACTGGCAACGATACACAGAACTTCCACTCCTTAGCTTTGCTCTTGGTGTGATGGCATTCGCCTATACAGGTTTACTTGGTGTCTTTGGTGCAGCTATCTTTACAAAGAGAGGTAATGCTGCAACTGTACCACTGGCACTTTTGGGTGGATTTATGACGGTACTTTTGCTTCAGCCTTATGTACTAGGTGCAGCATTAGACTTTAAACTTGGATTTGCATGGCAGATACTCGGAGGGACTCTTGTAGCGTTTGGTGTTATGATGAGTGGTAAGAGTAGAGTTTAACGAAAAAAACACAAATAAATGTTTATAAACATTGAGCCACTTTGGAATGTTGAATCTGCAAGTGGCTCAACCTTATAAAATAATATGGGTGTTAACACCAGACATGATGATATCAGAAACTAATGTGGTGTTTTCTGTAATGAGAGATAATGTCTCTTGATATTAGTACTTCTCTTAATGTTATTGTCCTATAATAAATCAACAAAAGATATAAAGGATATCGGTGAATAACAAACCTGATGTAGAATATAAAGCAATCATCTATCAAGAGAGTATGTTAGGCTCTTTGTTTCTTGCTGGAGCAAAGGTAGATCCTTTAAAGTTTAGTGAATTTCTAAATAATAATGCCAAGAATGGCTGGCGTGTAGTGACGATGGAAAAAGATATACGAAGAATGCTTCTCTTTTTTAAACGTGAAGCGTATGTAGTGTTAATGGAAAGGGAGAAGTAATGAAAATAGCAACGATAATATCTACTATACTTTTAGTTATATGGGTACTTTTGACTATGGTTATGATGTGGACAGATGAGCTTGATGCTACACTCTATGTAAAACTCTCTATGACAATGGCCATAGTTGTAGTGGCTACCATACTCATAGCATTGGCACTTAGGGAGTATGGTTCTGAAAAGAAGCTCAAAGATCATAACTACCTAGACTAAATAAGAAATATCAATGTCAAAGAGCTAGGTAGGAACTATCATACTCTAGAGAATGATGTCCCCATGATATAGTTACAGAAGATTTTTTAACCTTTCTATAGCAATATCAAGCTCTTCTTCTTTTTTAGAAAAACAGAATCTTGCTAAATTGATTCCTTTACTATCTTGATAAAATGCCCTTGCCGGAACAGCAGCGATACCTGTCTTTTCGAGAAGGTTCACAACTTTTGCTTTATCATCTTCACCTTCTATTTTTGAGATATCAGCGAGTACATAGTATGCACCCTTGACATATTCTGCAGAGAGACCTGCATCATTGAGTGCCTTGATGAACTTATCTCTTTTTATCTGATGTTCTTTGGCAACATCTGTATAGTAGGACTTTGGTAGTTCGTTCAAGCCTTTGAGTATACCGTTTTGTAGTGGTGCCGGAGGGCAGACGTATATCAGATCGTTAAATGCAGAAGCTGCATCGATGATCTCTTTTTGTGTGATGGCATACCCAAGTCTCCATCCGGTGATCGAATATATCTTTGAAAAACCGGATATGACAACCGTTCTCTCTTTTAAACTCTCAATACTAAGTGCAGATACGAACTCAAGTCCATCATAGATGAAATGCTCATACATTTCATCACTAAAGAGAAATAGATCGTTTTGATTAATGATCGTTGATAGAGTTACTAATTCTTCTCTTGTATAAACTTTTCCACTAGGGTTTGAAGGGTTACAGATGAGTATAGCTTTGGTATCTTCTGATATTTGACTTTTGAGGTGGTCAAAATCTACATCATATGCCGGTGGGGTTGTTCTTATGTATTTTATCTTACACCCAATGGATTCGAGTGTTGCCACATGATACCCGTAGTAAGGCTCAAAAAGTATGACTTCATCGCCTTCATTGAGCAGTGACATAGCAGTAGCATAAAAAGCGCCTGTTGCACCCAGACTTACAAGTACATTATCCACACCAACACCCTGGTCATAAAAGTCATTCTGTTTTTTAGCAATGGCTGCTCTTAGCTTGTAGTTACCATATGCGGATGTATAGGTGTTCTTCCCACTGTCTATACCTTCTTTTGCACCCTGTACAACAGGATGTGGCACTTCAAGGTCACAAAGTCCTTGAGCCATATTGAGTCCGTTTTTCTCGTTACAAAGGATAGACATTGCTCTGATCTCAGATTGCGCGATATTTTTTGCTCGATTGCTTAGTTTCATGTTTACCTAACTTGTTATATTTGTTGAAGTATAGTTGAAGTTCACTTATACAAATATACTTAGACTATTGATTTGTCATTCTTATCTTATACACTATACGTTTATAACCATATTAAGCATAAGGTTTGTATAATCATTTTTACTATTAAGCTACCTGAATAAGGGATGAGTCATTGTCCCTATTACATCATAAAAGAGATATACAAATGAATAAAGAACGTTATATTGGTATCATGTCGGGAACTTCACTTGATGGTGTAGATGTGGTACTTTGTGAGATCGATGAGAATACATGTACACTGGTTGATAGTTTAGAATATCCTATGTCATTAGAACTTAAAACTGACATTTTAAATATGATAGAGGGTAAAAGTACTTTGGCACAAGTAGGGCAGATAGACCATCGTTTGGGGATTTTGTTTACTCAGGCTGTAGGCGCTTTACTCATACGAGACAACATAAATGCTTCAAGTATCACTGCTATAGGTTTACATGGGCAGACTTTATGGCATCAGCCTGAAGAGAGATTTACTATGCAACTAGGTGATCCCAATATCTTGGCAGCTAAAACAGGCATAGCGGTAGTGTCAGACTTTAGACGAAGAGATGTTGCTTTGGGTGGACAGGGTGCACCTTTTGCTCCAGCTTTTCATGAGTTTATATTTAGCAATATCAATAACTCTGTGTCTGTTGTAAACATCGGTGGTATGGCAAATATCACTGTTTTAGGTGAGAAACTCATAGGCTATGATACTGGCTGTGGAAATGTACTGCTGGACATGTGGATATCGAAACATCAAAATGTCTCTTACGATAAAGATGGCTCGTGGGCCAGAACAGGAAAAGTGAACTATACTCTTCTAGATACGATGATGGATGATGAATATTTTTCTTTACCTTACCCAAAAAGTACAGGACGTGAAAAATTCAATGAAGCTTGGCTGAAAGATCTTCTTACCGTTCAACATGAAACCTTCAACCCAGAAGATGTGCAACGAACACTCCTTGAATTAACTGCATTGAGCATATCAAACGAAGTATTGAAGTTTAACAAAGATATACTCATGCTTTGTGGTGGTGGGGCGCAAAACAGCTTTCTAGTAGAAAGACTCTCTTCACTGATGCCAAACATTCAAATAGGCATTTCCCATAATGCAGATATGCTAGAGGGCATGACCTTTGCATGGTTAGCATATAAACGTATACACAAAGAAAAAGTAAATTTAAAAGATGTCACTGGTGCCAGTGACAACGCAGTTCTAGGAGGCATATATGCATAAAGAATTAAAAGGTTGGATAGAATGGTTGGGTATGGAAGATCCAGAACTTAATGCTTTAGATGGAGATGCCAGTCCTAGAAATTATTACCGCCTTGAGAATCATAATGGTGGTATCGTGATGGATGCTTCAAATAGTAAAGAGAGTGTACCCATATTTATAGGCATGAGTATGAGACTTAATGATGCTAAAGTACGTATACCACAGATAAAATCCTTTGAGTTACACAAAGGTTTCATTTTTTTAGAGGATGTCGGTTCAACACACTTACTCGATAAATGTGTTGAAGGTATAGATGCAAGACCTTACTTTGATAAAGCTATAGAAACTTTAGTGAAGGTGCAAGAGACACCGTCACAAGGTTTAGAGCCTTATGATGAGAGTTTTTTACTTGAAGAGATGAATCTTATGACAGAGTGGTATCTCAAAGAGTATATGGGTACTACGCTTGAATGTCTTGAAGGGCGTATGCTTTTGGAGAGTTTTGCCTTAATCGCCAAAGAGGTATTGGCTCAGCCACAAGGCATATTTGTTCATCGTGACTATCACTCAAGAAACTTAATGATAGACTCTAAGGACGATATAGTCGTCATTGACTTCCAAGATGCAAGAAATGGAGCTTTAACATATGATCTGGTCTCACTCCTTCGTGATGCCTATGTGAAGCTTGATGATAGAGAACTGCGAAGACTAGTATCACTGTTTAAAGAGTTAAAAGGTCTAGATGTAGACGATGATACTTTTATGCGCTGGTTTGACTTCACAGGATTACAACGGCATATTAAGATACTTGGTATTTTTGCCAGACTTGCTTTGCGTGATGGAAAAAAAGAGTATTTAAAAGATATTCCCTTAACGTTGAAATATGTTTTGGAAGTTGGTTATAAGTACCCAGAATTAGATGCTTTAATGTCACTACTAAAATCTCAGTATGGTGAGTTTAAAGATGCACCCGCAACGATGAGGATATTTTAATGAAAGTCATGATACTTGCAGCAGGTTTAGGTACACGTATGAGACCACTTACTGATGTGACACCTAAACCTCTACTAAAAGTGGGAGGTATACCTCTCATTGTTTGGCATCTTGAACGTTTGGGGCATGATGGTTTTAGGGATATTGTTATAAACATTGCGCATTTGGGTTATCAGATACCTGAAGCTTTGGGTGATGGTTCTAACTGGGGAGTGAACATCACTTACTCGGATGAGCAGGAAGAGGGTGGACTTGAGAGTGCCGGAGGGATAGTAAAGGCTTTACCTCTACTTGGAGATGAACCTTTTTTAGTAGTAAACGGGGACATTTTTACAGACTATGACTTTCAAGAGAACAGAAAGCTGGCAGATGGTGTTTTAGCCCATCTTGTACTTGTGCCTAACCCTGAGCATAACCTTGAAGGCGATTTTGCTTTAGATGGCTCAAAAGTTGTCGATAATAGACAATATACTTTCTCCGGTATAGGCTATTACTCTCCAAAGCTCTTTGATGGGGTACCTTATGGTAAATCTGCATTAGCCCCTCTGCTTAGAGAGGCGATGAAAGAAGGAAAAGTGACGGGTGAACTTTATGAAGGTGAGTGGTTAGATATAGGCACACCTGAAAGACTTGAACTTTTAAATGCTCAGTTGATGAATCAGTATTAATTCCCCATTCTTTTATCTCTGATACTCATCTGTTTACTGTCTGGATCTACATAGACATCAAAGATATCTATCTCATCAATGAGGTTCGAGAGTTTTTTATACCCGAAGTTTATAGGTGAGAAAGAGGTATTGTTGTTGATGTATTGACCAATGTTTGCGAGGTTCGCCCAGCCATCCTGATCCATAGTCTGATCTAAGGCATTTTGAAGAACATTGACCAGCCAAGTGTCTGCACGCATCTCTTTTCTGCTTTTACGTTTAGGGGCTTCTATAATATTTTCTGCACTGTTTTTAACACTGTGGTTTGTCATAAGTTTTTCAGTAAAAATGAATTGGGAACATGCAGCCATAAATGGTTTAGGAGTCTTTTTCTCTCCAAAACCATAGACTTTTATACCTTCTGCTTGTACCCGCATCACTACAGGAGTAAAGTCTGAGTCCGAAGTGGCAAAGGCAAATGCGTCTATATCTTTTGTATGTAGCAGGTCTATAGCATCTATGGTCATAAGAATATCTGTGGCATTTTTATTTTTTGAATAGTCAAACTGTTGTATAGGTTTGATGGCAAACTCCAAAAGTTTATCTTCCCAGTTTTTAAGATTGTCTTTTGTCCAGTTTCCGTAGGCTTGGCGTATATTTACGATGCCATACTTACTTAGTTCATTGATAATACCTTCTATGGAACGGTGAGAGATATTGTCACAGTCGATGAATAGGGCTATATGGTCTTCTTTTTTATGCATTATGATTTCTTTTTAGAGATAGTATACCATAGACTTGAATGTGTTATACTATTTAAAGTAAAGGAGACATCTTGAGTTATGAAAATAGTATGGAAGCACTTGTTGATAGTATGATAGTTTCAGGTGTACTAAGCAGTGAGAATATCATAGCAGCTTTTACAGAGTTAGATAGAAAATACTTTGTACCTAAATCACAGGAAGATTATATCTACATAGATGTACCTCTACCTATAGGAAATGAGCAAACGATATCACAGCCTTCTACTGTGGCCTTTATGTTAGAACATCTTGGAGCACAGAGTGGGGACAAGGTACTTGATATAGGTGCAGGTTCAGGGTGGACCACTGCATTGCTTTGTTATATTGTGGGTGACAAGGGGAGTGTTATAGGACTTGAAAGAGTAGAGGCACTAGTGGAACAGGGAAAAGAAAATCTATTAAAACTAGGTATTCCAAGTCATTGCCACATCTCTAAAGCAGGAACAGACCTTGGTATGCCATCTGAACAGTTTGATCGTATCCTTGTTTCTGCAGGTGCAGATGGTATACCTAAAGAACTATTTTCTCAGTTAACAGTAGGCGGAACACTTATTATCCCTATCAGAGAATCAATTTATAAATTTATAAAAGTGTCAGAATCAGAAGTCTCAGAAGAAGAATTTTATGGGTTTAGGTTTGTGCCGTTGGTGTATTGATTTGTCAATCATGGGTCTATATCAGGCACAACTTCTTTACAAAAATGAAATAACAATAAATGAAACCTTTGTCTATGTTAGCGTTATTTGGGATTGAATCTTTCAAGTACTTTAGATAGTCCTGGTTGAATACTTTCCAGAATATCTTTTGTAACTGTTTGGCTATTTCCAGATGTTTTCCCATCATCACCACCTCTTAACGAATATTTGAGCTTTTGATCATTTTTTTTAGTATATTTTAAAGCAGTTTGTTTGAATTCTTTATTCCATTCTTCTTGTGAGATCCCCTTTGGTGGGTTTATTTTGAGAAAAGAGAGTTCCTCATGACCTGTATAGCCATGGATATTAAAAGAATTATTTGTGTCAACGGAGCCGTGTTTTGATAGACTACTTTCAGACTTAATTGCAGATGATTTAATGTCCATCATATCTGTCATAGTATTTTTCCACCCACCCACAATAAACACCTTTCCCTTTTCGACAATTTGAATCCATGTATGAGATCTTGTTGTACCATCCGGAAAATTTAATTTACGACTTATGACCATAACTCCAGTTTTAAATTGCTCACTGCTGCTGTTTTGTGGGATATATACCATGACTTTACTAGAGGAATCTTTTTTTTGGTGATCTACTTGATTATACTGTGTGATTTTATTATCATCTGAAAATATCATTCCCCATTCAATTGTGCCATCTTCTTTTATGATGCCATGCCCTTTTAATGCCAGTGTTGCTAAACTAAGATCACCCACGTAGATCACAGTTGCAGCAACAATTACTGGGACTATTTCATCTCTGTGGTCAACCCAGGTACTTTTGGCTTTCTCTTTGCTTTCTTTAGTGATCTTATCAAAATTTCTATCAGTGCGATCTATTTCCTGCTTCATACGTTTTTCTGTACGTTTTGATTCTTTTTCAATTTTCTCACTAAGACTGTCAAAAAACTTTGCAGGAGAAACCGTTGGAAATGATAAAAGCATTATCAAAAATGCTGTGCTGATAACAAATTTCGGAATCATTTTTATTTTTCCTTGATCTCTGCAATGAAGTGCATTATTTCTTATATAAATATTATAACTATTTTTGATATTGAAGATATATGTTTTATAAGGTTTTTAGTGTTTGAAGTAAATAGAGCAATTATTCATTAAAAACATAAGTAAAAATATTGGTTTCATCTTCCGAATGGACGCTATAGTTGATATTTCTTTTTTCAC
>JADGDL010000055.1 GCA_016744875.1 Sulfurovum sp.
GGTTATTCTAGCTTGGCCTATATTCGTCGTTTCCCGTTTGATATGATCAAAATAGATAAATCCTTTATCTGTGACCTGGGAAAAAACGCGGAAGCCGAGGCGATTGTCAGCGCCATGCTTGAGCTTGGCAAGGCGCTGGGCCTTCGTATGGTTGCAGAAGGGGTAGAGACTACGAAAGAGGCTACTATTTTAAAGACATTAAATTGTGATTATGCACAAGGGTATTTGTATTCCAGACCATTACCGGTGAAAGAGTTTGAGGAGTTGTTGAATTAAGGTTTGTAAGTGATATCTATATCACTTACAGGGATATTACATCCCCATACCTGGCATTCCACCCATTGCAGACATATCTGGCACTGGTGTTGTCGCTTCTGGAATGTCTGAAACTGTTGCTTCAGTAGTTAGAAGTAGGGAAGCTACAGAAGTGGCATTTTGAAGTGCTACTCTTGCTACCTTAAGCGGGTCAATGATACCTGCTTCCAACATATCAACATATTCACCGGTTGCCGCATTAAATCCTAAGTTTGCATCAGTAGAATTGGAAACTTTATCTGCGATCACACCTGCATCAAACCCAGCATTTTGAGCGATTTGTTTCATAGGTGCAAAAACTGCTCTTAAGATGATCTCGGAACCTACAGCTTCATCATTTATAAGATCAAGACTGACTGCTTGAGATGCTTTGATAAGTGCTGCTCCACCACCAATAACGATACCTTCATCTACAGCCGCTTTAGTTGCAGAGAGTGCATCATCCACACGGTCTTTTTTCTCTTTCATTTCTGTTTCTGTTGCTGCCCCAACTTTAATGACCGCGACACCACCTGCGAGTTTTGCAAGACGTTCTTGCAGTTTTTCTTTATCATATTCGCTTGTAGTGTTTTCCATTTGGATTCTAATTTCATTGGTTCTGGCGATAACAGCGTCTTTATCACCTTTACCGTCTACAATGACAGTATTATCTTTATCTATTACAACTCTAGCTGCATGACCTAAGTCATTCAATGTTACTTTTTCAAGAGTGAGTCCAAGCTCTTCAGTGATGAGTGTAGCATGGGTTAAGATAGCAATGTCTTTAAGCATTTCTTTTTTTCTGTCACCAAATCCTGGTGCTTTGACTGCCGTGATATTGAGTACACCTTTCAGTTTGTTAAGTACTAAAGTTGAAAGAGCTTCTCCCTCAATGTCATCAGCAATGATAAGAAGAGGTCTTCCGCTTTGTTGTACTTGCTCAAGAAGAGGTACAAGATCCTTAAGTGAAGCAAGTTTAGCATCAGTTAAAAGAATGATAGGTGTTTCAAGTTCACAAGTCATCTTCTCAGTATTGGTTACAAAATAAGGAGAAATATACCCTCTGTCAAACTGCATACCTTCAACCACTTCAAGATCATCATCTATACCCTTTGCCTCTTCAACAGTGATCACACCATCTTTCCCTACTCTGTCCATCGCCTCAGCAATGAGGTCACCGATCACTGAGTCAGAATTCGCAGATATAGTCGCAACCTGAGCGATCTCTTTTTTGTCTTTTACTTCTTTAGATATCTTTTGTAGTTCTTCAATAATAGCTGCAGATGCTTTGTCCATCCCACGTTTTACTTCTATAGGATTAGCCCCTGCTGTGATGTTTCTAAGACCTTCTTTAAAAATAGAATGTGCAAGTACTGTGGCAGTCGTTGTGCCGTCACCTGCCTCATCTGCAGTGTTAGATGCTACTTCTTTTACAAGTTGTGCTCCCATGTTCTCAAGGCTGTCTGAAAGTTCTATTTCTCTTGCGACTGAAACACCATCTTTTGTAATGTGCGGTGCACCGTAACTTTTTTGTATAAGTACATTTCGACCTCTTGGTCCCATCGTTACTTTAACCGCATCTGTTAGTTTTGTAACACCTTCAAAAAGTCCAGATCTTGCTTTATCTGAAAAAAATATTTCTTTGGCCATGTTTTATCCTTTAATGATATTTTAATTCTATGTTAGAATAACGTGATATGTCACGTGAGCATTTCGCTGAGGAAAACCTAGCGTTAGCATAAGTGTATAGAACAAAGTCCTATATACAGTTTATTTAATGAGTCCAAGCACTTCTTTGCTTAGTAAAATAAGATAGTCAGTACCTTCTATCGTAATTTCCATGCCTGAAAAGTTTGCAAATACAACAGTATCTCCTACATTAATACCATCTTCTATTGCATCAGGCCCCACAGCAGTTACTTTACCTTCAAGTGGTTTTTCTTTAGCTGTATCTGGTATGTATAGACCAGAAGCAGTCTGATTTGATTGCTCTTCACGTAAGACTAAAAGTCTGTCTTTCAATGGTTGAAATGCCATAGTTTATTCCTTCATTTGTTATGATTTAACGTATTTTAACCACTTTACCTAAAATACTATTGACAATAAAGGTATCTTTAGCTAAAATTCCACCCTCTTCAAAACATGTCAAGGTAGCTCAGCTGGTTAGAGCGCTGGTCTCATAAGCCGGAGGTCGAGGGTTCAAGTCCCTCTCTTGACACCACTTTCTGAACAAAATAAAAGAAAAATCACAAAAAATTATACATAACTATCAACTTTTTCCGTAAAATAACTGTAACTTTTAAATATTTAAGATTAAAAAATATAAAATAATGGTATTCTAACTGTTAGATGCAGAAGATGCATAATTTTAAAACAGGACGGAGGAGTTTAAAATGATAAAGAAATTAGTAATGGTACTTTTATGTACAGCGTTGGGTAGTTCACTGTATGCAGCTGAGCAGAGTTTTGGTAACAAAGGGTTTATAGGTCTAGAAGTTGGATATGGATCAGTTGATGCTGACCTATTTACTGGTCAAAAACACAGTAGTGAAGATGTTGAATATGGTTTTCGTTTAGGTGCACAGTCTGCTGAATGGAGAACAATGTTTGTTTTCGATTATTATAAAAGTGATGATGATGATCAAACTGTTGAAAAAGGTTTTTTGATGGTTGATTACTTCTTTTTAGACAGTGATATAGATACGGTTGTAAGACCATATGTAGGTGGAAATGTAGGGTATGCTAACTATGAAAGTACACTTGTAGATGAATCTGGCCTTCTATATGGTGGACAAATTGGTATCGTGATGCGTGCTGGTGACTCTGTAGATATTGATTTAAGTTTCAGATATTCATTAGGTCAAGTAGATGCAGTGAATAATGTGAGTAGTATTACTTTGGGTATAAATTACCTATACTAGTTTTGGATAAGGAGTAAACTTATGAAACGAAATAAATTATATAGTTTGATACTTGCTATTTCAGTATTAATATTTACGGGATGTAATGATACAAAGGAAAATCCAGCTGCACCGACTGGTCCTTATGCTTTCATTAATGCGACTACGCCACTTACAATATATAAATATTCGAAAGAGATATCTGTCACACTAGTAAAATATGGTTTGGCAGAAGTTGGACAAACTGTACAAATGCTACCTTTTAATAGTAAGTATGGTGAAATCGTAAATTTGGTTGTTGAAACTGATGAAAACGGTAAAGCAGTATTTCAATACATACCACCAGAGTCAAGTGATCGTAAAGAAATCATAGGGCAAGATATTACTATTACAGCTGTCTTCGAAGATCCTTCAGATGATTCAGGTGATGTATATGTAGATCCGGACGCAGCTCCAGTCATTATATTGACGCAAGATTTTCTTTTACAATTTCGCTAATCTTTTGCGATACATATAAAGTATAGAATTGTACAGATCTCTTTCTGTACAATTCAACTTATATACTTAAACTTTCCACTATAATTTCATAAATATTTCACATTAGGTAATTTTCATGATAGACTTAAAATATCTTCAAAACAATTTTGATGAGGCATCTGCTAAATTGCAGAAAAAAGGTGTCGATACTACTACACTTGAAAACCTCCAAATACTTTTTACAGCACTTAAAGAGAGTAATGCAAAACTTGAGGCGATGAAAGCTGAACAGAACAGTATGTCTAAGCTTTTTGGGCAATACATGAAAGAGGGTAAAGATATCTCTGAGCTTAAAGCTAAGGTGGATGCTAATAAAGAGGCGATGGTTCCTTTTCAGGAAAAAGCCAGAGAATCAGAATCAGCACTATATGCTGTTGCTCTTGCTATACCTAATTTTCCGGATGATACGGTACCTGAAGGTGAAGATGAAGAGGACAATGTAGAACTTCGAAAGGTGTTAGCCCCTAGATCTTTTGATTTTAAACCTAAAGAGCATTGGGAACTTTCTGAGATCAATGGCTGGATAGACTTTGAACGTGGTGTGAAACTTGCTAAGTCTCGTTTTGCTGTACTACGTGGAGAGGCTTCAAGACTTGAGAGAGCACTTATTAACTTCTTCCTTGATACAAATACTCAAAAAGGTTTTGTGGAGCATTCTGTACCGTTTATCAATAACTCTGCAATGTTACAGGGAACAGGACAATTGCCAAAGTTTGAAGATGATCTTTTTAAGATTGATGATGAAGATCTTTATCTTATCCCTACAGCAGAAGTACCGCTTACAAATATGTATAATGATGAGATTCTTACAGAAAAAGAACTTCCTTACCTTATGACAGGGTATACACCTTGTTTTAGAAAAGAAGCGGGTTCTGCAGGACGTGATACAAGAGGTATCATAAGACAACATCAGTTTAATAAAGTAGAAATGGTGGCTATAGCGCATCCAGATAAATCACAAGAAGTATTTGAGATGATGGTAGAGAATGCTTCTGATATGCTCACTGCGTTGGGATTACCACATAGAGTGGTAGAGCTTTGTTATGGGGATTTAGGTTTTTCAGCAGCTACGACGATAGATTTGGAAGTCTGGTTACCTGGACAAAATCAATACCGCGAGATCTCTTCTATTTCCAATACAAGAGATTTTCAAGCAAGACGTGCAAAGATCCGTTTTAAAGATGGAAAGAAAAATAGATTTGTACACACATTAAACGGTTCCTCCTTAGCTGTTGGTAGAACGATCGTAGCTATTATGGAAAATTATCAAAATGAAGATGGAACGATTGAAATTCCTGAAGTTTTAAAAAAATATATGTAAATAAAGGTGGCTCAAAATGTTGTTTAGAAATACATTTCTTCTTACAGTAGTATCTGTTGCTCTGTATGCTAATCCGTTAAAATTGGAATACTCGTATGGTGTACATGATTTTATAGTTGATAATGAATACCATACATTGGGAATAAATGCAGGTATATACATGAATCAAACTAGTCAAAATGGTATGAATCATTCTGGATATTTTGAAGCATTGGTAGATTATGATAAAGAAGAGTTGGATCCTGATCATATCCCTGTATGGTTTAGGGCTAACTATGAACTTGATAAAGTACTATTTCAAATCAATGAAAATTTTGACATTAAAGGTGTTTTTGATTTTGATTGGAAGATGAATACTGTAAGTTCAATAGAACAGAATTTGAAATCAGGACTAGGATTAGGATTTGACTATCATGCATCATCCATCTCCTTTGGTTTAAAAGTTTTGGGAGGTACGTACTACTTAGAACTAGATGATGATGTACCTGAAGAAAATGGGTATAATCGTGATGAGTTAGGTGGAGACTTTCAAGGAGCTTATGCTTTTGCTGCAAACATTGGTAACCAATTTACTGAAGATCTTTTTGCACAAATAGAGTATAGTGAATGGCATGATAATAATGAATGGTTAGAAAAATATTTAGCATTTAAAATAAAATATGATACTACACTGTGGAATAAAGATGCAAGTGTTCAATTTTCACTAGAGAACACAGAGTATAATTTATCGAGTTATGAAAAAGATGATGTACCCATTCTCCCATGGAATGATGATATGTTAGTGAAACTTTCAGTACATATACCATTTTAGGAATTTAGTTGTTCTCTAATATTCCTAAAATGAAGTGAAAATGTCAAGGGTTCATTTAAGTTAGATCGTATTGTTACTATTAGAATGACGTGATTTTAATTTTCCTTCCATACTCAAATAAGAATTTAAAGCACCTATATAAGCTCTTGCAGAAGCCAACATAGTGTCTATGTTCAATCCATGTCCTATGATGGCAGGTTCACCGTTAAAGGAAACTTTTACTGTTACATTCGCCAAGGCATCTTTACCTTCACTTACTGACTTAACCTTGTAGTCATCTAACTGACCATCATATCCTGAAATTCTGTCTATGGTTTTAAAGACAGCATCTATGGTACCTTCACCTATACCTGCTTCGATGATCTCGTTGTTATCTTTACGAATTTTGACAGCAGCTGAGGGTACACCGTCTGAGCAGTCCATTAATTGTAAAGAGACTAACTCATAAACCTGTGTAGCTTTGGTCATTTCATTGGTTACCAATGCTCTTAAATCATCATCATAGATCTCTTTTTTTCTGTCAGCCAAGATCTTGAAGCGTTCAAATGAGGTATTTAATGCTTCATCATCTAAGGTAAATCCTAATTTGCGCAATTTATCTTTAAACGCTGCACGTCCTGAATGTTTACCTAATACTAAGGTGTCATCCATATCTAAACCAATGTCTTCTGGTCTGATGATCTCATAAGTCTCTTTGTTTTTCAACATACCATCCTGATGTATACCAGACTCATGAGCAAAAGCATTTTTACCAACGATGGCTTTGTTTGGTTGTGGTTCTATACCTGTAATATTGGCTATCAAACGGCTTGACGGGTATATCTCTTTTGTATTGATATTTGTCTCATAATTAGCAAAGACATCTGAACGTGTTTTTAATGCCATCACTATCTCTTCCAAAGCAGCATTTCCTGCACGTTCACCTAAGCCGTTGATGGTACACTCTATCTGTCTTGCACCATTGATGACGGACTCTAAAGAGTTTGCCACACCTAAACCTAGATCATTATGGTTATGTACAGAAATGATGGCTCTATCTTTAGTATATTCACTCATCTCTTTTACCATAGCACCTATCTCAAAAGGCAATCTAAAACCAACGGTGTCGGGTAAATTTATCGTACTCGCTCCAGCTTCTATAACGGCATCAGAGATCTCTTTCATAAAACCTATGTCAGAACGTCCTGCATCTTCACATGAAAATTCTACATCATCTACAAAGGTACGTGCATATTCTACTGCACGTACTGCTCTTTTGATGACTTCATCAGGAGTCATTTTTAACTTGTGTTCCATATGTATCTTGGATGTAGCGATAAACGTATGTATACGTTTCATTTTGGCTTTATCTATAGCTTCACCTGCTGCCTTAACATCTGAGTCAATAGCTCTTGCTAAAGAACATACTGTAGAGTTTGTTACCCTTTGTGCTATCTTGTCTATAGCATCAAAGTCACCTGGACTTGCTGCGGCAAATCCTGCTTCGATGATATCTACACCCAAACGCTCCAACTGTGCAGCGATCTGGATCTTCTCTTCAGTGTTCATAGAAGCACCAGGGCTTTGCTCTCCGTCTCTTAATGTCGTGTCAAATATTAATATTGTATTTTTTTTCATTTTATTACCTTGATATTGTAAAAGCGATAGTCGCTGTAAATTGTCTAATTTTACCTAAATAGTGGTTAATTAGAAACAAAAAATTAAATTGTAAATGGGGGAATATTAGAGTGAGAGCAGCAGGAGAGTAGAATCTTGTTTGAAAATTTTGTTTTGATTTATGATATTTTGCATAATGCTCTCCTGTTTATTTTTTAAAAGTATAGCCAAAAGAGACAGGAAAGGCAAATCGAAAAGGAAAACTTATGATTCCCTCTCATCATCAGCTTCTTCTTCAGCTTTAGCTCTTGCTGCTGCTGCAGCTATTTTATCACCATGGGCCAAACGGCTTTCCATGTTATTTTCTTGTTCATAGTCAGCGATGATGGACCGTACTTTTTTACCTTCGATAACTTCAACATCGAGTAAAACGCCTGCCATGTTTTCTATAGCCTGATGATATTCGTTCAGGGTTTTCTTTACAAAAGTATAACGTTCATTCAGCGTGCCTTTGATGTGATCATCTATATCTTCTGACATTTTTTCACTGTAGTCTGTGGATGACATGCCTCCACCAATGAAGCTGTTTTCAGTTCTTTTAAGTACCATAAGACCTGCTACATCAGACATACCATAAACAGATATCATATCTTTTAAAATGGCAGTGGCACGGTCAAGGTCATTCCCTGCACCGGTACTGATCTCACCTATGAAGACCTCTTCTGCAGCACGTCCGCCAAGGAGTACATCTATCTCAGCCATAAGTTCATGCTTTTGCTTTAAAAATCTATCTTCATCATCGGGAAGATGCAGTGTATAACCTAAGGCACCAAGTCCTCTAGGGATAATAGATACTTTGGTTACACGTGTGGCACCCTTTGTAAGTTCTGCCATAAGTGCATGACCACTTTCATGGTAAGCAACGATTCTTTTTTCAACTTCAGAGATCTTTCTGTTTTTCTTTTCAAGTCCAACAAATGAGCGTTCTATTGATTCAAGAAGGTCAGATTGTTCTATCTCTCTTTTGTTGAAACGTCCTGCTAGGAGTGCCGCTTCATTGATAATGTTTGCCAAGTCTGCACCTGCCAGTCCTGCTGTTTGTTTTGCAACGATCTTTAGATCAACAGAGGAAGCAAGTTTTACCCCTTTAGAGTGTACTTTTAAGATCGCTAAACGTCCATCATAATCAGGTTTGTCTACAAGTACTTGTCTATCAAAACGTCCTGCTCTAAGAAGAGCCGCATCCAGTGTTTCTGGTCTGTTTGTTGCTGCAAGTACGATGACTGGTGTATCTGTACCAAAACCATCCATCTCTGCGAGGAGTTGGTTGAGTGTTTGCTCTCTCTCATCATTCCCACCCATCTGATTACCGGATGCACGGCTTTTACCAATAGCATCTATCTCATCGATGAAGATGATAGAAGGGGCTTCTTTTTTTGCTTGGGCAAAAAGGTCACGTACGCGAGATGCACCTACACCTACAAACATTTCGATGAATCCTGAACCAGATACTGAGAAAAATGGAACAGAGGCTTCACCTGCAACGGCTTTTGCAAGAAGTGTTTTACCTGTACCTGGAGGTCCTACTAAAAGTAAACCTTTTGGAATTTTTGCTCCAAGCTCCATGTAACGTTCCGGAAATTTGAGGAAATCCACGATCTCTTTTACTTCATCTTTGGCTTCTTCAACCCCTTGAACATCTGCAAATGTTGTATCTGGTTTTTCAGAGTTGATGAGTTTATCTGCTTTTCCAGCACCTAAGATACCTCCACCCATACCTTTAGACATTTTTTTAGCCAAGAAGATCCAAATACCAAAAAATATAAGAATAGGGAGCAATGAACCTAAAAGGTCAGAAAGGAATCCTCCACCCATAATACCTTCATAGCTAATGTTCTTCTCTTCCAAAAGTGGTATAAGCTGAGCGTCCTGTCTAGGGATACTCTGCGCAACATAACGTGTTCTGAGACCATTTTCATCAGAAACAGCTTCAATAGTTGTAGGAGTCAGTTTTACAGAAGTAATACTGCCTTCTTTAATCTTCGCTTTAAGTTCGGAATACTTTACAGATTTAGTTTGGCTCACTTTACCATTACCGTTATCAAGCATATTGCCTAAGCCGTCACCTTCACCGACAAATGCCTTAAATATCATAATGATAATAATAGAAAAGAGGGCAAATGCCAGTAGTGGGTTGTTGTTAAAAAAATTATTATTATTATTGTTGTCTTGATTGTTATTATTTTGGTTAGCCATTAATTAACTTCCTTTGTATAAACAAGTGTTACCCACTCGTCTTTTAATATTCTTTGTTCCAGTGTGAGGTCTGTAAAGACCTCTTTAACCAGTGATTCTTTTTTATCCAAGATACCTGAGAGTATCAAACGACCATCTTTTTTGCATGCAGATTTGAGATCTTTTGCAATAAACTTTAGTACATCAGCGATAATATTTGCAATAACAATATCGTAAGTACCTTCAGCTTTGTCTATAGAGCCTTCCCAAAGCATGTCATAGCTTTCTTCATTGAGTAGAAAGTTCTCTTTACAGCTTTCTATAGAGAGTGGATCTGTATCACACAGCTCTACAGAACTCCCAAGCTTTTTACAGGCAAGCCCCAAGATACCAGATCCACATCCTACATCAATCACTGATTGTTTATCATTAACATATTGGGAGATAGCTTCCAAACACGAAAATGTTGTAGCATGATGCCCAGAGCCAAAAGCAAGAGCAGGGTCGATCTTGATATTAATGAGATCATCTTTAGGTTCATACCAGGAAGGGAAGATATAAAATTTTCCTGCTTCTATGGGTTGAACGGAATCTTGATAAGACTTTATCCAGTCTATATTCTCTTTCTCTTCAAGTTGATAGGTCATTTCAATCGAACCATCCATTCCATCTGCTAAGGATACAAGAGCATCTTTAACGAAAGTTAAATCAGATTCACTACGTACTATGATCTGGCCCTTACCCAACTCGATACCGTCATCTGTTACAGAGGAGATAAAGTCAGCTATGAACTCTACAAAGTTATTGTTAAGAGTAACAGTAAGTTCGTAATAGATTTTATTCATTCGCGGCCTTAAACGCCTCTTCTAAATCTAAGGTACCCTCATAAAATGCTTTACCTACAATAGTCCCATCAATACTATTTTCTATCAGTGCAGTAATGTCAGTCATGTCTTTTAGTCCACCTGAGGCAATAGTTTCGAGACCTGATGCTTCTTGTATATCTTTGGTAAACTCGATATTCACACCTGTCATCATACCGTCACGTCCTACATCGGTACAAATAATAGCCTGCACACCGCAAGCTGCAAATTCACGTGCAAGATCAGTTGCTTTCATGTCTGAAGTCTCTGCCCAACCTTCAACTGCTACCATACCGTCTATAGCATCTATCCCTACAACGATAGGGTATTTTGCAGCCATATCTTTCACAAATTGTGCATCTTTTACGGCAATAGAACCTAAAATGAGTCTGTCAATACCTAGATCAAGGTACATTTTGATAGTTTCTTCATCTCTGATACCTCCACCAAGTTCGAGCTTTAGGTTACAGTTTTCACGGATCTTTCTGATCTGTTCCAAATTCTCTGGTTTGCCTGCAAAAGCTCCGTTAAGGTCAACGAGATGTACCCACTCACTTCCTAATTCTTCAAATCTTTTGGCTACTTGCCAAGGTTCATCGGAGTATATCTTTGCTGAGTCCATAAGCCCTTTGCTTAGTCTTACTGCTTTTCCGTCTTTGAGGTCTATTGCCGGTAGTATTGTCATATTGTTATTATTCCTATAATTGTGCGAAATTTTTTATAATTTTAAGTCCATTCTCATGGCTCTTTTCAGGGTGAGGCTGTATGCCGTAAATATTGTCATTTTGTACTGCTGACACAAATTCATACCCGTAGTGTGTTTTACCTATCGCGTATTTGTTGTCACATTGAGCATGGAAAGAGTGGACAAAATAGAGATAAAAGTCTTTTTCAAGTCCTGCAAATAATGGTGTGGTATTTTGTATAAAAAGTTCGTTCCAACCCATGT
Source organism: Sulfurovum sp. (assembly GCA_016744875.1). GTDB lineage: Bacteria > Campylobacterota > Campylobacteria > Campylobacterales > Sulfurovaceae > Sulfurovum. Next base: position 11,507 of record JADGDL010000055.1, read on the forward strand.
GTGGTACTTTTTGAGGATGGTCAAATTTAGCTTCATCAAAAGCTACGACTTTACCCGGGATGAGTCCCAGACCTTGTGTTCCACTGGAGTCCTTTGCAAACTCTTCAGAACTTTCAAAAAGCAATTGCATACCAAGACAGATACCAAGTAATGGTTTGCCGGTCTTGGCATAGGCTTTCACTGCCACATCCATGCCATTGCTTTGTAAATGCTCCATTGCATCACCAAATGCACCTACACCGGGTAAAATGAGTTTGTCATACTGGTCAAGTTTAGAAGGGTCACTCTCAAGTGTAGCATCTGCACCTACTTTTGCAAAAGCATTGATCACAGAAGCGAGATTTCCCATATTGTAATCGACGATTCCAATCACTGTAATGTTCCTTATAAGGGGTTATTATTATCGTGATTATAGCAAATTAAATTGAAAGCAGGTATTTGAAACTTTATCCTTTAGGCAATTTTGGTAGAATATGTATTGTTTTAATTTAAATCAGGTGGAAAAAATGGGTAGGATATTAATCCTCAGTGATGATCGTGTGGGACATCTCAATCAATCATTAGCATTTGTCAAATATACGGGTATGTCTTATGATGTTGTATCTGTAAAATTTAAAGCCAGATGGTGTAAATT
>JADGDL010000056.1 GCA_016744875.1 Sulfurovum sp.
ACTCTGTAAGATCTGTTTCTGAAGAAACATCTGCATCAGTTAAGTCTGTTTCTGACAACGTAAACGACTCTACTAAAGCGATCTCTAACGATCGTTAATTAAATAGATAGCGAAACACACGTCTGTTTCGTTATCCTTCTTGAACGCTTTATTACATGTCTATTTACATCAAATAAATAATTATATAATAAATGATTATAAGAAGCATAAGTTATTTTTAACATAATTTATAGTATAATGCCAAATCTAAAACCAAATTTTAAAGGGATAATAATGAATAAAATGATCACAACTTCTGTAGCGGTAGCTGCATTATTAACAACTGTACAAGCTGACTTCGACTTTGGAGATATGTTCAAAGATATGAAAGATGCTGCAATAAGTATGAGTAAAGATGCTAAAGATTCTGTAGTAACGATGAAAGATGGTGCTGTTGAAACTACACAAAGTGCTGAAAGAACAGTAACTAATGTTAGTAAGGACACTAAAGATTCTACTGTAAAAGTTTCTGATGATCTTAAAACTGTAGAAGTTGCAACTTCTAAAGATACTAGAGATACAGTGGTAGCTGTTTCAACAGACACAAAAGATGCATTGACTAACACAACTAAAGATCTTAAAGATTCTTCAACTGTAGCATCTAAAGAGATGAAAGATTCTACTATCGCTGTTTCTAAAGATTCTACTGATGCAGTTAAAACTGTGTCTAATGATACTAGAGATGCTATAGAAACTGTTTCTGAAGAATTAAACTCAACAGTACAAACAATTTCTAACGATACAAGAGATTCTGTAAAAACAGTTTCTAATGATTCTGCAGATTCTGTAAAAACAATCTCAAATGATTCTAAAGATTCTGTTGATACAGTTGCAAAAAATGTAAATGATTCTACTAAGACGATCTCTAACGATACAAGAGATTCTGTAAAATCTACTAACGAAAGTGCACGTGACTCTGTGAAGTCTGTTTCTGAAGAAACATCTGCATCAGTTAAATCTGTTTCAGACAATGTAAACGACTCTACTAAAACGATCTCTAACGATATCAACTAATACACCAGGCAACTCAATTTTGAGTTGCCCTTTTCCTCTTTCTATTTCATAATTTCTTTCCCTATATTTATATTTGTTAATATAATACTCATTATTTACCTTAAGTTATATTTAATATAATCATTAGTATAATTCTCGATATTAAATAATCAAAGGATAGGCAAAATGAAAAAAATAATCACAACTTCTGTGGCAGTAGCTGCATTATTGACTAGTGTACAAGCTGACTTCGACTTTGGAGATATGTTCAAAGATATGAAAGATGCAGCTGTAAGTATGAGTAAAGATGCAAAAGATTCTGTTACTGCGATGAAAGACGGTGCTGTTGAAACAACTAAAAGTGCTGAAAGAACTGTAAGTACTGTAAGTACTGATGTTAAAGATTCCAGTGTAAAAGTGTCTGATGATCTTAAAACAGCAGAAGTAGAAACATCTAAAGATTCCAGAGATACGATTGAAGCAGTTTCTACAGACACAAAAGATGCAATGACAAATACAACGAAAGATCTTAAAGACTCTTCAACTGTAGCATCTAAAGAATTCAAAGATTCAACTACCGCCATTTCTAGTGACTCAACGGATGCACTTAAAACAGTTTCTAATGATACTAAAGATTCAGTAGATGCTGTTGCTTCAGATGTAAACGATGCAGCTAAAACAGTTTCTAATGATACTAGAGATTCTGTACAGACAGTTTCAACAGATTCAGCTGATTCACTTAAGACAGTTTCTAATGACACTAAAGATTCAGTAGATACAGTGGCGTCTAATATTAATGACTCTACTAAAACGATCTCTAACGATGCAAGAGACTCTGTAAAATCTACTAACGAGAGTGCAAGTGATACAGTAAAACAAGTCTCAACAGACTCATCAGACTCAGTTAAAACAGTTTCTGACAACCTCAATGACTCTACAAAAACGATCTCTTCAGACGAATATGCAGCACACATGAATAATAAAGCAAAGAAGCAACCAAAAACAGTAAAAAGTCAAACAGTAAAAAGCCTTCAAACTAAATAATTAGTTCTTCCTGTAACCCGATATTATCGGGTTACTCTATCTATTTTATTCCTCATATGTAAACACCAATATTTAATAATATAAGTACAGTTTATATTATTTATAAGTAAATCTAAGTTATACTTAATATAAGTATCGCTATAATTCAATATAAAAAGTATAAAAGGGATACAAAATGAAAAAAATTATCACAACTTCTGTAGCGGTAGCTGCATTATTGACAAGCGCGCAGGCTGATTTTAGCTTTGGAGATATGTTCAAAGATATGAAAGACGCTGCAGTAAGTATGAGTGCAGATGCAAAAGACTCAGTAGTAAGTATGAAAGACGGTGCTGTTGAAACATCAAAATCTGCTGAAAGAACAGTCACAACTGTAAGTACTGATGCAAAAGATTCTACTATTAAAGTTTCTGATGACATGAAAACAATGGAAGTAAATTCTTCAAAAGACATCTCTTCTGCAACAACTTCACTTTCAACAGATGCAAAAGATTCACTTAAAACAACTACTGCTGATCTTAAAGAGAGTGGTACAGTAGTAAGTACTGATACTAAAGACTCGATCACAGCAGTTTCTAAAGATGCTACATCTTCAGTCAAAACAGTATCTAACGATTCTACATCATCTGTTAAAACTGTTTCTGATGCTGCAACGGATACAACAAAAACAGTATCTAACGATTCAAGGGAATCTGTAAGAACAGTTTCAAATGACATGAACTCTACAACATCAAATGTATCTTCAGATACTAAAGCTTCAGTAGAGTCAGTAGCTACAAATGTAAATGATTCTACTAAGACGATTTCTGGAGATACTAAAGCTTCAGTCATATCAACTAACGAAAGTGCTCGTGACTCTGTAAGATCTGTTTCTGAAGAAACATCTGCATCAGTTAAGTCTGTTTCTGACAACGTAAACGACTCTACTAAAACGATCTCTAACGATCTTAACTAATCTAACACTATTAAGAGGGCTTATCCCTCTTAATAAGTACATAAACTGCCAGTCACTTTTCGTAGCTTTTCACTCATATTGAACCAAAACAACATATTCCATTTATTATATATATTAACTCTATGATACCCTATAAGAATATATTCTTGTCCAAAGGATTTACATGTACAATGTTAAAAAACTGATATTAAGCCTGCTAATTTTAATACCTGCTTTACTTTTTGCAACAGCAAAACTAGAAACACATGATGATGCACTTGCAATTTTCTATACTATTGATGGTGATGCTCAGGAAAAGTACAATAACCTGGTTGAAAAAAAATTAAAAAGTATAGGTTATCAACTGACTGATCCGCATAAACGTGTGAATGACCAGTATGAAACCAAATGGGGTTCAACTGTACTGGATGTACTTTCTTTTATGCCTGTAGTAAGAACACACACTATCCTACCACTGCTAAATATAGATCCTCGTATCGCAGGTTTTGCTCCATTTAACATGCTCATTCATAAAAAACTTGATGAGAATGTAACCCATGTTGGACATTTAATGCCAAAAGTAATGTTAGATATTTTAGGTATTGAAAACAAAGAGGTAAGAACAAAATTCTCTGCACCTTTCAAAGCATTGGATTCAACAATTGCGCATGCTCTTGGTGGTACAAAATCATATAGATCATATACAAAACTACCAGAACAGACTATGATCAACTTCGAGTATGAATTTGAAATGCCTGAAGATGGTGATATAGATGATTTCCTTGATGAATTTCAAAACAGTTTCGAGTTGGCATTTATCGATAAAGGATATCTCATTGCAGGATTTTATAACTTTATGGAATCTACAAGCAATGCAGAAGAAATACTCTCTAAGTATAGTGCTTTTTGGACCTATTCACTCTGTCATTTAGAGTTTTCATATAAAGTATTTGATAACGAAGGTGCACGACCGGAGGCAGGACTTTTTGCACCATGTACCATGTATATGTATATTAGAAAAGGGACAAATAAAGTTGTAGTAGGAATGTTCAGACTGCAAAACTGGGCTGATACATTAAATATCACAGATGAAACAAGACTGGGGCTGGTTCAGAGACTTGACAATGAAATACCTGATATACTTACAAAGTTTGGTATGAAAGCTACTCTAAATGTTAACCCTTTGGCTGATTCTGCCACTTTAGCATCAAAGAAAGAACCTGAAGCTAAACAAGATAAAAAAGAAACTACAGCACCTGTTCAAAAGATAGCTAAAACAGAACAGCCTGCACGCAAAGATCTAACACCTGCTCTAAAAAAGCAGACTACTGTAAAAAAAGAAGTGACAACTGTTTCAGAGCAAACTTCAAATACGGTAGCGGCACAAACTATAGAAACACCTGAGACTACTGTGAAGATAAGTCTACCTACGGTACCTTCCGTACCTAAGGCAATTAGCTTCAATAGCACTTCAGTAAATGACAGAAGTATTAAATTTTCAAAGCGGGTACCGCCAAATTATGTACCACATAGCTTTGATAAACGTCAAAAAACAAAAAAATCTACCCATACAAGAATCGGACAGACCTATTCAGGAAGAATATCTGCCTATCTACGTGGTAAATTTATGGATACAGCTGCGGTAGAAGAGAAACTAAAAGCTGCTGGTTTCAAACACTTAAGTTCAGCACCGGTCAATAAAAAAGGTGACCTCATTTCTGTGGTCTTTACTAATGATGCCTTGGTAAGTATGGCAAGTAAGGCAGACAGAGGATTTATGGGTACTTTACGTGTACTGGTGGATACTAAAGAGAAAACTATCAATATCACAAACCCTCTTTATCTGGCAAAAGCATTCATGCAAAATGAGTTTGATGAGAAATCTGCTAAAAAAATACTGGACACACTGATCATTCAATTCCCAGGTTTAAAAAACTCTAAAGATGCACTCAAGTTCCAAATTTTACCGCAATACCAATTTATGAATGGTATGCCTAAATATAACAATATGATTGAAGTTGCTTCAGGCTCTGACCTTCTGGAAAGAGTCAAAGGAAACAAGAGACTAGTATTTACCCAAAAACTTGAAAATGGTTCAACACTCATAGGTATAGAGTTGAGAAAAAGAACAAGAAAATTTACAAAAAGAATCGGTAGGAACAATGCTGCGATGCTTCCATACCCTATACTTATAGAAAATGGAAAAGCGAAGATACTTGACCCTAAATATTATATATCACTCATGTACCCTATGCTTAAAATGTCAGAATTCATGACAATAGCAACTGTACCTGACGCGATGGTAAAAGATTGTGAAAAGATGTTCCAAAAGAAGAAATAAAAGAATCAGACAATCAAAACTATTTATTATTTAAATAGCTTTTTGATTTACTGTAGGTTTGAAGGTTGTTGTAAAGGAGCTTACTTACGAGTAAGTGACTAAGCAACCTCCCACAAAGATACAGTGAAGGAAAAGTGCTATTTTGCTTTCTCGAGGTACTTACACTCTACTGTATCCACCTTTATCATCTCACCTTCAAGTACATGAAATGGTACCTGTACCACTGCTCCACTCTCAAGTGTTGCCGGTTTTTTACCGCCTTGCGAGTCACCTTTGAAGTTAGGTGGTGTTTCTACGATCTTCAGTACTACTGTTTGAGGAATTTCAACAGAAATAGCTTTACCTCCATGAAAGAGTATCTCAGCCTCCATACCATCGATCATAAATGAAAATGTATCTTTACCCACTTGCTCATGCGTAAGGCCTATCTGATCAAATGTTGTTGTATCCATAAACTGAAGAAACTCTCCGTCATCATAAAGATACTGCATTGTTTTTTGTTCAAGTTCAGGTACCTCAAACTTATCACCTGCATGCACTGTTTTCTCTATCGTTTTACCTGTTGCAAGATTTTTGATCTTCATACGTACAAATGCCGCACCTTTTCCTGGTTTAACATGTTGAAAATCTGTTACCTTATAAGGGTTTCCTGTAATCTCTAGTCTAGCACCTTTTTTGATGTCACCCATTCCAATTGTAGCCATAGTTGCTCCTTAATAATTATGAGTGATTATAGCCAATGCATGATATATAAAAGTTAAAAAAGAGGAGAGCTCAAAAACTGAGCTCTCAAAAGTGTATTATTTTGTAATAGAAATATTGTTTTTATTCTCATCATCTAAATGTGGATTTTTATCAAAATCCATTGCTTTAGAATTGTCCATCAATACCGGAACAAAAAGCAATGATACAAAAACGGCTGCAACTGTACCTGAAATAAGTGCTACACCAAGACCACCAAATACAGGATCCCCTGCAAGTAGTGCAGAACCCAAAATAATAGCAACTGCAGTTAAAGCAATAGGTTTCGCTCTGGTTGCTGTAGCTACAGCAACTGCTTTACGCTTCTTCATACCTTCAAACTCCATCAGTGACTTGGCAAAGTCGATCAAAAGCAGAGAATTTCTTGAAGAGATACCTATAAGTGCAATAAATCCTATCAGAGACGTTGCTGTAAGAAAGAATGTTTCATCCGTAAACCAGTTTGCCACCCAGTGACCTACGATCACACCGATTAATGAGAGGAATGACCCTAACAGTACAATACCGGAGATCGCAAAACTTTTATAGTAAATTACCAAGAGTAAAAAGATCAGGATAAGTGCTGATATAAATGCTGCACCTAAGTCTCTAAATGTATCCAACGTAACCTTCATTTCTCCATCCCAACGGATAAGAAATTTTTCATGTGTCTGTCTGTCCTCTAAAGTGAAGTCAAACATATACGTTGATATACCTTCTTTTGTGATGATATAATCATTTTCGAATCTTTTAAGAAGCTCTTCACGTGCTTCAAGTAAAGGATAGACCTGAGATACCATATCTGTCTCAGCTATGACATTGAGCATACGAGAAAGGTCTTTATGCATGATCATAGGGTTCGATCTCACCTTTCTTATATCTACAACTTCTGATAATGGTACCATCATACCTCTCATATTCATAAGATTTAAAGAAGAGAGTTTACTTTGTAACGCATTTTCATTAGATACTGGTAACTTCTTACTCTCTTTATCTAAAACAAGGAAAATACCTATTTGGTCTGGTGAATTTTTTGAATTCTTATGTCCTATGACCATACCTTCAAATGCAAGATACAAGATATTATTGACCTGTTTTACACTCAGTCCTGATCTTGCGATCTTTTCTTTGTCAGGTATCAACTCATATTTATAGTAGTTTTCATCTGCCATAAGATCGATATCAACTAAACCTTCAGTTTCACTCAAGACATCCGCCACATCTACAGCAAGACTTCTGATCTTGGAGAGGTCATCACCATGTACTTCCACCACAATAGATGCAAGTGTAGGAGGTCCTGATGGTTGTTCAATAAGTTTGATATTGGTACCTCTTGTTAGTGGTCCACACTTTTCCTGGACTAGAGGTCTTAAACGCTGTACCATAAGAAATGATGCTTCTTCTCTATAATGTTTGTCTGTAAGGTTTACAGCGATCTCTGAGACATTTTCTGTATGTTTCATACTTGCGCCTTTGACAAGACCTGCATAGTCTAAAGGTATACCCTGAGCTAAGAACAACTCAATATTCATTACCTCTTCTTCGAGTTTTAAAATATCAATAACACAGTTACTCACTTCTTTTGTTTGTTCTATAGAAGACCCTTTAGGCGTATCTACATATACAGAAAATGTATTGGCACTCTTCCCTGGTAACATTTTAGCAAGTACCAGTTTGGTAGGGAACATTAGCAACGAAAGGAAAAAAGCTGCTGCCGTCAAAAAGATCACAAGTTTTTTCTTAAATGAACTCTCTAAAATGGCATAAATAAAATTTTCAAGACTTTTCATTATTTTTTCCCTTTTTCCGAGCTTCTTGTCTCATTTTTCTTACAATTATTATGTCCCTGACCATGTTCTGGTTTCTTAAGTAATTTTAAACTCAAATATGGTGTAAAGATATACGCAATAAACAATGATGCTATCAGTGCTACAGGTACATTATATGGAATTGGTTTCATAAAAGATCCCATCATACCCCCCACAAATGCCATCGGTACCATGGTCAAAATGATCGCCAAAGTTGCAATGTTCGTAGGTGCCCCGATCTCATCTGTCGCTTCAACAAGTAACTCTGACATCTCCTTGTCACATGCATCATGTGCATGAAGGTGTCTATGTATATTTTCAATTACAATAATAGCAGCATCCACTAGAAGTCCCAGAGAGAGCAAAAGTGCAAAGAGTGTAATACGGTTCATGGTCTGTCCCGTCATCCATGCAGTAAAGAGTGTTACCGCTAAGATCGCAGGCACAGTAAATGTTACGATCACGGACTCTCTCCAGCCTAAAGCAAACACAAGCATCAATGCTATGATCACAATAGTAATGATCAAGTGATGCATCAACTCATTAACCGCTTCATTTGCTCTTTCCCCATAGTTTCTTGTGATAAGATATCCGATACCCTCTTTAGTAAATTCAGCTTCATACTCTTTTAATACTTCAACTACATCTTCGGCAACAAATACTGCATTGGTTCCAGCAAGTTTTGCAACGGTCATTGTGATCTGATTTTTTTCCTCACCCAGTGTTGAGGCATTGGCATCATCTTTCACAAATATCTTTGCCGTTTTAAAGTTTTGAATATCTATACCGTCCGTTACTTCTGCAACATCTCTCAGATAGATAGGTGATCCCATATATTGAGCTACGATCACATCTCCTACAGCATCCACATCCTCGATGGCATTCTTCACACCAAAAATCACGAGTTTGTTATCTGCTGTTCGTCCTTTTACATCAGGTACATCTACAGCAACAGACTGTATTGCCTGCATTATCTGACCAAGTGAAAGATGGTAGGCTGAAAGTTTCCCCATATCTACTTCAATGTTGTACTGTGCTTTACGTGCACCCTTAAGTGTTGTTTTCGCCACAGCTTCAACAGCATTGATTTTTTGCTGTACTTCTCTTACTGTATTGAAAAGTTTTACGTCATCTACCGTATGCCCTGCTTTAGGATAAAATGCCACACTTATAATAGGAATATCGATATCAATATCAAAAGGTTTTACAATGGGTTGCATCGTACCTTTTGGCATCATATCCATGTTTTGCATCACTTTATCATAAAGCTTGAGGTTAGAGTCCTCTCTGTTCTCACCGATATAATACATGACAGAAACAACACCATAGTTATCAAATGCCTGTCCATAGATATGTTCTATACCCCTGACTTCTCTTAGTTTTCGCTCAAGAGGTTTGATGATGACATTTTCTATCTCTTTAGGTGTGGCACCAGGCAATGCTACGATAACACCACCACCTGAGATGGCGATCTGAGGATCTTCCTCTCTTGGCATCGTATTGAGTGCCATATATCCCATAATAAGTAAAAATGCTCCTAAAACAGAAGTAAGCGGATTACGCATAAAACCTCTTGCAAGTTTTCCCGCTATGTTGATGACTTGATACTCTTTGTTAGTTTCCATACTACCTACTTAATAGTGATTTTTGTATACATCCCAGGATACACGGAACGTCCCTTTTGATCAAAATTCATTTTGATCTTAAACTTATGTGTCATTGGGTTTGAGCTAGGTATGATCGATGATATACTACCCATTGTTTTCAATCCAATAGAAGGTATCTCAATGTCAACCTCTTTTCCCATAGTTATATACCGAAGTTGCGTTTCACTCAATTCTGATATGATCTTTAAACGACTTAAGTCTGTTAAAATGACTGCCGGCATACCGGGAATTGCCATTTCACCTTCATTAAGTTTTTTAGCAACGATCACACCGTCGTTGGGTGCATGTATTTTAAGGTAATTATACTGGTTTATAACTTCATCCTTTTTTGCCAAAGCCTGTTTTACCTGTTCTTCTGATATTTTTACCATATCTTTAAGGTTTTTGGCTGCAAGTTGTAACATTTCAAACTCATATTTGGAAACCATATTCTTTTTATAAAGTCTTTCATGCCTTGCAAGATTGGTTAAAACATTGTTATATTGGTTCTTGTTCATTTGAAGTCCGATCCGTGCTTGGGAGATAGCAAGATCTACCTGTCTCTCTGCAGATTCGATCTCAGTTGTATCTATTTCATAAAGAAGTTGCCCTTTTTTGACGATATCACCTTCAGATACGTACATGTTTTTCACATAACCCATATATCTGCTTGTCATCATTTTTTTATTTTCAGAGATTACTGACCCACTTAAATTTATTTCCAATGCATGTACAGACATACTGAGTGATAGTATTATCATTACTTTCATAAAATTATTCATTATTTCCTCCTTGATTCAATATACTGTTTAATTCAAATATCTTTGTATTACGTTCATTTTTCACTGTCAATAACTGCAGTAAAACTTCTAACTGTCTTGACTGTTTTATGAGCACGTCTGAGATGGATACAATACCCTCTTTATAACGAGTCTGATAATTCTCATATACTTTTTCAGCAAATTCAAGTTGTTTCTGGTTACTTTTCACATCTGCATTTTTACTCAAGATCTCCGTTTCAAGTTTTTTTACTTTTAAAGCGATACCTGATTTTGCCAGAGAGACCTGATGCTCAACTTTCATATAATTTACTTTGGCTTTTTCAAGATTGGCATCATCGATACCGCCATTGAAGATATTCCATGTTAACTGGACACCTACCGTATAAGCATCTTTATCTGAAAATTCATTCCACAATTCATTGTCTGCAGAACCATACTCACCAAAAGCACCTACCGTTGGTAAATAGTTTGAGTGTTCTACATTGAGTGCCATTTTAGTCACTTGAAGTCCCAAAAGCGCTTTTTGTATATCCAGATTATTTGCTTCTATTTCTGCTGCATGGATCTTAGGCATGGCAGCCATATCACTCTCTTTAACAATAGAACCAATCTCTTCATTCAATAAAAAGGAGAGAAACTGGTACGCCAGATCTCTATTTAATTTAGCCTGATTGTACAAACTCAATGCTTCAGATTTACGTGACTGAACTTCAAGCATATCGATCTCTTGTGCATAGCCTTCTTTTTTCATCGATTTAACTGTCATCTCGAGACGATCGATATTTTTAATGATCTTAGAGAGGTTTACAATATAGTTTTCAACCAAAGAAATATCATAAAATGCTTTTTTGGTTTGAAATACTTTTTCATTGAGTAGTTTCTGCGTATCATACTTGCTCATACGCTGCATAGCTTCAGTAATACGTCCATATTCTGTTAATTTTCCACCTGTATATAGTGGTAGCATATAAGAAAGTTTTGTTTGATAATGGTTACGTGCTTCAGGATAATTCAATGCTTGTGGCTGAACATCAAGTATATTTGGATTTGACGGGTTAAATTCTGAAAACCCAAAATCACCAAATGTTGCTTCCCTACTCTGCAACTTAAATCCAAAGACATTTCCTGCATCATTCGATCGTATTCCTGATACAGAAAGGTCTAGTTTACCGTAGTTATGGCCTTTTGTAGCTATGACTTCGTAGGCCTTCATCTGTTCATTGAAACGTGATATTTTTAATTCTAAGTTATTTGTATCTAATTTTTTCATAGCTTCAGTCAGCGTCAGGTTTTCTATACCTGCCGAAAGAAACAATGTAGCAAAAAGAAATAAAGAAAAGTAAATAAGTGTTGCAAAAAATAAACCAGCAAAAGTAAAGTGTACGGTTTTTATCCAATCTTCATAAATAATACATTGTTCTGCACATTCTGATAATGTATCTACTCCTG
>JADGDL010000057.1 GCA_016744875.1 Sulfurovum sp.
GATCTCAACATCAGTTCCACCAATGGTACATGAACCACTCATTACAGATGAGGTTTTACCTGTTTTAGCTTTTGCTTCTTCTATACGTTTTTTATATGATTTTTTATCGGAGAATTTTAACGGATCAACCGGTGCCAATGTACTGTCATACTCCACAAAACTACCTTCATCTACAATAGACTCTATACGTTGTATAGCCGTGATACGAAAATGATGATTACATTTTGGACACACATTGAGTTTTGCTTCTACTTCTTTGAAGTACATCAAAGAGGTACATTTTGGACATTTTATCCATTGATTAGGAGCCTCTTGAACTGTTTCTTCTTTTTTCCACATACTTCCAAACATTATTGCAACTCTCCTTTATAATTATTTTAATTCTTTTATGAGTAATTCTATTTTATCAGCTATAATTTTTTCTTTTGACACTATAACATAATCCTCATCAACAATCACTTCCAAACCTTCACAAAGTGCCAAACCTGCTGCAAAGTCGTAAATTCGAAACGTTCCAACATATAAAACATAGTTTACTGATCTGGCATACGCTAAAGAAAGTGCTATTGCTCCAGGAGCCCTGAACTTTAATTTTTCCTGATCAAGAACTGTAACAAGTTCAGGATGGGCATAGGCTTTTTCAAAAAGACCTACTTCTGGCTTTGCTACAGTGTGAGGAGTATGAAAACGATTTGAAAAAAGTTTACCTTGCTGCACTTTTGTCTCTGTAGTAGTGAAAAATATATCTTGATTTGTCAGATTACAGACTATAGCAGCATCGAGGATACCATCAGCATTTACTTTTGCAACAGAAGTACCATAGTAGGGGAAAAGTGAGAGTGCATTCGACGAGCCATCAATAGGATCGATAATGATCTTCTCTAGACCTTCACCAACGATCCCTGATTCTTCAGATTCTATCTGTCCAAATGCACTTAAGTGTTTTACAAAAATTGCTTCAGCCATCAAATCAAGTTTTGAAGAGACATCTCCTCCCGCACCTACTTCGGTTTTTTCAAACCAAGTACTGTCAAAACCATCTTGTATGATAGAATATATCTCTTCATTGGCTTTGATACAGGCTTGTAGAAAATCATTCATCACTATAAACCCCCATAAAACTCAATATATGACTTACAATACCATATAATATGTTTAATTATGCTAGAAAACTTTTGATGATCGCTTTTGCTGCATCTCTTCCGTCACGTGCCGCAGTTACAACTAGATCTGCTCCACGATGACAGTCACCACCGGCATAAATTCCAGGTTTCGTTGTTTGATAATTTTCATCAACCATAATACCACCCCATTTATCTGTGTCTATCCCACTACTTGCAAAGCAAGGATATTCAACAGTATCAAAGCCTAATGCAAAGATCACAACATCAGCATCTACTTGGTATTCACTGCCGGCGATCTCTTCAACACCTTGTCTCCCGGAAGCATCAGGTTCACCAAGTTTGGTTTTGATCATTTCAACAGCAATAATATTACCTTCATCATTCAGAATGAGTGACTTAGGTGAAACATAGAATTCAAAATCTACACCCTCTTCTTTAGCATTGATATACTCTTTTCTTGAACCTGGCATATTGGCTGCGTCACGTCTGTAAAGACATTGTACAGACTTCGCTTTTTCACGTAATGAAGTACGTACACAGTCCATTGCTGTATCACCACCACCGATGACGACAACATTTTTCTCTTTTACTTCAATGTTTTCCGATCTTGTTTCCTCAAAAACTTTCTTTTGAATATCAACAAGAAATTCCATTGCCAAGAAAGCATTAGAAGCCTCTTCACCTTTAAGACCTGATCTTCTGCCTTTTACAGCACCTACAGCTATAAATACTGCATCAAAGTCCGCTCTAAGCTCTTCAAAAGTTTTATCTTTTCCTATCTCTACATTTTGGTGAAATACAGCACCTGCTTCTTCTAGAAACTCCACTCTTCTTGCAACTACATTTTTGTCAAGTTTAAACCCTGGAATTCCATATGTTAATAGTCCACCTGCTCTTGCTTGTTTGTCAAATATCTCTACATCAACACCTTCTCTAAGAAGAAATGTTGCAGCAGAAAGTCCGGCAGGTCCAGCACCAACAATGGCAACTTTTTTACCTATTTTATGTTGAGAAGATTTAGGTTTCAAACCTTTTTTAAATCCTTCTTCACTAATAAAGGTCTCAACTGATCCAATAGTAATGGCACCATGACCGTCATTTAGCGTACAAGCACCTTCACAAAGTCTGTCGTGAGGACAAATACGTCCCATCACTTCAGGAAAAGGTGAAGTCTCATTTGAAAGATTAAATGCAAACTCCAGATCCTTAGATGCAGTTGCTTTAAGCCATTGTGGAATAAAGTTATGTAAAGGACAGCCATTATGACAGTATGGATCACCACACTGAATACATCTGTCTGATTGTTCACTACCTTTTGTTGGTTTGAAGACTTCATAAATTTCATTAAAATCTTTATTTCTCTCAACCACATCTCTTTTTCTAGCATCAATACGTTCTAAATCAAAGAATTTTAACATATTATTCTCCTTCCTCTATCATCAATGGTCCCTTCATGTCTTTTGGTCTGACAGTCCAGAAGTTTCTTATTTCAACTCTAAAGTTATCCAATATCTTTTTAGCTCGAGCACTTTTAGTTTCATTATAATAATCTTTAAGAAGTTTTTTGAGGTAATATCTTTCAATATCTGTATTTTCAGTATCGATACGTCTAGCCTCAACAAGCTCTTGGTTGACATTTTCTACAAATTCATGTTCAATATCATAAACAAAAGCTATACCGCCTGTCATACCTGCACCAAAGTTAACTCCTGTCTTACCAAGTATCACGACAGCACCACCGGTCATGTATTCACAAGGATGATCTCCTGTTCCTTCAACAATAGCAATTGCACCTGAATTACGTACACCAAAACGCTCACCTACTTGACCATTTACATACAGTTTACCACCTGTTGCACCATAAAGACATGTATTTCCACCTAAAGCAAAATCAGGCCCATTTTTCTCTGCTGTAATAGTTATACGACCACCAGACATACCTTTACCAATATAGTCATTACCCGCACCATTAATATACATAGAAATACCAGAACTTAAAAAGGCTCCAAGTGATTGACCTGCTGTACCTTCAAGTCTAAGCTTGATCGTTCCATCAGGAAGACCTTTATCTCCATAATATTTTGCAATTTCACCAGAGATAAGTGTACCGAAACTTCTATTTAGGTTCGTGATATTCTTCTCCAAATCAATAGTATCATTCGGATTTTTAATCGCAGGCATCAACTCTTGAAGTAATTCCTGCTCATATTCATTTTTATCATAAGGTTCATTAGACTCAACTTGACACGTGTTCTCACCGTCAAGTTTATAAAGAAGGTTTTCAAAAGAGAATTTTTTTGCAAATTCGTCATCTATCACTTTAAGCAAGTCATTTTTACCAATGATCTCTTCAAGTGAGGTGTACCCTAAAGATGCCAATATCTCACGCACATCTTCGGCCAATAGTGTAAAGTAGTTTATCACTCTCTCTACTGAACCTTCATAATGCTCTCTTAGTGATTCTTCTTGTGTTGCAATACCTACAGAACATCTATTCATGTGACAAATACGCAGGATCTTACATCCTATCACTGTTAATGCACCTGTACCAAACGCATAAGACTCTGCACCAAAGATCGCTGCTTTAACAACATCAAGTCCTGTTTTAAGTCCACCATCGGTCTCAACTTCTACCTGACCTCTAAGGTTGTTGGCTTTAAGCGCATTGTGTGCTTCAATTAGTCCAAGTTCCCAAGGGTTACCCGCAAATTTGATGGACCCGATAGGTGCTGCACCTGTACCACCGTCTGCACCCGAAATAATAATTTTATCTGCATACGCTTTTGCTACACCTGCAGCAATGGTTCCTACACCCGCAGTTGAAACAAGTTTAACTGCAATTTTTGCCTCTGGGTTAATTTGCTTCAAGTCAAAGATCAGCTGTGCCAGATCTTCAATAGAGTAGATATCGTGATGTGGAGGAGGTGAAATAAGTGTCACTCCCGGCATAGTATGTCTAAGTCTTGCGATCAATGGAGAGACTTTATGTCCTGGAAGCTGACCACCTTCACCCGGTTTAGCACCTTGAGCCACTTTAATTTGAAGTTCTTCTGCTGAACGTAGGTATTGAGGTGTTACACCAAAACGTCCTGATGCAACTTGTTTGATCTTGGAATTCTTAATAGTTCCAAATCTAGCTTCATCTTCTCCACCCTCACCAGAATTAGATCTACCACCTATCGTATTCATCGCTTCAGCAAGACATTCATGTGCTTCAGGAGAAATAGACCCTAAACTCATTGCTGCAGTAGAGAAACGTTTAAAGACATCAGAAAGTGGCTCCACTTGATCTACTGAAATAGCTGCTCTGTCACTTTTAAGTTCAAAAAAGTCACGGATGAATTTTTTATCTCTGCCATCTACAAGCGTTTTTAGTACTTCAAAGTCCTCTTTTTTACCAGACTTGGAAAGTGCATGTATCGCATGTACAGTTGCAGGAGCGTAATCATGGAATTCTCCTCCGTCTAAATATTTATAGAACCCACCAATATTGAGCGGGAACATACGGTTAACTGTCTCTTGTGCATACGCATCAGTATGTATTTTTGTAATACGTTCTTCAATATCTGCATAGCTAAGTCCGGAAAGGAAACACTGTGCACCATCAAAACAATCAGAAACGATCTCATCACTTAAACCAAGTACATCAAAGAGTTTTGAGTTTCTGTAACTTGAAACTGTGGCAATACCCATTTTTGACATAACTTTAAGAAGTCCGGAGTTAATTGCATTACGTACTTTTTTCAGTACTGGTGCCAGGTTTACATTTTTATCTTTTCTATGTGCTATCATCGCTACTGTCTGGTAGAGCATATGCGGGTATATTCCTGCTACACCAAAACCTAACATACATGCTGCCATATGGGAGTCATACACTTCACCTGTTGCAGCAACAATACTTACAAGGTGACGCTCACCCTCTTCAAGAAGTGCCTGATTCAAACGACCAACTACCATTAGCATTGGCATTACATTCGTGGAGCTATTCAATGCTCTGTCATCTAAAACAACTGTTCTTATTCCATCATTCTTCACATCAGCGATAATAGTACTTACCAATGCAGCCAATGAACCTTTAAGGTCAGAATTAAATGTCGTATCATACATTCTGGATTTATATGCGGCATCATACTTAGGATCTTTTTCATTTCCAAACTCAATAAGTAATTCCAGTTTTTCTAATGATAAAATAGGAGATACCGTTTTAAGTCTTTTTGCATGATCAGCATCATCAGAAAGTATATTTCTGGTCTCGCCAAAACCTGTATTTAAAGACATCACTACTTTTTCACGAATAGGATCTATCGGTGGGTTTGTAACCTGTGCAAATTTTTGCTTAAAGAAGTCAGAGAAATTTCTCTGTTTTGTTGAGAATGCAGCCAGTGGAGCATCATCACCCATAGATGCAGTTGCTTCTTTACCCTCTTTTACCATCGGTTCAAAAACCTGTTCTATCACTTCCAGTGTTATATTAAAGTAACGCTGTCTTGCTTCCATTTCTACTTTTTCCGGAATATCTACCTTTGAGAATGGGTCATCCATATGCTCTTGTAGATACACCATATTCTGATTAAGCCATTTATCGTAGGGATCAATATTTTTAAGATAGACATTGATATCGTCATTTTTAAGTACTTTTCCATACTTCAGGTCAATACCCATCATTTCACCAGACTGAAGTCTTCCACGCTCTACAATTTCATCATTAGGCGTTTCAAGTACACCATATTCAGAAGAGATAAGAAGTCTGTTATCTGTTGTGATGATATATTTTGCAGGTCTAAGCCCATTTCGATCAAGCACACAACCAATATAACGACCATCAGTCATACTTACAGCAGCCGGTCCGTCCCATGGTTCAAAACAGGTACTTGCATACTCATAGAAAGCTCTAAGCTGTGCATCCATATGCGGTGCATTTTGCCAAGGTGCAGGCAAGATTGATCTTGCAGCTTTGAAGAAATCCATACCATTGATACGCAAAAATTCAAAGAAGTTATCAAGACTTGCAGAATCAGACATTTGAGACTGGATGATCGGTACCAGTTTTTTCATCTCTTCATCAGAGAATACATCAGATTCAAGTGCTTCCATTTTGGCCGCAACATTAAATCTGTTTGCAGTGACAGAGTTTATCTCACCATTGTGAGCGATGGTTCTAAATGGCTGTGCGAGTCTCCATTCAGGAAGTGTATTGGTAGAGAATCTCTGGTGGAAAAGACAAAATGAGATTTCAAAGTCAGGATTAGCAAGGTCTTTATAAAACTCTTTGATGTGCGTAGGCATCACAAGACCCTTGTATGAAACTACCGTAGTAGAAAATGACGGGATATAAAAATCTCTGTCATCTGATATCTTGGCTTCTATTTCTTTACGTGAAAGATAGACCAATGCATCAAATCTTCTTGCACCCATAAGTGAGTAAGGTGCTATAAATACTTGTTTGATCGTAGGAAGTGAAGCAAGTGCCTGCTCACCCAGTGCATCAGTATCTACAGGTACTGTACGTGTATAGAGAACTTTCAGGTCATTATTTACACATACTTCTTTAATAATGTCAAAATCTTTTTCATTTTTAGAAAAAACCATCGCGACAGCATAAACATCAGGAAGGGTTATCCCCTCTTTCTTAGCCTGTTTGGCAAAGAATCTTTTAGGTATAGAAAGAAGTAATCCAGATCCGTCACCTGTTTTACCATCTGCTGCAACCGCACCTCTGTGCATCATACGTGACAGTGATGTAACAGCATCTTCCAAATTTCCGTGTGAAGGAGTATTGTCGATAGAGGCTAAAAGTCCAAATCCACAGTTATCCTTAAATGAAGTAAATAAATCTCTCATGTTCCAACCTTAAAATAATATCAAAGACACATCATATAGCGTGTCTATAATGGGTTGGATTATACTTAAAAGCGGGTTAATATTTGTTTAAGACTTCTATACAACCTATTTACGTGCTTTAAAGCCTACTCTATATTTAACATCATTTTGACTATAATTAAAAAAATTATTGGAGTGTATTATCAAAGGTTTTATACTTTCTGTCAGAAAAGCCAAAAATGAAGACTCTATAGCACTCGTACTAAGTCCTACCGAAGTGAAAACCTATTACCGTTTTTTTGGTGCCAGACACTCCATTTTACAGCTTGGAAATCTTATTGACTTTGAAGTAGAGGGAGAAGGAAGCAGTTTTCTTCCCAGACTTCGCTCACTCTCCCATATGGGTTTTCCATGGCTCTATGACAAGAACAAACTTCTCCTATGGCATAACTTCATCAAAAAGTTTGAACCACATTTAAAAGATACTGATGAACTAGAAGCTTTTTATTTTGATCTACTGTTAGATGCAGCCAAAAAATGGGACAAACAAAATCCTAAACGCATCATCTGTGAATCTTACATCACACTTCTTGACTATGAAGGCAGACTCTACCCGGAAGAGAACTGTTTCATCTGTGAACAACGTATAGAAGATGATATCTCTCTCATGCAAGCCTTCAGGCCTGCACACCCCACATGTATCTACGGCCCTGCACTCCCTACTAAAAAGGTATTGGATTTTTTTGAGACAAAGAAAACAGTTTTTTTAGAAGACGATGAGGTAGACTATCTCTTTGAAGTTGTGATGAAGGGTTTATAGCTATACTACTGTTCATACCCAATAGGAAACAATATGCAAAAAATAGTTCTCATTTTACTACTTACTTTAACACTCAACGCAGGAGATCCAATGAAACATTTTTATAACTTTAAAGCAAATACCATCACCGGAGAAGAAATATCTATGTCCCAGTACAAGGGAAAGGTCTTACTTGTTGTTAATGTGGCAAGTGAATGTGGATTTACACCTCAATATGAAGGTTTGGAAACACTCTACCAAACATACAAAAAAGAAGGTTTTGAAATTCTTGCTTTTCCATGTAATCAGTTTGGAGGGCAGGAACCAGGTACATCCGAACAAATACAGAACTTTTGTAATGTAAAGTTCAACACTACCTTTCCTCTTTTTGAAAAGATAGATGTCAATGGTGATACTGCACATCCTTTATATGTATTTCTTAAAAATGAAGCTCCAGGATTTTTAGGTTCTCAAAGTATAAAGTGGAATTTTACCAAATTTCTTCTAGATAATAATGGAGCTGTTATTGCACGGTATGGTTCCTCTACCAAACCAAAAGAAATAAGTAAAGAGATTGAAAAAGAGTTGAAAAAGTAACATTTCTATGTTATACTATATTATAAATAAAGGAGTTCAAAATGAAAAAAATACATTTACTTTTAGCGGCAACTGCAGCTGTTGGTGTCATCATATTTACTGGATGTGCAACAAAAGCTGAAACTGGTGCTCTTGTAGGAGCGGGAACTGGTGCCCTTGTTGGTCAAGCGATAGGTGGAAATACTGGTGCAACTATTATCGGTGCAGGTGTTGGTGCCATCGCCGGTGCAGCCATAGGTGATAATCAAGACAGAAAAGATAGTGTAAAAAGATACTAAGAAATAATCCTTTTTATCTCTTTAAGTGTGCATGCATGGTATATCGCCATCCATGCTGCTTGAACCCTGCAGAGAATCCATAGCTTTTCAGCAATATTAGCAATGCTTCAGGTTCAAAGAAGTTTCCAGGTTCACCGAGTAATTTCTCACCCGTACAAATGCTTTGACCTTTAAATGTACCCACATCAAAATCATAGATAAACAATTTTCCCTTTTTCTTAAGTACACGTACTGTCTCTTTCAACGCCTCATCTATATCTTTAAAATGATGTAAAGATTCGCCCATAAGTACCATATCAAAACTGTTATTATCAAAAGGCAATGCTTCTGCACTGGCCTTCACTGTCTGAACATACGTTTTAGTATATTTAAGCATCCCCTCTGCTGGATCTACAACCGTAAGATCAAGGTCATCTCTACATGTATGTGCAAACTCACACATTACACCTGTCCCTCCACCTACATCCAGTACAGATGAATACGGTGAGAGAGGTTTCAAAAAATCACAAAGAGATATTCGTACAGACTTAGGATATATGCCAGGTCCAAAGGTTTTAAAAAACCAGCCTAAGTGATTAAAGGGGATCATAATGTTCCTATATTTTGATATATATGTAGTATATTGAGTTTAACTTGAAGTATGTATTATGATGCCTCTAGAGAGGCATCATGAAGAAGACTATTTTTTAGACTTTTTCTTAGATTTTTTTGACTTTTTATTATTCTTCTTTTTTGCAGCTTTTTTCTTTGCTACTTTTTTCTTTACAGCTTTTTTCTTTACCGCTTTTTTTGCAGCCTTTTTCTTTGCTACTTTTTTTGCTAAAGCTTTTTTTGCTTTTTTCTTGTCATCTTTTTTTGTTGATTTTTTAGCCATTTTATTCCTTTTTATACTCTATTTTTGAATTCATCTTTCACAACCCGATGTATATGAAAACT
>JADGDL010000058.1 GCA_016744875.1 Sulfurovum sp.
ATTCTATGGCTACACTTTATGATGATACGGCTGAACGTGTTATCCAATTAGGTGAAAAACCACACTTAACTATGAGTGAATTAATGAATGCTACAAAAATAAAAGAAGAAACTGGTGATTCTTTCAAATCAAAGAAAATAGTAAAAAATATCGTGAGTGATTTTGAGTACCTACTTAAAAGTTTTAAGGCTTTAAGTGATGAAGCAGATAAAGCAGGGGATAATACAACATCTGCATTTGCAGATGACAATGTTGCAAGCTATGAAAAGGAACTTTGGATCCTTGGGGCTATGATCAAATAGTCTCTTCCCACTCTTAATGTATTTCCAGACCTTATGAAGTATTAAACTTTATAAGGTTTTTTCAAATCAATTAATCTTCTGATAAAAAATCTTTCACACTTTTGATAAAAGCATCAAAGTCTTCGATATGCGGCATATGCCCGATGCCATCAAGTTCAAGTAATTTGGCATGGGGTATTTGCTTTGCAGTCTTTATCCCGAGTTGCGGATAATTTCCCATTTTTTTACGTATTTGGGGTAATGCTAACCCTTTGCCAAGTGCCGTTTTGTCACGCTGTCCAATGATCAAAAGGACTGGCATATTCAGTTGGTCTAACTGATAGCAAACGGGTTGACTGAAGATCATTTCAGAGATAAGTGCTTGATTCCAAGCAACTTTGGGATAGTCAGCTCCCAGAGTGAAACTGGCAAGTATATCAACCCAAGGCTGGTACTTGTCCTTCCATTTACCATCATAGTAGCTCTTAAGCTGATACTGATAGATCTTTTCCGCTGTCTTTGAAAGTTCTCTTTTATGCCAGAAGTCAAAGGAAGGATTTGGGACAAAACGCTGCCAATCTTCAAGTCCTATAGGGTTCTCGAGTATAAGTTTATCTACACGTTTAGGAAACATAAGAGCGTAACGTGTCGCTAGCATTCCTCCCATGGAATGTCCCAAAAGATAACTATTGGGAATCTTAAGGTGATCCATCAGGTTGGCCGTGTTGTGGGCCAGCATCTGAAAAGTATACTGCAGATGGTCGGGTTTGGAAGATTTACCAAAACCGATCTGATCTGGGATAATGACCCGGTATCCTTCTTTGATCAGTTGAAGAGCAGTACTTTCCCAGTAAGCTCCGGTGAAGTTTTTACCATGCAGTAGAAGTACGCTTTTCCCATTGTGATTTTCGGGTTTCACATCCATATAGGCCATACTAAGGGTTTGATTCTGTACGGTTAAGTTAAATCGTTTTACTTCAAAAGGGTAGGGATAGCGTTCAAGGTGCAGGCCAAAGTATTCCATTGCACTTAGGGGATATAGTGTTAAAAGTATGAGCATAATGAATCTAAACATGGTATTTCCTTCTATTATAGATATAGTTAGTGTACAATTTTTTCATTAATGTTGACTTGCGAATGAGCCTGTAGTACACTACAATTTAAATTGATAAAACCTTATAGATATATAACTTGACAAGGTTTCTATATAAACATATTAATGACTAATACCAAGCCAAAACCTAACAATACTATACTGGAAAATAGACTTAGATAGTAAGACACTCTTTGTGATATTCTGTGTTTTGATCTATGGACAAAATATGGCATGAGTGTTACCCAAAGGAATATAGCACAAAGCATACCGATAATAGTGATGATAGGGTCAAGGTCTTTGTGAGCAGTATATCCTGCTATACTAAGCCAAAAAGCCACGGTATATGGATTGACAAATGTAAGAGTAAAACCTTGAAGATAAAATTTAATAAGGCTTTTTGAGGGTCTTGAATGATTTTTCGTTTCAAGAATATTATTTCGGTATTTAAAAACAAGATACGACATATAGAGTAGAAACGCACTTCCAAGAAGTCCTAAGATAGTTAATAGTGTAGGTTGAGTGAAAAAAGTTGCAAGACCAAGTAATATCATAGTAAGATAAAGAGTATCAGCACTTAATGCACCAAATCCGATAGTGACTGCACTCTTATAGTCTCTAAGGGCTGTATTCATAATAAGTATATTAATAGGTCCCAGTGGGATAGCTGCTCCCATTCCTAATAAAAAACCTTCTAAAAATGATATGAGCATTTGATGGCCTTATGTATTTCTAATATCACTATCAACTGCTTCCTTAATCATCGTTTATAGGATGAAGTGACCGGGTTTAAATTTTTTGATAAGGAAGCGTTACTATATTGTATTCTTGTGGCAAAGATACACAAGGCAGACCTTTCCATTTTTTGGTCATTTTCTCTTCAAGTGCAGAGGAAATTTTCTGAAGTGCTTGGTCAGCTTCTTCTAAACTAAGGTTTTCTACCTCTATAAAGACCTGTAAGCGTTCGACATCTTTTCCTTGATAGATGTGATAATCAGAGATCTCAAGTGTTTTAAAAAGATGTTTAATAAGGTGGTAAAATCTTTGATACTCTTCACCTTTATATTCTATGACAAGATAGTTTGTATGATCGTCTTGAAGTAAAGGTACGGCGATCGTGTATTGTCTGTCTTGATGTTGTTTTAAAAGTAGGGGAGTGAGTGGTTCATCTATACGTTCAAATTTTGCATAGAAAGTACGATTGTCAAACTGTATCTGTTCAGCAATCGTAGATCTTTTTATGTAGTAATAGTTATCTAAAAGGTCTAAATCAAAAACTTTTATTTTGAAGTCCTAATAGATTGATTTATCATAGATGATAAAGTCTTGTGCTAAAACTTTCATCTCTTCTTTGATCGTTGCCTGTAGTGCAGAATCATTTACATTGTCAAGAACATCAGCGATCTTGTTTGCGATGATCTCAAATTCTGCTTCTTTCATTCCACGAGATGTAAGTGCCGGAGAACCTATACGTACACCTGAAGTCACAAATGGAGATCTTGTTTCACCTGGCACTGTGTTCATGTTTACTGTGATACCAGCATTTCCAAGTGCTGCATCTGCATCTTTACCTGAGAAGTCTCTATTTAAAAATGATACAAGTACTAAGTGGTTGTCTGTTCCGTCAGAGACCACATCATATCCACGTTTCATAAGTACATCTGCAAGTACATTTGCATTTGCTTTGACTTGTTTAGCGTATACTTTCCATGCATCACTTAGGTTGTATTTAAAACCTACTGCTTTAGCTGCGATCACATGAACAAGTGGCCCACCTTGAAGACCTGGGAAGATAGCAGAGTTAACTTTCTTTGCTACAGCTTCATCATTGGTCATGATCATACCACCACGAGGTCCTGCAAGTGTTTTGTGTGTCGTTGTTGTAACAACATCTGCATATGGGAACGGGCTAGGGTGTTCACCTGCACATACCAAACCAGCAATGTGTGCGATGTCAGCAAACAAGATAGCGCCTACTTCATCAGCGATCTCTCTAAACTTTTTAAAGTCTATCTCTCTAGCATAGGCAGAAGCACCACATACGATGATCTTAGGTTGTACAGTCTTAGCGATACGAAGTACTTCATCATAATTGATACGACCATCAAGTTCAACACCATAGGTGAATGAAGAGTAGTTTTTACCAGAAAAACTTGGCTTAGAACCATGTGTCAAGTGACCACCGTGGCTTAGGTCCATCCCTAAGATCTTTTCTCCAGCTTTAAGAAGTGCAGCATAGACAGCACCATTTGCCTGAGAACCTGAGTGAGGTTGTACGTTTGCATAGTTACAGTCAAAAAGTTCACATGCTCTGTCGATGGCAAGTTGCTCTACAGTATCTGCAAATTCACATCCTCCATAGTAACGTTTATATGGGTAACCTTCTGCATACTTGTTCGTAAATACAGAACCCATAGCTTCCATCACTGCAGGAAGTGTAAAGTTTTCAGATGCGATCATCTCTAAGTGATCAGTTTGTCTTTCTCTCTCATTCTCAATTGCTTGAAAAATCTCTGGGTCAAATGTTTCTATAGCGTATGACATAGGGTTCCTTTGATTTAGGTTTTATGTTGGATTTATATCCAATTTTTACTTACTTTTTTCTTGTACTCTTGCTTTACAAGCAGCAACATCCATACAGAACATTCCTTTACCTTTTTTGGCAGGTTTAAGTTCTTCTGGGTTTTCATTTCCACACTTTTTACACTTATCTACTTCGCAGACAGGTGCCATTTCCGGGCGAGGTACTTCTGGTTTCATCGCTGGGAAGAGGAGGACATCACGGATAGAGTGTTGGTTGGTGAGCATCATGACAAGTCTGTCTATACCTATACCTTCACCTGCTGTTGGTGTCATACCATAGCTGAGTGCTTTAACATAATCTGTATCCATGTGCATCGCTTCATCATCATCTGTAGCTTCCTTGGCTGCTACTTGACCTTTAAATCTTTCATATTGATCTATCGGGTCATTGAGCTCAGAGAAACCGTTTGCGATCTCTTTCCCTGCCATAAAGAGCTCAAAACGCTCTGCAATATCAGGGTTGTCATCAGATCTTCTTGCAAGCGGAGAGATGTCTACCGGGAAGTCAGTGATGAAAGTAGGGTTGATGAGCTTAGCTTCAACAAATTCGTCAAAAAGTTCAGCCTGTAGATAACCAAGTGTAAGGTTAGGATCTACTTTTACATTGTTCTCTTTTAAGAATGCTAATGCTTTTTCTTTGTCATTTGCTACATCTTCAGGAACACCACCAATGGTAGTGAGTGATTTAATGTATGGGGTCTTTGCAAATGGTGTTGCAAAGTCAATTTCCAGGTCACCATAAGGGAGTTTTCTTTCCAGTTTGAGATTATCAAAGAGATAGTCAAAGAGGTCTTCAGTGATCTCCATAAGTTCTATGTAGGTTTTGTATGCCCAGTAGAACTCGATCATGGTAAATTCAGGATTATGTGTTTGGTCCATACCCTCATTACGGAAGTTTCTGTTTATCTCAAACACTGCTTCCATACCCCCAACGATGAGACGTTTGAGATAAAGTTCAGGTGCGATACGCAGGTAACGTTCAACATCCAGTGCATTATGATGTGTAATGAATGGTTTGGCATTGGCTCCACCAGGGATCGGGTGAAGCATAGGTGTTTCTACTTCTAAAAAAGACCTGTCTTCAAAAAACCTTCTCACCATCGATACGATCTTGGATCTCATAATGAAGTTCTCTTTGATCTCAGGGTTCATGATCATATCCAGGTAACGCTGTCTGTAACGTAATTCATGGTCTTGCAACCCATGGAATTTTTCTGGCAATGGAGAGATGGATTTTGAAACGATCTTCATCTCTTTACAGTGTAAAGTCAGTTCACCTGTTTGTGTCACAAAAGGATATCCTGTAGCTTCGATGATATCACCGACTTCAAAAAGTTTCTTGGCAATGTTATTATAGAAGCCTTCAGGGAGTTCATCTCTGTTGTAGTAGATCTGAACAAGTCCTTCTGAATCTTCCAGTTTTGCAAATGCAGCTTTTCCCATGATACGGATAAATTTGAGTCTACCAGTCAGTGTACACGTTTTTGTCTCATCTTTTTTCATCTCTTCTGTATCTATGTCGTAGACATAAGCACAGTCATTTAGAAACTGAGCAGAGGGTGTGCCTCTTTTTATTTGGTTAGGGTAGGGGTTGATGCCTTCTTCTCTGAGGCGGTCTGCTTTTTTGATCCGTTCTTGGATATATTGATTTTGAAATATCAATGGGGAAGTCTCCTATGTTGTTGTCGTACTATTTTTTATTATTGGGTTTGACACTTTTCGCAAAGACCTATGATCTTCATGGTATGGTCAGTCATTTGAAAGTTGAATTTCTTGGCTATATCTTCTTGTCTTTCTTCTATGGTTTCATCAAAAAATTCTATGATGTCACCACATTTGGTACATATAAGGTGGTCATGATGCTTTTTAAGCCCAAGCTCATACTTCTTCCCTTGGATACCAAATGAGATGGAACTCGCGATATTTGAACTTTCAAGCAGTGTAAGTGTACGATATACTGTTGCAATACCGATGTTAATATTCGGGTTTTCCTGTTTGAGTAAAGTATAGATATCTTCTGGTGTAAAGTGACCATCGTTTTCATAAAGGAATTTTAAAACAAGTTCCCTTTGTTTGGTAAACTTAAGTGTATTCTCTTTAAGTATCGCTTGAAACTTTTCTAGAAGTAGAGGATATTCGATCATGGTCAAACCTTATTGCGCTGGTGTTATTTGAACCGTTGTATTGGTCTCAGGTGTTGTACTGTTTGTTTCTGTTTGTGACTCTTTTGGCATTTCTGTAGTAGTAAATCCCAATGTGGCAGGATCAAGATTGATAAGATATGCTCCTGACTCTTTAAGGTAAGGATAGAGCACAGAATCTTTCACATATTTCTCTAAATTATCTTTTACAAGTGTGACATTCGAGAGGGCTGTAATGATCAAGGCAAAAATAAGAAAATACTTTCCTCCACCTACTATAAAACCTAAAAGACGGTTTATGAAACCCAAACCACTTTGACTTGTAAGTTTAGAGAAGATAGCCCCTATGATCGTTGCACCAAGCCAGATAATGGTCAAGATAACAAGAAAACCAATGAGCTTGAGCAATGATGTATTTTCCATATGAAAAAAGTTTGTATCAATGAATGCAGCAGCACTGTCTGCCAGTCTTGATGCAAAGTATACCCCTGCAACCAGACCTAAAAGTCCAAAAGCTTCTTTGACGAACCCTTGCATAAAACCTTTAATGCCAAGTATCAGTATGATCGCTGCAATTGTGACATCAAAGTAGTTGAAGTCCATCATTGAAAAATTTTCCATTGAAAAATCCATATTATCTATCCTCAGTTAATTTTTGTGTATTGTATCTAATAAAGACTTTTAGTTGATTACTTCAATGCCGCTTTTGAAAGCTCTTCGGGTTTGTTCGCATATTGTAAAGCAACGTCTCTGGAAACTTTACCATCTCTGATAAATTTAACCAGTGCCTGCGTTTGAGTTTGCATACCTGTATCCCCTTGACCTAATTGCATTTGCGAATAGATCTGGTGTACTTTATCTTCACGGATAAGGTTGGATATCGCGTGGTTGGTGATCAAGATCTCTGAAGCAGCAACACGGCCGCCTCCAAGTTTTGGTAAAAGTGCTTGAGCAATAACCGCAACAAGTGAAGAGGATATCATCGCTCTAATCTGAGGTTGTTCATCTCCGGTAAATACATCGATGATACGGTTGATGGTTCCTGCTGCAGAAGAGGTGTGAAGGGTAGCAAAGACTAAGTGTCCTGTTTCCGCCGCAGTCAGTCCTGCTTCTATAGTCTCTTTATCCCTCATCTCCCCGATAAGTATGATGTCTGGATCCTGACGCATCGCATATTTGAGTGCAATGGCAAAAGAGTTGGTATCTTCACCCACACCTCTGTGTGAGAATACACATTTTTTGTTTTGGTGAATAAATTCCACCGGGTCTTCCACTGTAACAATGTGTTTTTGTTCTGAAATGTTGATCTCATTAAGCATGGCAGCAAGTGTGGTAGATTTACCTGAACCTGTTGGTCCGGTAACCAGTATGAGACCTTTCTCCCTTTTGACAAGTTGTTTATAGATATGCGGTGCACCCAAATCATCTAAAGAAGGCACATCAATAGGAATAATCCTGAAGGCAGCAGCAGTATCTCCTAAAGTACGGTAATAGTTCGCTCTAAATCGTCCAATACCAGGGATAAGAAGCGCAAAGTCAAGTTCATCATTTTCTTCAAATTGCTGTTTTTGTTTCTCTGTAATAAGAGAATAAGCCATCTCTTCAATGTCTTCCCCTGTCATTTTTGGAAGGTTTACCGGTTTAAGTACACCATCAAGTCTGATCTGCGGTTCTGTACGAGAGACGAGGTGAAGGTCTGATGCCCCGTGTGTTACGACTGATTGAAGTAATTTTTTTATGTCAAAAGCTGCCATGATTATCCTTTAGTTTTGTAAATTATCAAGATATAAAGTCTCATTATATCCAACTATAACCTTGTTATCAAGTGTAATGACTGGACGTTTGATGAGCATATTTTCTTTTGCAAGCCAATTTTGCTTCTCCTCGTCGTTTAGGTCTAATTCTTTGAGTTTCAAAGTGCGGTAGGTTGTGCCTCTTGTATTAAAAAGTGTTTTGATATCTGTAGATCGTAACCAGGCTGTTATGGTAGCTTCATCTACAGGTGTTTCACGAAAATCTATAAATTCATAAGGGATATCATTTGTTTTTAAATATTTGATCGCTTTTCTAACACTGTCACAATTTTTAATACCGTAAATTTTTAACATTATTCAATAATCGCAGGTACAATGAAGAAATCATCTTTTGCTTCAGGTGCATGTGACAAGATATCCTTGGCAATATCATTATTTTTACGTGGTGAGTCTTCTCTTAGCGGTGTACCTCCGTCAAGTGTTGAAAATGTTGGGGAAAGTGCATCGGTATCAAGTTCATTAAGGTTCTCAATATAGTTAAGTATCCCTGTAAGCTGCTCTTTTACTTCTTCTTTTTTACCTTCATCAATTCGTAGATGTGATAATTTTTCTAATTTTGCTAAAACTGCGTCATCTATTTGCATATATTTCTCTTCATATTATAATAATTTTTCTTATTATATATTAAATTTGTTTAGATATAAATAGTGATAAAATATGTCTAAAGGATATAAACATGATGCAACAATTGGATATGAATTCAGAAGAGTTTAAAACAGAATTGAAAAAAACAGAAAAATTTACAGATAAAGTGTGTGAGAGTAGAGGATGGGTCTATAATG
>JADGDL010000059.1 GCA_016744875.1 Sulfurovum sp.
GTAGTAATGAATACGTAGCTAGTGCTGGCGCTTCATCGATTTTTGACCATATGATTTTTGGTAATTGTGACATTATTATTCCTTAAATTGATATTTAGTACATAGATTCTATCACTTTTGATGTATGAGGTTATTTAAATCTCATATTATCTGAAGCTATATAATTTATTTGTTTCTATACTACACAGGCTATATGAGATATTCAGCTGGAAAGCCTACTGGGATGGGTGTATATAGCTTTACAAACATTTCACCATTATCGACCTTACATAGTTCATAAGGTATATAAAGGTAACGTGCTGCCAATTTTTTATGCATTTGACTCTTCTCTTCCAAATGAATCCGTATTCCATTTGGCACGTCATCAGCAAAGTTTTCAGGTATTTGCGTATCTACAACAAGTGCAATGATCTCAACGTCACACTTTTCATCTAAGCGATTACGTAATACATCTTCAAGTAATAGGTAGCTTTGTGAGGATTCTTTCTCTTCATTTTCAAAAACCTCAATCTCATCTGCATCATTTAGTAGCATTAAAAAAGGTTGGAAATGTTTTGTTTTCTGCATGGAATCTTGTGCACGATATACGGCTGTTTCAAGTATATGAAATGCTTTTTCATCATCTGATTTTGACATAGTTATCCTAATGAATTAAATATAAGAAATAATATCGAAAAATAATAAGATTAGGGAAGTGTGTATTTAATTAAGAGATTAAAAATTTTAAGTAAGCGTGTATACATTCCAACTATGTTGATGTGGGAATGTATGACATATTATTAGTCGCTTTCACCTGCAGCAGCTTTTTCCATCATAGTATACATACCGGTTCTTACTTCATTTCCTAGTTCATAGATCTCTGGATCAAGTACAAAACCACCATGTAGTAAGAGTTCCATGCTCATTGTATAGAGATAGATATCACCATTTGGTTCCTCAACGAACCCTATTCTACATGGCATAAACGCAACAAATTCTCTAGAATGATTTAAAAATACATCTGCAATATATGGAGAACAGTATGAACGTATATGTGTAAGAAGTCCACCATCTTTAAATAATTTTCCCTCTCTTGGCATCGTTTTGCTGTCTACCAAAGCCATACCATATTCTTCTGCTACCTCATCCATGATCTCTAAAGCGTTCTCAAAAGCTTCAGCTTTAGTCATACCTTCTGGTATAACCATCTTTGCTTTACGGACCATACCTTTAGCTGGATCACCTGTTGTAAGTACCTTGTCAAACATTTTCATGTACTCTGGAAGTGCATCACTATGAAGTTTCGCTACACTTGGCCCAACCTTGACTGCGCCTACAATACCAGCGATTACAACGATCGCTCCAATAAGTGTTAATAACCCTTTAATAAAATTCATTATATTTCCTTTAATTATTGTCATTAAAATAAATAGATTAACTATTTTAAAGACGTATTATAAGATATTAATGTTAAAGTTAAATTAATTCATCATATATTAATCATAAATTTTATTTATGATTAATGGTTTTATATTAGGGTAAAACATACTGAATAGACCCGTCTATGCTTCTACTAGGAGGTTTTCTTCAAGATAAATCCCAAGGCCTTTTGCTTCTTCAAGTATCTGTTCACTTACTTTCATCTTTGATTCTATGATCACATCTGCAAGTTTGGATTTGATATGAAGTTCCAATGGTCGTTTACCTGGATGCCGTTCCACCAAACACATTAATTCCTCTACTGTTTTACTGTCTGGCATGAGATTAAGTGCAAGTATCAATGGAGGTTGTACCGGCTCTTCAACATGCTTAACTTCTTTTTCAACTTTTACTTTTGTTTTTTTAGCATCTTTCATACTGGAAATTTTTAGTATATTCATACGTGTAAAATCTCCGTCTTTGGTGATCTTCACTTTAAAGGCTATAGGTTTAGTCGTATCAAAGTCTTCATCCAGTTCTTTTAAACGATTTTCAAAAAGCATTAACTCTATATTTCCATGCAGGTCCATAATGTTGGCGATACCAAATTTATTACCTTTTTTAGATATCTTTTCAGTGATACCCTCAATTTTTCCTATGAACATCGCTTGTGATCCATCTGCAAGATCTTCTATCTCCGAACTAAGTGTGTAATTGATCTCATCTAAGGTTTCTCTGTATTTATCTAAAGGGTGCCCTGAGACATAAAAGCCCAATGACTCTTTTTCAAAATCAAGTATTTGCATAGGTTCAAACTCAGACATATCTGAAAGCGACAAAGTTACAGCCGTCATCTCTTCACCTTCTCCAAAAAGTGATCCTACTGCCTGTTTTTTCGCATCTCCCGCTTTTTTGGCAGCTTCAACAATGTCTTCAACTTGTGAAAGCATCGCATGGCGGCTATGTCCAAAACTATCAAACCCACCTGCTTTAACAAGTGATTCGATCACTTTTTTATTGACTTTAGAGGAATCGATACGTGATACAAAATCTGAAATATCTTTAAACTCTCCCTCTTCACGTGATTTTAGGATAGACTTTATCGCGATTTCCCCTGCCCCTTTGACTGCACCCATACCAAACATGACAACCTCATCACCTTCAATGTTACGTGCTTCAAATACCAGTCCGGATTTGTTGACATCAGGTGGAAGAAGTTTCATACCCATTTTTTTTACTTCATCTACATACTTCACCACTTTGTCCGTATTATTTCTCTCCAAGGTCAAAATGGCAGCCATAAATTCTGTAGGATAGTAGTGTTTTAAATAAGACGTGTAAAAAGTGATCATCGCATACGCTGCAGAGTGAGACTTATTAAAACCATACCCGGCAAATTTCAAAATAAGGTCAAAAAGTGCACCGGATTTTTGCCCTTCATACCCATTTTTCACAGCACCTTCAACAAACTCCATTTTCAATTTGTCAAGTAATTCCTGATCTTTTTTACCCATACCCCTACGTACCAGGTCAGCCCCGCCAAGAGAAAATCCACCGATGCTCTGTACGATCTGCATAACCTGTTCCTGGTAAACGATGACCCCATACGTAGGCTTGAGTATCTCTTCAAGTTGTGGGAACATATACGTGATCTCTGCACGTCCGTGTTTACGCTCAACAAAGTCATCAAGCATCCCAGACTCCATTGGTCCTGGACGATAGAGAGCAAGCATCGCAATAACATCTTCAAAGCCATCAGGCTTTAGTTTTTTAGCAAGATCCTGCATACCTGCTGATTCTATCTGAAAAAGTCCTAGTGTATCACCAGTTGAGATGTAATCATACACCCCTTTATCGTTAATATCCTCTTCAACAAAGTTGATACGTTTTCCATGACGTTTTTCTACAAGCTTTAAAGCTTCTTCAACTACTGTCAGTGTTTTTAATCCAAGAAAGTCAAACTTAATGAGATCCACATCTTCTACATATTTACCAGAGTACTGCGTTGCAAGTGTGTCCAGTCCTGTCGGTTTAAAAAGAGGTGTTTTTTTCCATAGTTCTTCATTGGAAATAACCACACCTGCTGCATGCGTTCCTGCATTACGGTTAAGTCCTTCCAGTGCAAGGGCATACTCCCACGTACGTTTTGCCTGAGGGTCACGCTCTAACAACTCTTTGATCTTTGGTTCTTTCTCATAAGAACCCTTGAGATCAATACCCAGCTCATCAGGAATGAGTTTTGCCATTGCGTCTGCTTTAGAGTACGGCATATCAAGTACTCTTGCTACATCTCGAATCACACCTTTTGCTTGTAATTTACCAAAAGTAATAATTTGAGCAACATTATGCCTACCATATTTATCTACAACATAATCAAGTATCTCTTGTCTTCTTGCTTGACAAAAGTCCATATCAATATCCGGCATGGAAACACGTTCCGGATTCAAAAATCGCTCAAAGAGCAGTCCATAAGGCATAGGGTCAATATCCGTAATACGCAATGAAAATGCCACTAATGAACCAGCAGCAGAACCACGCCCTGGACCAACAGGAATGTCCATCTTCTTTGCTGCATCCACAAATTCCCAAACGATAAGCATATATCCCGGGAACTTCATATTGTTAATGATATCCATCTCTACTTGTAGACGTTCTCTGTACTCTTGGTGTTTTTCTTCAGGGACTATCTTGAGACGTTCTTCCAGTCCTCTTTTGGACTCTTCTATAAACAATGCAATGTCATTTGGTAGTGAGTATTCAACATCTGGTTCAGGTAGTTCCAAGCCGATGTCAGCAGCTTTCTCTCTGGAAAATTTAAAGTTAGGCGGTGTTGGATCACCTAGTTTTATCTCTAAGTTACATTTGTCTGATATCTCTTGTGTAGCTTCTAGTGCCTCAGGAATATCTGCAAAAAGTGCTGCCATCTGTTCTGGTGATTTTACATAAAATTCATGTACAGAGTGACGTAAACGATTTGGGTCATCATAAAGTTTGTTCATCGCGATACACATAAATGCCTCATGGGCGTCAGCATCTGGCTGATTGGTATAGTGTGTATCATTTGTCGCAACTATCTTGATGCCTGTCTCTTGAGAGAGCTTGATAATTTGCTTATCTATACGGTGCTGATCGCCAATACCGTGACGCATAAGTTCTAAGTAAAAGTCATCACCAAAGACCTCTTTATATTTAAGTGCTACACGTTTGGCTTCATCATAACCTTTTGCACCAAATTTAAGGTTTCGTTCTGAAAGGTTTAGATTCCAATTCACTTCACCTTGTAAACATGCAGATGAGCAAATAATTCCCTCAGAATTTTCTTTAAGTAGATCCCAATTAATTCGTGGATAATAATAAAAACCTTTTATGTATGCCTGTGAAGAAAGATACATAAGGTTTTTATAGCCCACGTCATTTTTAGCATATAAACACAGGTGAAAACGTTGACGAACAGACTTGTCGCCCAACTCTTCCTGGTTATGTACATACGCTTCCATACCTATGATAGGTTTGATACCCTCTTTACGCATGGTATTGTAAAAGTCAATAGTTCCAAACATATTACCGTGATCTGTCATAGCAACAGAAGTCATACCCTGTTCTTTTATCTTCTTTGCAAGTGCTTTGATCTTGTTTGCACCATCGAGTAATGAGTATTCTGTATGAAGATGTAAATGGGTAAATTGAGGGGTATTTTTTGGTTCTTCTGACATGGATGACCTTTGCTTATATTAGATGTCTAATATAGCAGAGTTTTGGTAAAAATAGATTGAAAGAATGTGTGATGTCAGTAGGAAATAATATGCATGGATATTATCTTCTAAAAGTATTAGTCATAGACTCCCGTACTCATATCAAAATCGTCATCAGGTTCAAGTGTAGGTATATGATCAAGAGATTTAGGATCTACTTGTGCACCTTTAAAATCATACTCATCTGCATTGTAAAAACGTTTTTCCTTGGCATATTTCTTCTCTTTTTCCATAGCTTTTTTGATAGCTTCTTTTGTGCTATTGTTTTCTTTTGTATTGTTATTTTCACTACCGTAAAGTAGCCCGAGGGTAAGACTTAGCATTAGAAAAGTCATAAATGGTTTCATAGTACACTCCTATAACAATACTGTAGCGAAACTGGACTTTAACAAAAATAAACAAATGATTTTAATGTTTGTTATAGTCTATATAAAGTGAATGTACTCAGAGCAAAGCCCTGACTACTGTGTTGACGCTGTATTCTCTTAAGCAGAGTACTCAAACGGCTAGCCGTTTTTAACAATAGTCCAAAAGCATTCCATCCTTGACAGCTTGCATACTCTCTTCACCTACCAATCGTTCTACGATAGCAAGCCCAAAGCAGAGTGCTGTTCCAGGACCTCTGGAAGTAATAACATTCCCATCAGTAACAACTTTTAAATCGTCTCTGTAGCCTGGGTGGTCAATTTCACCTTGAGCACCCGGATAACAAGTGTAGTCATTCCCCAAAACACCTGCTTTTTTAAGCACAAAAGGAGCAGCACACATGGCACCAACTACCTTAGAAGCTTTAAACTCTTGTAGTAATTCAAGGATACGTGTATTTTCAGCCAATGCATAGGTACCATCCCAACCACCCGGTAGTACCATCATATCAAAATCAGAAGAGATAACATTCCTGATGGATATATCAGCCTGTACTGTGATACCATTGGCACCTAGTACAAGGTCACCCTGCAGTTCATCTTCAAGATATACCACTCGTACGTCTATACCGCCACGACGCATAACATCTATAAGCCCAACCGCTTCAACTTCTTCAAATCCTTTTGCTAAAGGTAACAATACTGATGCCATTGTCTACTCCTTATTTCGATTCTTTAAAACCTATTTCTTTAAATGTTGCTAACATATCTTTATCTAATTTCTCTAAAAAGTCTATTCTATTTTTTGCATTCATTGGAAACAATTTTTGCCAATTTGCAAGTCTTGGCATACCCATTACTAAAGTATTTGTATCTTTTTTGATATACATATACATGGTACATGGGGCAAATACTGCAGCTTGTGGCATTGCACCTTCATTATCAAAAATAGTGTATGAGTATGGAAAGTGACAAAGTGAGAATGTCCAAAATGCATCATATGAAGGAAGTAAATCTACCTTCCCTTCTTTATAATTGAAGAAGCCTGCCATAATGTACTCTTTTTTAGTGAATGTATTTTCCACTTTTTCCTGTATCTCATCAATGAAATCATCAAGATCTTCCGGTCTTTCAAAATCCATTTCAAGAAGCATCATACTGTTTGAGATTTCACCTTCATAAGTATCATGTCCCACTACAGCTGTAGGAAATGTTTTAGACACTAAACCATCTAACTCATCCATAATTTTCGTATATTCTGTAATGACTTTTTTATCTGTAACTCCAAGCATCTCTACGATAACTTCTGGTGTCAAGTGCGCGATAACCGTTTCATCTTTACTCTTATGTTTATATGCGAGAAGATTAAAAGGGTTGAATCCTGCCAGTTTAGGATCAGGTTCGAAAATTGGTTTGATCTGTTCAGCGT
>JADGDL010000005.1 GCA_016744875.1 Sulfurovum sp.
GTGTTCTTTTTATTATACGACATCTGTCATCTACTCCTGCAACTATGAATGTTAATCTAATTTAATGAATACTTATTATAGCAGTAAAGTTAAATTTCTTTAAGTATTTTTTTACAAAAAACTGTAAAATCAGGCAGCTCAAGTTTGCTTTCTCTTTGTTTACTTCCCCACATTGGTTCAGGGAAATAACTGTCTTCTGCAAATCGTGCCATGATATGCCAATGTACATGAGGCATATAGTTTCCAAAAGAGGCTATGTTTATTTTTTTCGGATTGTAATAGGATAACATCTCTTTTTCTATAACATCTAAGAGATCATAAATTTCAAATTTTATCTCAGCAGGCACTTCACTCATTTCTTTGTAGGGTGTTTGAGTAAAGATCTTAAGCCATGGAATCTCAGACTCTTCTATTTCTATTTTGATGTTTTGGTTTTCATAGATACATGACATTATCGAATCCTTTTAATGGTTTGTTTACCAAGTTTATAGATGTTTGATGCTTGTTTATTTTCTTTAAGAGGCTCGATGATGACATCAGCCATTTCTGTAGCAAACTTTTCATCGTAGTTATGATCACTTAGGTTTGCAGAGGTGGTATATACCCATTTTAGACGGTCTAAAAGTAAAAGATGATGTTTGTCCTGTATAAGACGATATGAGTTAGCATTTGGCATAATAAAAGTGGTTTTCCTAGCTCTTCTTACTCTGTTCTTATGTTTTGAAGGAACACGGGTAAATGTTTTAAGGGTAGCTAGTGAATTCACTGCTTTGATGTAGTGTTTATGTGGAGGACGCTGTTTTATGGCAGTGAGTTTATCTGCATTTTGGGAAACAAAACCGATAGTAGTATCGGTTTGCGTTAAAAAAACTTTATCTTTCAACATCATATCTCCCATAGAGAGGATTATGCTAAATAATCCTGTAATGCTTTAGGCACAAGTTCACCACCAGTATCTTTAAGCTCTTTAATAGCTAAAGCAGTTGCTTTTGCAGCTGATATCGTTGTAAAGTAAGCAACATGGTTTGCAAGTACAGACTGTCTGATCGTTCTTGCATCTGTCTTACTTCCTGCATTGTCTGAAGTGTTGATAGCGATGGCTATCTCTTCATTTTTGATCATATCATCAATATTTGGACGACCTTCAGATATCTTGAGTACTTTTGTTGACGTGACTCCAGCTTCTTGAAGTGCACTATGTGTACCTGATGTAGCAACAATTTCAAATCCAAGATCTGTAAACATTTTACCTACTTCAGCAGCTTGCGCTTTGTCATTCTCTGTAAGAGAAATGAAGAGTTTACCTTCAAGAGGGATGTTGTTCTTAGAGGCAAACTGACTTTTGGCAAAACTCATACCGAAAGTATCAGAGATACCCATAACTTCACCTGTTGATTTCATTTCTGGGCCCAAGATAAGGTCAGAACCTGGAAGTTTGTTGAAAGGGAAAACAGCTTCTTTAACAGCTACATGACCTTTAAGGGTCGGTTCCATGATCTTCTTATCAAAGTTCACTACATTAAATGTATCATAAAACTTCAATGCTTCTTTGAGATCACCCTGAATCATCACTCTGGTTGCTACTTTTGCAAGAGGTACACCAGTTGCCTTAGATACAAAAGGTACGGTTCTAGAAGCTCTAGGGTTTACCTCTATAAGGTAAATTTCGCCTTTGTGAATAGCATATTGGATATTCATAAGACCAACTACGCCAAGGCCAAGTGCAATCTTTGCTGTTTGCTCTTTTACTTCTTCCTGCAGCTTATCTGAGATAGAAACAGGAGGAAGTGAACATGCAGAGTCTCCAGAGTGAATACCTGCTTCTTCGATATGCTGCATCACTGAACCAATATACACATCTGTTCCATCACAAATAGCATCTACATCGAGTTCGATAGCATTATCAAGGAATTTGTCTATAAGAACGGGAGCATCATTTGATACACTTACAGCTTCATCCATGTACTGCTTGAGCTCATCATCAGAATATACCGTTTTCATCCCGCGACCACCAAGTACAAATGATGGACGTACGAGTACCGGGTAACCGATGCGATTTGCTACTACAAGGGCAGCATCTTTTTCTACAACAGTATCATTGTCTGGTTGTTTAAGTCCAAGATCATTGATAAATGCAGAGAAGAGTTCTCTGTCTTCAGCAAGATCAATGACTTTCGCTGTAGTACCAGAGATATTTGCACCGATAGCGGTAAGGTTTTTAGCCAATTTAAGCGGCGTCTGTCCACCAAAGTGTACGATAACACCATCTGGTTTTTCAAGTTCAATAACATTTCTTACATGTTCAAAATCAATAGGCTCAAAATAAAGGATATCGGAAGTGTCATAGTCAGTAGAAACTGTTTCAGGATTACAGTTATACATGATCGACTTCACACCCATGTCTTCAAGCGCAAAGGCTGCATGTACACAACAGTAGTCAAATTCTATACCTTGACCGATACGGTTAGGACCACCACCGATGACAAGTACTTTCTTATCTTTAGACTCAGGTGCTTCTTCTTTAGGAAGTTTTGTAATGTTTGTTGTCGAATAGAGATAAGGTGTAAGTGCTTTAAATTCTGCGGCACAGGTATCTACTTCATTGTATTCAAGTTGTACAGCCATTTTTTCTCTGGCATTATAAATGTCATTTTCTGTAAGATTAAGACCTTCTTTTTTGCTAATGACTTCAGCGATC
Organism: Sulfurovum sp.; assembly: GCA_016744875.1. Classification (GTDB taxonomy): domain Bacteria; phylum Campylobacterota; class Campylobacteria; order Campylobacterales; family Sulfurovaceae; genus Sulfurovum. The sequence goes on from JADGDL010000005.1 coordinate 2,699, forward strand.
ATAGCGTCAGAGAAACCTTCACTTTTCACTTCTCTAAGACGAGTAGCATCAGAGAGCAGGGCAATGTCCATCTCTTTTTCACGAAGTGCAAGTTCTTCAAGTTGGTAAAGGTACCATCTGTCTATCTTAGAAAGATCAAAGATAGCATCAACACTCATACCACGTCTGAGTCCTTCAAATACATAAAGCATACGGTTCTCATTTGGACGTCTGATTTCTCTGACAAGCTCTTCACCATCACATTTGATAGGATTGAAACCTATAAGACCAGTCTCAAGTGAACAAAGTGCTTTTTGGACTGACTCTTTAAATGTACGACCCATACTCATGACTTCACCTACAGACTTCATCGCTGTGGTCAGTGTAGAGTTCGCAAGCGGGAACTTTTCAAAAGTAAATCTTGGAAGTTTTGTCACAACATAATCGATGACCGGTTCAAAACTTGCAGGTGTACCTGTGATGTCGTTAGTGATCTCATCAAGTGTAAATCCAACTGCAAGAAGCGTTGCTACTTTAGCGATAGGATAGCCTGTCGCTTTTGATGCAAGTGCAGAAGAACGGCTTACTCTTGGGTTCATTTCGATAACGATCATACGTCCTGTATCTGGACAGATAGAGAACTGTACATTTGATCCACCTGTATCTACGCCTACTTCACGTAAGATCTTGAAAGAGGCATCTCTCATGTTTTGATACTCTTTGTCTGTGAGTGTCAAAGCAGGGGCAATGGTGATAGAGTCTCCTGTATGTACACCCATAGGATCGAAGTTTTCAATAGAACATACGATAATACAGTTATCTTTATTGTCTCTGATAACTTCCATCTCGTATTCTTTCCATCCAAGCATAGATTCCATGATCTCAATCTCATTAATTGGACTTGCATCAATACCTTCTTCTGCAAGTTTTTTAAACTCTTCCATATTGTATGCCACACCTGAACCACCACCTGCAAGTGTAAATGAAGCTCTACTAATGACAGGGAAACCAATTTCTTTTGCCACTTTCATTGCTTCGTCAACACTGTAGGCATTGGCACTTTTAGGTAGATCCATACCAATTTTTATCATGGCATCATTAAAAAGTTGTCTATCCTCACCTTTTTTAATGGCATCAGGATGAGCCCCAAGGAATTTAATACCTTCAAGCATACCTGCTTCATTCATATCCATAGCAACGTTGAGTGCAGTTTGTCCCCCCATTGTAGGTAGGATAGCATCAACATTCTCTTTTTTGATAATTTTATCAATTACTTCAGCGTTAATAGGTTCTATGTATGTGCGGTCTGCAAACTCAGGGTCTGTCATGATCGTAGCAGGATTGGAATTGATAAGAACAACTCTATAGCCTAACTCTTTAAGTGTTTTAGCTGCCTGAGTTCCAGAATAGTCAAATTCACAAGCTTGACCGATAACGATCGGTCCAGAACCGATAAGTAAAATAGTTTTGATGTCATTGCGTTTTGGCATGGAAAAATACCCTTGATTTTTAGTTTGATATTATACATGACTTAGATAGAAAACGCCCTTAAATATGGGGCTTTTTAAGATGGAAAGAGAAAGGGTCTAGAAGAGGTCTAGACCACTTGCGTTTTGTTGTAATATTTGTTGTCGTTTTCTTTTTTTCATTTTTTTAGGTACCTCTATCACTTCAGAAGGTGTTTCAGGTTCTATAACGTCATGTTGCGTCTGATCGATACGAGAAGGAATGCTCGAAATTACCGGTTCAGTAGTATTACTTTCAACTGCTGGGGCAGAATTGTTTTGGTCGATACCTGTATCTGGAATACTGTAGCGGGTAGGTAATTGTGTTTTGTTACTGTCAAAACCTTCGGTCAGTGTCGCTTTAGGATCATTGATAAGGAAAAAAGTTTTAGGGTGAAAAATATCACTGTATGTTTTAATATGTGCAACTGTATAAGAACTGCGGACTTCAACTTTTGTGACTATCCCTACAGGAATATCTGCAAAGAAGATACCATCCAAACCAGAGGTGATCACTTTATCACCTTCTTGCAGTTTATGCCATTTAGGGATGAATTTTACAAGCATTGCATTTTTTTCTCTACCAAGAGCAATACCTGGTGCTTTACTTTCTCCTATAAAGACAGAAAAGCGGCACTTGTCATCCGAGGTGAGGTATCCGTAGAGTTGGTTGTTATGTACTCTGGCAGTTCCTCCTACGACACGACCCTGTATAAGTCCATAGAGTTTATCTTCCTCAAGTCCCTCAGGTTTTGTCAGGATGATCTGAGAAAAACTGTTCAGTTTTACATAAGAGATCGTTTCTGTAATAGAGATATTACTTACAGGTATACGGCTTAGATCAGGTAGTACTTTATAGATGTTCTTTACTTCTTCTATATAGTGCATTTGCTCAAGAAGACGTTTACGTAAGATACGGTTTTCACGGCTTAGTTTTTCTATAGATTCTTTTTGAAAGATGTAGCTATGGCTTTTATCTTCTAAGTTTTGTGTAAGATTTTTGTAACTTTGTTTAATGGGGTTTATGATGTTAAGAAGTGTATCTGTGATACGTGCATCATTGCGTGACAGAAGTACTGTCAGCATGAGCAACAGTATGGCTATGACGACAAGTCTAGTCTTCATATGCCATTTGTTGAAGAAGGTCTATCTCGTCAAGTGCGATACCTGTACCTTTCGCAACTGCGAGAAGAGGCTCTTCTGCAATATATACAGGAAGTTTGACAATATCTGAAAGATATTTATCCAACCCTCTGATAAGTGCACCACCACCTGTGAGTACAATACCGTTTTCTACGATATCCCCTGCAAGTTCCGGTGGTGTCTGTTCAAGTACATCTTTGAGTGCTTCCGCGATCTCTTCAAGTGAGTCTTTCATTGCTGACCTGATATGCTCTGAAGTGACTTCCATAGAAGCAAGACTTCCTTCTACCTGGTCTCTACCACGTACGGTTGTTGATAGTTCTTCATCAAGAGGTATTGCTGTACCGATCTTGATCTTAAGTTCTTCAGCGACACGGTCACCGATAAGCAAGTTGAAGTTCTTTTTGATGTAATCGATGATCGCCTGATCAAAATTATCACCTGCAACACGGATAGATTTTGAAATAACCAATCCACCTAATGACGTTACACCGATCTCAGTAGTACCACCACCGATATCAACTACAAGGTTACCATTGGGATCTTTTACAGGGATACCCGCACCGATTGCAGCTGCCATAGGTTCTTCAATGAGATAGACATATCTTGCACCAGCGTTCTCAGCTGAATCTTTTACCGCACGTCTCTCAACCTGTGTAAGACCGTAAGGTACACAGATAATGATACGTGGAGAGAAAAACCCTTTTCTTCTATGAGCTTTTTCTATGAAATAACGGATCATCATTTCTGTGACTTCAAAGTCTGCGATAACACCATCTTTCATAGGACGGATCGCCTTGATATTTCCCGGTGTTTTACCGACCATATCTTTGGCTTCCTGACCAACTGCCAAGATACGCTCTTGACCATGTTTATCATATTGAATGGCAACGACTGAAGGCTCATTGATACTGATACCCTGTCCCTTTACCAGGACAAGTGTATTTGCCGTCCCAAGGTCGATCGCCAGATCGTTTGAAAACATTCCTAATATTTTTTTAAACATCTAAAATTTCCTTTTTTATCTCTACGCTTACGCTGTTTTTTTATCTTTAATATACAAAGGTTTTGCCCCTGTTTCTACCACTTCTTGAGTGATGACTACTTCATATCCACTTAATTCAGGGAGTTCATACATGATATCGAGCAATATCTCTTCAAGTATAGAACGTAATCCTCTTGCACCTGTTTTTCTGTCTAAGGCTTTTTGTGCGATGAGTGAAAGTGCCTCCTCTTCGAAAGAGAGTATGACATCATCGATCTGAAAAAGTTTTTGATACTGTTTCAATAAAGAATTTTTTGGTTCAACCAAAATGCGAACCATATCTTCTTTACTTATCTCACCAAGTGTTGCGAGAACATGCAGACGACCAATGAGCTCCGGGATAAGACCAAAGGAGACAAGATCATCTGATTCTACAAGATGAAGAAGATTTTCTTCCTCTTTTTTTGAACGTTTTTCCTGACCAAAACCAAGGGTATTTGCTCCAAGTCTTCTTTTTAGGATGTCATTTAGACCATCAAAAGCACCACCACATATGAAAAGAATATTTGATGTGTCTATCTGGATGAAGTCCTGATTTGGGTGTTTACGTCCACCTTTTGGTGGGATGTTCACTACCGAACCCTCGATGAGTTTAAGAAGAGCCTGTTGTACACCTTCTCCTGAAACATCACGCGTAATAGAACGGTTTTCTCCCATACGAGCGATCTTATCTACTTCATCGATAAATACGATACCCTGCTCAGCACGTTGTGGGTCACCATCTGCTGCCATAAGCAGTTTGGTAAGGATATTTTCTACATCTTCACCTACATAACCAGCTTCTGTAAGATTTGTTGCATCAGCAATGGCGATAGGCACATTTAAAAATCTTGCAATGGTTTGTGCCAAAAGTGTTTTACCTGAACCTGTTGGTCCTATAAGCAGTACATTTGATTTTGCGATCTGTGTATCGTCATCTACATTATCTTTAAAGATACGTTTATAGTGGTTATAAACTGCTACTGAAAGTGTTCTTTTCGCTTTTTCCTGTCCTATGACATAGTCACTGAGCATACTGTCGATTTCTTTAGGTGTGTAGAGTGTATGTGCCTCTAGATCTAGAGCATTTTCTTCATATTCCTCTTCACCAAAGAGGATTTTATATGCTGAAACAACACAGTTTGAACAGATGTAAGCACTCTCTCCTGCAATGAGAGGATTCTCTTCACTCTCATTTGCTTTACAAAAGCTACAAGCTTTATTTGTCATTTATTATCCTTATCTGTCATTTACTTTGTTGGACGTGTGAATGGTATACCACGTTTAGAGGTTTGTATAAATTCACACAGTTTTCTTACTGCATCTGAGTCTGTGGTTTCTAAGATACTTTGTACCACTTCCTGAAGTGCTTTACCTTGTTCAAAGAGTTCTCGATATGCCACTTTAAGTGCATTGATCTCTCCACGTTCCATAGATCTGCGAAGTCCTGTAAGGTTTAGCCCTCTAAGGTTCGCACGATTACCTTCTGCCAAGCAGTAAGGTGGTATATCTTGTGCCAAAGCAGATGCTCCACCTATCATGGCATAATCACCGATATGCACGAATTGATGTATAGGGGTCATACCCCCGACAACGACATGGTTACCAAGTTCAACATGTCCGGCAAGTGTAGCTCCGTTTGCCAATATACAGTTGTCACCAAGTATGACATCATGTCCTAAGTGTACATATCCCATTAGTAGGTTTCCGTTACCTATCTTAGTAACAGAACCCCCACCTTCAGTACCTGGATTAAGTAAGGTAAATTCTCTAATGGTATTGTTGTCACCAATGATCAATTGTACATCTTCACCATTAAATTTTAAATCCTGAGGTATTGTTCCTACAGCAGCATATGAGAAGATACGGTTATTCTTCCCGATGGTCGTATCACCTTCTATGACAGCATGAGATGCCACTGTGGTGTTAGCCCCGATCTTTACTTTTTCACCAATGTAAGCAAAAGGACCTACAGAGACATTTTCACCAAGTACAGCACCATCTTCTATGACAGCAGAAGCATGAATTAAAGACATCAAATGGCCTATTTGTCTACGATCATAGCTTTAAGTTCAGCTTGTGCAACCACTTTATCGTCTACATATGCTTTTGCATCAAGTTGCCATACCGGTCCCTTGTTCTTGATCACATCGATCTTATAGACAAGTTGGTCACCCGGAGTTACCGGTGAACGGAACTTTGCTTTGTCAATACTCATAAAGTAGACAACTTTTTTTGCAATGTCTTCTTTTGTTACACCATCCATACTTTTAAATGCAAGAACACCACCTGCCTGAGCCATACCTTCGATGATCATCACACCAGGGTAGATAGGATGATCAGGAAAATGTCCTTGAAAGACAGGTTCAGAGATAGAAACATTCTTTAGACCTTCGATGTACTTACCAGGTGTAAGTTCTGTAATTCTATCCACAAGTAAAAATGGATATCTGTGAGGGAGTATTTCTTGAATTTCAATGACGTTATAAAGCACGGTAAACCTTTGTATAAAAATTGACTTATTTACTATTAATTATGACGCATATGGAACAAAGTACCATATCCTAGGCTAAAGCTCTGTTTGCTTGAGCAGTAGGCTCAAGCGACGGGTCGCGCTTAAGACGTGTATTATTAGAAGCATAAGTCTATAAAATGAGCTATTATTTTATCTAATATTTTCTAAATTCTTTATGAATGATATTTTGCTATGAGGAAAGTTCTATCAGTACTTCTTTGACATCATCGTAGGTCTTACTTTGGCAGAGGATCTCTATCTTTTTATCGGGTATCTCTTCAACAACAAGGATGATGGAGAGATCATACGGTGTGACCCCTAGTTGTGTACGTATTTCAATCTCTTTAGAAAAAGAAGGGGGAGAAAAAATAAGTTCTGTTACACTTTTATAGTCTGTATCTGCTAAATGATTATAATGCGAAAGTGTGATGAAACGTACTTCATCACGGTTCATGTGATGTACTTCTCCAAGACTATACTCTATTTTGCCTCTGCTATACTCTCCTTTGAGTGTAGAATAGGGTAAAAAGTGGGCAGGAACTATCTCTTTTCTGACACGCAAAAGTCCGGAACTTAAACGCCAATTTAAAAAACGTTGTTTGATGATCTTATGGGGTATGCTTTTTTCTTCGAGCTTCCATCGTTTTTCATACATTTCTATACGTTCTTCTATGGATTCTGGTTGTATCTGTCCTGAAATAGGTACAAAAAGTTCATCTGCAAGCTTGTTTTGTTGGTCTCTTTGTATGTTCAGTGCATAGAGGCATCCACAGTAGTCTTGACGGTAAAGTGCATCTTCTTTGGCTAAGATATTTTGTTCTTGTGTGCCAGAGGCTTTTCTGTAATCTGGAGCTATAAATTCCAAGCCTAAATTTTCACCTAGCGCATCTCCAGCAACTTTAAGTTGTTCAAGTGACTTTTTAGGGCTTGTAAGTAGGGTAGAAGTGTACGTCGTTTCTCCAAGCTCTTTTGCTTTTTGTGCAGAGACTTCAAAACGTCTGTCAAAACAGATACCACAGCGCGCACCTTTTTCAGGCTCATCTTCAAAACCTTTAACAAGTGAGAGCCACTTTTCAACATCATATTCACCTTCTATGAGTTCTATACCAAGCATGTTACAACTTCTTTGAACATCAAGTAAGCGTAAGTAGTACTCAGAGTAAGGGTGAATGTTAGGGTCATAGAAAAAGCCTGTGAGTTTCTCTTCGGGGTACTCCGTTTGGAGTTTTTGCAAAAAATAATGACTGTCAACTGAACAACAGATATGCACTAACATGAAGTATCCATTATGATGTCAGCAACATTTTTAGAACTACCATGACCTAGATACTCTTTTAACTCTTTGGCTTTGTCTGTAAATATTTTTCTATCTGTATTATGATACTCTTTAAGTAAATTCTCAACAGTCACTTCTTCCTGGAGTATTTCATTATGTAAGGTTGTTCCATTTGATTTAGTAAGTATGATATTTGCCAATCCCACTTGTGTAATACCAAGCAGCTTAGTGCCTATGAAAAAGTCTGCTTTTTTTGCGATATACGCTAAGGTAAAAGGCACACCGATCAGGGCGGCTTCCAATGTGGCTGTCCCTGAACATATAAACGCAAACTCACTGCGTCTGAGCGCTTCGTGCGTATCCCTGAGTATTTCAAACTCTCTGTTACCTGGGTAAAGTTTTGCTATTTTATTTCTGCTAAATGAAGGTGGGATAACAAGCAGAGGTCTGATGTCATTACCCAGTTTACGTCTAAGTTCCAAGAAGATAGGCATAAGACGGGAGATCTCAGACTTTCTTGACCCTGGCATAAAGGCAATGCAGTTTTTAGTTTCTGATTCCACCCTATGTACATCTATTTCATCAAGCAGAGGGTGACCAATATACTCTGCTTTTCCCTGTGGATAGTAGTCTACTTCAAAAGGTAGGATACCAAGGAGCCTGTCACAGTAGAGTTCTAATTTTTTAGCACGCTTTGGCCGTGATGCCCATATCTGAGGTAAAATATAATAGATGATCTCTTTGTCAGGATAGGCAGTTTTGAGTTTTTTTGCCAAAGGTAAGTTAAATGCAGAAGAGTCCATAAGCAGTATTTTATCTGCATCTTTTGCTAGTACTACCAGTTCATCCATGGCTTTATATGCCCAGCGTATTTTTTTAATGGCATCCACTATACCCATGATAGCCATTTGGCTTATGTCATAAAGAGGTTCTCCTAATGACTTGTCAAAGATACCTATAAGCTCTACATCTGCTGTATGTTTGAGTACCTCTTTTAGATGGAGGTTTGATGAAGGTTCAAGAGCTGATACTAATAATTTCATGAATATTTGATTCCTATGCGTAATTGTTGTATTTTAGCATAATTACTGTTGGTATTTTTTAGGATACTCGAAAAAGAGTTGTTTGCCTTGATGTGTAGCTATTTTATCTTCAAAAACGATACCAACGATTCCTGCAGTAGGTATGTTGAAGATCGACTTGTCTGAGAGCATATCATTCAGTGCAGTTAACTCCGGGTTATGTCCTACAATCATCACACTATCTACTTTTTGTAATGCCTCTTGTAGAAGGTCGAAAAGACTCATAGATGATGCTTCGTAGATACTTTCATCAAATTGAAGTTCTCCACCTAGTGTTATATGGTAGTGTTTAGCAGTTTTTTTAGCACGTTTAGCAGGGCTAGACAGTATAAGCTCAGGTCGAATACCTTTTTCTTTAAGAAGATTTGCCATAAAAGGAGCATCTCTTTTACCTCGTGCATTGAGTGGACGTTCAAAGTCAGAGAGTGACATGTCTTTCCAACTGGATTTTGCATGACGTGCGATGTAGAGAGTTTTTTTAATCATAGTGTTACCCATCCAACAATTAAAAATGCCAAAGAAGCTAAAGTACCACCAATAAGTGCATAAGGCAATTGCGTCCTCACATGTTCCACATGATCACAGCCTGCTGCCATAGAGGAGATGATGGTAGTGTCTGAGATAGGAGAAGCATGATCTCCAAAGATCCCTCCGCTTATAACAGCTGCTATGATCAGTGGAATATGTAAGTCCATTGTAGCTCCCAAAGCCAAACCTATGGGCATCATAATGGAGAAGGTTCCCCAGCTTGTTCCTGTGGAAAATGCTGTGATACTTGCCACTAAAAAGATGAGTAGCGGCATAAGAATAGGGGAGATATTTCCATCTAAGATGTGTGCCAGGTATTTGGCTGTGCCAAGGTCACCGATCACCTTACCTATAAGCAGTGCAAAGAGCATTATCATACCTACGGGTATCATATCTCCTATGCCCTCATAGAACCCTTTAAAGTACTTTTTGTGAGAGAGTGCTTTCGTAGGTACAAAATAGAGGTACATAAAGAATAATGTCACAATGACTGCGTAATAAACAGACGTTGAACCTGAACCTTTAAATATATCACCTTCTCCTGTAAAATAAAGTCCTACAGGCACCATGAATACCATCACTAAAATAGGTAAGAGCATTTTATACGGGGTAGCTTTGATATCTAGTTTATCATCCGGCAAAATATAGCTTACAGGAGTAGCGTGTTTCATGGGACCTATATTGATATTGAAAATAATAACACTTAGTACAATGGCTAAAGTAAAGAGTGAATAAAAGTTGTAGGGTATAGATGCTATGAGTAGTGAGATACCATCTCCTGAGATCACTTGAGAGTCAATAGCAGTAACGATAAGTCCTAAAAGCAATGCACCCCAGGCATTCAGTGGAATAAGTGAGCAGATAGGAGCTGAAGTAGAGTCACAAATATATGCTAGCTTCTCTCTGCTGACACCATTTTTATCGCACAAAGGTTTTGCCACAGTCCCTGCTACAAGTGCTGTTATTGAAGACTCTATGAAGATGATCACACCAACAATATAGGCAAGTAACATTGCACCAATAGGCGAGTCTATTTTCTTGGCTTTTTGGCTCAAATAGAGAACAAAACTATCAACTGCTCCACTCAATGTAAGTAATCTGATGATAGAACCGACCATGACCACAAATAGGAGCATTTTAGTAATCCACCCTTCTGAAAAAAGAGCAATGACACCATCAAAAAGAGCGATAAAAGCATCTATGGGGTTATAAGCATTGAGGACCAAAAAGCCTGCAAATATACCACTCATGAGCGAAACGATCACATCTTTGGTTATAATAGCTAAAATGATTGTTAGTAGCGGTATCGCTATTGATAATATTCCATATTCCATAAAGAAGATTATACCACATGAAGATATTACTTACACTCTGTTTATCACTCTTTTTACTACAGGCCCAAGATATACCAAATACGAAACAAATTATAGTTGTAACAACTGAAAGTTGGTCACTACCAAATGGAGTATTACAACGGTATGAAAAAACAGATAAGAAGTGGCAAAAAGTAGGTAGATCTATAGAGATCAAGTTGGGGCGTAATGGATTAGGATGGGGAATAGGTCTACACACAACACCTAATGATGCTAATTACATTAAAAAAGAAGGTGATGGTAAAGCACCTGCAGGAATATTTTCTCTTAAACAAGCGTTTGGATATGAGCCTTTTGATGTGAAATATCCTTATGCAGTTTACAAAGAAACAGACCATTGTGTGGATGATGTCAATTCAAAACTTTATAATAAAATAGTTGACAGTAAGAACGTGACTATAGACTATAAAAGTAAAGAGCATATGAAATTTCCCAAAGACTATTACAAGTACGGCATCGTAGTAAACCATAATCATATAGATGAGGTGGGTGCCAAAAGAGGTGCAGGATCATGTATATTTATACACATTAAAAAAGTGCCTACTGCAGGGTGTACCGTGATGAATGAGAGTGAGATGAAAGAGATCATAGAGTGGTTAGATGTTAAAAGCAATCCACTACTCATTCAAGGCACGAAAGATATTTTAAATGATCTTTTGAAACATATAAAAGTATCTATCTGATATAATTTCAACTATTGATACAGGGGAGAAATAAGGTGAAGGTTCTAGTTACAGGTGGTGCGGGTTATATAGGTTCACATACGGCTATATTACTTATAGAAGCAGGGTATGAAGTAGTTGTTTTCGATAATTTTTCCAATGCTTCAAAAGAGAGCATATCGAGGGTTGAAAAGATCACTCAAACGTCCATTGAAGTCATAGAAGGTGATATCCGAAACCGCAGTGACCTTGAAAAAGTATTTCAGACCCATACCATAGATACTGTCATACACTTTGCAGGACTGAAAGCAGTCGGAGAATCAGTTGAACAGCCTTTACGCTATTATGATAATAACGTAAACGGTACAGCAGTTTTATGTGAAGTGATGGCAAAATATGGATGTAAGTCTATTGTCTTTTCTTCTTCAGCAACTGTGTATGGCGACCCTCATCAAAATCCTATTACCGAAGACTTCCCTACATCTGCTACAAATCCTTATGGAAGAACAAAACTTTTTGTAGAAGAGATGTTAAGAGATCTGAATATTTCGGATAATGAATGGAAAATAGTGTTACTTCGTTACTTTAATCCAGTGGGTGCACATGCTTCAGGTACTATAGGTGAAGATCCTAACGGTATACCCAATAATCTAATGCCATTCATCGCACAAACAGCTGTGGGTAAAAGAGATTCTCTATCAATCTTTGGCGGTGACTATGATACACATGATGGTACAGGTGTACGTGATTACATTCATGTTGTTGACCTTGCTGCTGGACATGTGAAAGCACTTGGACATATGCAGGATTTTCATGAAGTAATGACGATCAATCTTGGTACAGGGAAAGGTTATTCAGTACTTGATATGGTAAAAGCCTTTGAAAAGGCAACTGGGCAAACTGTACCGTATAAAATTGTTTCTAGAAGAGCAGGGGACATTGCAACATGTTATGCAGATCCTGCTTATGCAAAAGAAGTTTTAGGATGGGAAGCTGTACGAAGTATAGAGCAGATGTGTGAAGACAGCTGGAGATGGCAGTCTAATAATCCAGAGGGCTATTAAGGCTTATCTTCTCTAGCCTTACCTGCATTATCTGCTAGAATTGAGAGTACAAAACTTGCAACTACAAAGCCTAAGAAGAGAAAAAAACCAACTTGAAGTGAGGTACCGTTGGTTGTGATAATATTGATGGGATCACTTATCTCTTCTAATTTTTCTAATTCATTGCTTACTACACCATCAAGTCCAAGATATGACATAAATATAGAGACGACCATTACATCGGCCATTGACCACTTTGTCGAACGAAGCGCAAAGAAACGTGTGACAGGATTATTGCCTATGACATTTTTACTATAGTAGTATAGTGTGGTCGAGAGCAGTTTGAGTGTTGGGAAAATAATACTGAATGTGGTAAGGAGTACCCCTACAAATATCATTTTGAATTCATCTTCTTCCATAAGTAACAGGACAAGGTCATAGATACTTTTACTTTGGTAGAAAAGTATTTGGTCTGTAAATATAACCTGTTTATCAAGTATCAAAAAGTGGAGTTTAGATATTTTTGCCTCTATATCCAACATTGGCAACATAAGACCAGGTATTAGTAGTGTAACACTCGTGACAGAAAGAAGGATTAATGACGCGGACTTGAGTAATGTACCTTGAAGTACGATAAATATTATAAGCAGTACAGAAAGTCCTAAAATCAGTATAGTATCTTCATCGATCTTATTGTTCAATTCTTCTATCTCACGGTCAAGCTTTGAACTACATGCAGCATAATCTTTTGTCTCATAGCGTTCGAGAATGGCGTCAAATTGAGCCATATTTACAGGCTGCATGACATTATTTGCTGTAAATTGCTGTAGTTTCTCTTTAAGTACGGTTTTGAGTATGGCCTGATTGTCAGGTTTTTCAAGTTCATCTATGACTTTGTCAGTAAATTCAGGTACTCTGCTTCTTAAGTGTTTAAAGTCTACAAGTGAGTCTGTGACCATTTGTTTGGTAGACCCGACAATGGAGTCAAAAAAGCCTCTTTTTTTATTTTTCTTACGAACTTCTTTTTCCGCTTCTACGATAAGTGCATCCAGAATGGCCTCAACATAGGTTTTGATCTCTAATCTACTGCTTTTTGTAAACTCAAACTCATCTATTTTTTGTTCAACAATGACTGAGATTTTATCTGTCCATACTTTGGAGTTAAAGAGTCCGTACTGTACTGAATGCAGATGGGCATAGTCACTTTTTTGTGCTTTTACAATAGTGCCGTTTTCTATAAGATGTGTCACTTTATAAATAATAGTTGAGAGTAAAATAACACTTACAATGATCAATAGTTTTTGAATATGATTACGAATGAATTCCATGCCGGATATTTTCCTATATTTGTATCTGCAAGTAGTATAGCCAAATTAGAGTAAAAGATTGAGAAGAAAGCTATTTCTAATACAATGTAATCATGTTATACTTTCGATTATGTAAGAGGAAATAGAATGATAGAACTTATACTTGTAGGTGTTTTTATCGGTACCATGGCAGGTTTTTTTGGTATTGGCGGGGGGATGATCCTCGTACCTATATTGTTAGTCCTTGGTTATGATATAAAAGTTGCTATCGGTATCTCTATCATACAAATGGTCTTTTCTTCTATATTTGGTTCTTACCTCAATCACAAAAAAGGTTCACTGATCATAGGTGAGGGTGTTTTTGTGGGTTTAGGTGGTTTTGTCGGTGGATATATCGGCGGTTATGTCACACATTATGTCTCTGATACTGTTTTACAAGGTCTTTTCTTCTCCATACTTCTTTTTGCTCTTTTCAGACTCTTCTTTTCTCAAAATCATGAGGATGACACCCAAACTAAATCACTCAGTAGAGCACTTTTGTTTAGTATAGGTATCGGGATTGGTATATTTTCCATTACATTGGGGATCGGCGGGTCTATTATTTTAACACCGCTTTTGGTCGGATTACTACATTACCCGCTCAAAAAAGCAGTCAGTGCCGGATTATTTTTTGTTGTATTTTCTTCTATCGCAGGAATGATGAGCCGTTTAAGTACCGGGACCATTGATTTTAGTAATGGACTGATCGTGGCGATTGCTTCACTTTTGGGTGTCGCTTTGGGTATTTGGCTTAAAGACCATGTAAACTCAAAAAATCATAAAATGGCATTGATGTTACTTTATATATTTGCCCTTGTAATGCTTGTAAAAAAGATTTGGTTTTAATTTTAGAGGTACCCTTTAGAGATAACTTTATGGGTATCAATGATACTTTGTTGTAAAATATCGAATATTTAACAGAATGAGAGAACAATGGCAGTAAAAAAGCAAGATATGATACATGTATATGGTGCAAAAGAGAATAACTTAAAAAATATAGATATAACCATCCCTAAAAATAAATTGGTAGTGGTCACAGGTATCTCTGGTTCTGGAAAATCTACTTTGGCTTTTTCTACCCTTTATGCTGAAGGGCAACGCCGTTACATAGAGTCTCTCTCCTCTTATGCCAGACAATTTTTAGGTCGTGTAGGTAAACCTGATGTGGATAAGATAGAAGGGCTTACCCCTGCCATCGCCATAGACCAGAAAACAACGTCTAAGAACCCGCGCTCTACAGTGGGAACGATCACAGAAATTTATGACTACCTGAGATTACTTTTTTCTCGTGTGGGTGAACAGCACTGTCATGAATGTGGTAAGCCTATCTCTTCTATGTCTGCTTCAGACATTATCGAAGAGGTACTAAAGTTGCCAAATGGGGCAAAGCTTGTTATCATGGCGCCTTTGGTGAAAGAGAAAAAAGGTACTTTTGCAGATATGCTTGAATCCTTACGTCATAAAGGGTATGTACGTGCCATGATAGACGGTGTGATGGTACGTTTAGATGATGAGATAGAACTTTCAAAGACTAAAAAACATACCATTAAAGTGGTAGTGGACAGGGTAGTTGTTAAAGAAGAGAGTCGTGATCGTATAGGGCAGGATGTTGAAAAAGCACTGAAAGAATCTTATGGTGAGATGGAGATAGAGGTGCTGAACTATGAAGAGGTTGATTTTGAACGCCAGCATATGCATTACTCTGAACATCTAGCATGTTTTGATTGTAAACTCTCTTTTGAACCGCTTGAACCGGTAAGTTTTTCGTTTAACTCACCAAAGGGGGCTTGTCCTACCTGTGATGGATTGGGTATCCGTTATGCCATAGACCTTAAAAAAGTGATAGATCAGGAACTTTGTATCGACAAAGGTGCTGTAAAGATCATGTATGGGTTTAATAAAAGCTATTATACGAAGTTCCTTAATGCTTTTTGTGAACAAAATGACATAAACATTAAAACACCGTATGGTGAACTTGAGTCCCATCTGCAAAAAGCTATACTCTATGGTAATGGCGGTACAGTAGACTTTACATGGAAACGACACAAGCTCAAACGTGAATGGCCGGGCGTAGTTAAGTTTGCACATGATATGTTCAAAGATGAGAAAGATCTCTCAGAGTACATGACAGAAAAAGTGTGTGATAAATGTGATGGTCACCGTCTGAGACCACGTTCTTTAGCTGTCAAGATAGAAGGTAAAAATATCGCAGATATCATCGATATGCCTATAGAAAAATCTTATGCACTCTTTTCAGATGAAGAAAGCTTTTCACATTTGACAGAACAACAAAAAATGATAGCCGAGTCCATACTAAAAGAGCTATATGAGAGACTTTACTTTTTACATGATGTAGGGTTGGGGTATATTACTTTAAGCCGTGATGCAAGAAGTATCTCCGGTGGGGAAGCACAGCGTATACGTATTGCTTCTCAGATAGGTTCAGGACTTACGGGAGTGATGTATGTACTTGATGAACCAAGTATCGGGCTGCATGAACGTGACACGATGAAGCTCATTCGTACATTGAACTCTTTACGTGATAAGGGTAACTCGGTGATAGTAGTTGAGCATGATAAAGAGACTATTTTGGCAGCTGACTACATCATAGACATTGGTCCTGGAGCAGGAGAATTTGGTGGTGAAGTGGTTTTTGCCGGAGATGCCAAGAAACTTGCGAAGGCAAAGACTTTAACTGCTGATTATATGTATGGTAAAAAAGATATAACTTACTCTCATGATAACCTTCAAAAAGAGTGGATAGAGATAAAGAATGTAACACTGAACAATATAGAAAAACTCGATACAAAGATACCTCTGCAAAACTTTGTATGTATCACCGGAGTGAGTGGGTCTGGTAAATCATCGTTGATCCTTCAAACACTGTTACCAGTAGCAAGAGAGTTACTTAATCGTGCTAAAAAGGTCAATAAAGTAGATGGTGTTGAGATCACCGGCTTAGAGAAGCTTGATAAAGTGATCTATCTGGATCAAAGTCCTATAGGACGAACTCCACGTTCAAATCCTGCTACCTATACAGGTATCATGGATGAGATCCGTAAACTGTTCGCTCAGACGAAAGAAGCAGAACTGCGTGGTTACAAGATAGGACGTTTTTCTTTTAATGTAAAAGGCGGACGCTGTGAAAAGTGTCAGGGTGACGGACAGATAAAGATAGAGATGCATTTCCTTCCTGATGTACTTGTAAGCTGTGATGCCTGTGACGGTACACGTTACAATGCGCAGACAAGAGAAGTCCTCTATAAAGGTAAATCTATAGCAGATGTACTTGCTATGTCAGTTGGGGAAGCACTGGAATTCTTTAAAGCTATTCCGATGATAGCCGTGAAGTTGAAGACACTTACAGATGTTGGACTTGATTACATTACTTTAGGACAAAATGCAACCACCGTCTCAGGAGGTGAAGCACAGCGTATCAAACTCTCCAAAGAGTTAAGCCGTAAAGATACGGGTCAAACACTCTACATATTGGATGAACCAACTACAGGGCTTCACTTTGCCGATGTAGATAGATTGACAGGTGTGCTACATCACTTGGTGGAACTTGGTAACTCTGTAGTGGTCATAGAACACAATCTCGATATGGTTAAAAATGCGGATTACATCATAGATATGGGACCTGAAGGTGGAAATAAAGGTGGACTTATTATTGCGGAAGGAAGTCCGGAGAAGTTGGCTGCTGAATTTAAAGAGACAGGGTCTTATACAGGTGAATATTTGGCTAAAGAGTTGAGTTAAGAATGTCTAAGTCTCTTATAACTGATATTGTATCTATCGTGTTGATCGCAACATCATTTGTTGTGCCTTTGCCGTATCACAATGCATTGTTATATACAGGTTTATTTGCGCTTTCTGGTGCGCTAACCAACCAAATTGCTATTCATATGCTTTTTGAAAGAGTACCGTTACTCTATGGTTCTGGTGTGATTGAGAAGAATTTTACTACGTTTAAGGCATCCATACATACTATGATCATGAAACAGTTTTTTACCAAAGAACAGCTTGGAGATTTTTTTGCAAAAGAGGAACAAAAGATAGATCTTGCACCCTTGGTAGACAGGGCTGACTTCTCACCAGCTTTTGATGCACTTTCTAAAACAGTGATGGAGTCTAAATTTGGTGGAGCCATTCAAATGTTTGGGGGTGAGGAAGCATTGGAAGATCTACGTGATCCTTTTTCAAGAAAACTAAAGTCTGCAGTGAGTTCCATCGTCTCATCATCTACATTTAAGACACAGGTAGACCATCATATCCAAAATTCTGCACTTAGTGATGATATGATCGCTTCTGTTGAAAGTCTCATCACAAAAAGACTGGACGAACTTACTCCAAAGATGGTCAAGGAGTTGATTCAGGAACTCATTAAAGAACACTTGGGGTGGTTAGTTGTCTGGGGTGGTGTCTTTGGTGGGCTCATAGGGCTTGTATCTTCGTTCATAATTTAGTAATAGTATATCAAGAAGAATTTATTGCTTCTACTGGATTAGATAATCTACTTTCCTGTTATGTAGGACTAATCCTATAGATTGAAGACTAAGTTTGTCAGTATAATTTCCCAATAGTATAGAAAACTAGACAAGAGGTTAAGGTTATGACAAGAGCAGGAATACTCCAGGAAACAACAAAAGCAAAAATTGCCCATAAGCGTTGGGTTAAGAGAGCAGATCATTTGATCTCAGGATTACCTGTAGAAAAAGAATTTATTCCTTTAGAAGCTACAGAATGTGGTTTTGGTAAGTGGTTATATTCTCAGGGAACAAAATTAAGAATGATGGATTCTGCAAAAAATATTATCGATGAAATTGAAGAACATCATGATGAACTTCATGCTACTTACAGTCAAATTTATAAAATATTTTTTATTACTCCTGAGAATAAAAGTTTTCTAAGTAAAGTGTTTACATTAAATAGCAAAAAAGTGTCTACTAAGGGTAGAGAAATGGCAAAATTATATTTTAGACAGATTGAGAGATCTTCAGATGAATTACTAAGTCTCTTAGATAAATTAGAAGAAGCAACTGTCCACTTAACATACGAACAACTTATTAGTGCAAAATAAACAATAATTATGATCTAAAGGTACGATAGTTCCATTTATTTGGTAGGACTATATATTTATTCATCCACGACTTTTTTTTGTGCTACCATAGAGGCTTTCATTGTTTTGGAACCATCATAATCTTCATCCCACCATTCTTGTAGATGTATGAGGTCAAATCTATCATTAAAGGCAAGCTCAAGTTCACCAACTTCCAGTAAAAAAGTACGGTTTGATGGTATTTTACTATTATCGGGGTGATAGAGATACGTTTCATATATAAATATGCCACCAACTCTCAGGGCTTTTTCTATCTGAGGAAAGAGTGAGCGTTCTAAAAAATATGTACAAACGATGAGGTCATACTTATTCTCTTCAAGTGTATAGGTATCAAAGTCAACTTCTTTAGCATTAATATTTTCAAGGCCTTGAAGTGATTCTATGGCAGTAGAACTGATGTCAAGTGCATCAACCTCAAAGCCCTCTGAAGCTAGATATTTACTATGTCTTCCCATACCACAAGCTATATCGAGTGCCTGTTTCCCCTTTGCTAACTTGGCATAATTTATAATGAGATCGATGGGAGTATTGGGAATGGGGGCAGTAAGATGTTTACTGTCCCATTTTTCTTTATCTTTTTGTGCCATATTTAGCCTTATCATAGTCTATTTTGATATTATTTTATCCAAATAACCAAGGATTTATATGGCAAACCTTACTTTTATATCATGGAATGTAAACGGCATCAGAGCAGTAGACAAAAAAGACGCACTAAAATGGATAGATGAAGAAAATGTAGATTTTTTAGGACTACAAGAGATCAAAGCAGAAGCGGACCAGATACCAGAAGGTATTTTTGAGAGAAACTACAAGTTCCAAAGTATTAACTCCTCTTCAAACAAGGGGCAGTCAGGTGTTGCACTTTATACAGATATGAAAGGTGAAGCATCTTCATGTGATCATGTGGATATCTTGGATGAAGGGCGTATTAATGAGTATCATTTTGGAGATATAGCGTATTTTAACGTTTACTTTCCAAATGGACAGAGAAATGACGAACGTTTAGTATATAAAATGGCATTTTATGACCGTTTTTTAGAGCACATTTTAGATTTGCGTAAACAGGGTAAGTCCATTGTTGTCTGTGGTGATGTAAACACAGCTCACCATCCCATAGACCTGGCACGTCCAAAAGCCAATGAAAAAACATCAGGTTTTTTACCTATGGAACGTGAGTGGCAAGATAAATTGCTCGCTTCAGGGTTTATAGATACTTTTAGACATGTACATGGTGACATAGTGGACCGATACAGCTGGTGGTCGTACCGAGCTGCAGCAAGAAAGAACAATGTCGGCTGGCGTATAGATTATTTCTATGTATCAGATGATCTACAAGATAAGATCGTAGATGCAGATATTCTGGATCAAGTGATGGGTTCTGACCACTGTCCTGTCAAACTTGTGTTGGAGATTTAATCCAAAAACGCTAAAAATGCCTCTTGTCCAAATTTCATTGCCATCATTTTAGCGTTAACACCCCTTTTATTGGCAATGCCCTGATCACATCCTTTTTCAACGAGTATTTTCCCAAAGGTTACTTTACCATCGATCACAGCTTCCATAAGTGGTGTCCAACCTACGGCATCTGTGAAGTTTATATTTGCACCTTGGTCTATGAGGTAGTTAAAGATCTCTAACTGCTCATAACGAATGGCATTGTGGAGTAAAGATGAACCGAAGTCGCCTTCTTCTGCACTGTTTACATCGTAACCTGATTCTATAAGTGTATTTAAAGTCTCTTTGTCACCATTTTTAATGAGATGCGCTACTACCTTAAATGTATCTATCGAACCCTCAAATCCTGCATTTTTAAGCATATCAGTTTTGTCTGAGAGCGATGGATATTGATTTGTAAATTCTTCCAGTGTCATAGTATTCCTTATTGAATTGATAGAGTATTATAACGTAAATAGATGTTCAGGTTTTTGTTACATGCCACCCTTTTTCATAAGGGCATGGATATACTTGGAGTGATATATTTTTTGATGCGAGAATGTACTCGATCTCTTTTTGAGAAGTGTAGAGGTATTTACTTTCTCCAGATGAGTCCTTACAGGTACAATAATTCTTTTCTTGATCTGTTTCAGCGTTAAAAAAATGAGGTTTCTTTTGGGTATGTGATAGACGACTTTTTAAAGTTTTTAAAGTTTTTAAAAAGTCTGAGTGTTTCATGGGTACTAGATTTCTTCTCCAGTATAATAAAATTCATCTAAGCCCTCTAAAAATGCCATGAGTAATTCATCTGAACAGGCTTTAAAGTTTTTATGTCCTTCTTTTCTAAAGAGAGATGCAAGTTGTTGTTTGCTGAGTTCTATATCTGCCAAACCAAAAATGATCTCTGTTTCTGACTCTTTAAGCTCTAGTGCGATACGAAGTTTTTTGAGTATCAGATTATTTGTTAGTTCTACTGCTTCGGCTTCACTTTTCTTTTTTGGAGATGGACCTCTTTTTAGTGTTACAAGACCATCTAGAAACAGACCTAACTCTTCATATGTGCAAAGCATAAACCCATCATCTTGACGACGTTTAAGAAGTGATTCTAAGTATGAAGGTTCCATTTTGTACTCTTCAAGCGTATAGGCGTTTATCATCTCTTCTATGGAGAGACTAAGAGCTTTTTTAATGCGGAAGAGTATTTCATTGGTTGAGATGAGCATATTATTTAGCACCTTCTTTTTCATTTGTGGCAGTTTTTTCAGCCAAATTAGCCAAGGCATTTTTTGCTTTTTGTAGTATATTCAAACAGTTTTTATTTTTGATATTATGTTTGAGAGACCAGTATTCAGGGTTGGTGTATGTAATGGTCGTGATACCTTCATAATCTGTACTAAAGAGCATACGTAAAGGAAGATCAAGTCCCATAGAAGGGTTACAGTTCATTAACACAGTTCCCATTTTAGGGTTACCAAAAACGACTACCGTTTCGGGTTTTAAATCCATCTTTACATTTTTGGCATTGGCTTGATGGTCTATGGTACTAAAATGTACTAGGCCTTGAGACTTGATAAGCTTTTCAAGTTTAGCTACAGATGTTTTATGGTCATTTTGGCTCACAACCGTGTTAAGAAAAGTACCTTTTTTACTGTCACAACCAGTGAGAACAAATACGATTAAAGCAAGCAATAATAATTTTTTCATGTTAGAACCTTTTATACGTTAAATCTAAAGTGCATCACATCACCATCTTGGACGATGTACTCTTTACCTTCAAGTCTGTTCTTCCCGGCATCTTTCGCACCAGTTTCACCATTACATGCAATGTAGTCATTATAAGATATGACTTCTGCACGGATGAAGCCTTTTTCAAAGTCATTATGAATAGCTGCAGCAGCTTTTGGTGCAGTAGTGTTTTTGCGTATGGTCCATGCACGTACTTCTTTTACACCTGCAGTAAAGTAGCTCATGAGACCCAGTTTATCAAATCCTTTGTGAATGATCTGCTCTAGTCCAGATTCAGTTACGCCAAGATCAGCAAGCATTTCATCTCTCTCATCATCATCAAAGTCTACCATGTCTTCTTCTACTTTGGCACAGAGTTTAATAACTTCAGAGTCTCGTTCATCCGCATAGGCTTTGAGTTTTTGTACATATTCGTTATCTTCACTGAGTCCATCTTCATCTACATTTGCACCGTAGATTATAGGTTTGGATGTAAGTAGACGTAACTCTTTATTCATCGCTACAAACCCGTCAGATGCAATGTCTTCAAAAGTAGAAACCGGTGCATCATTTTCTATATGCGCAAGCAGTGCTTCAGCAACTTCTAGTTGCTCTTTTGCCTCTTTGTCATTTCCTCTGGCTTTTTTCTTAAGCATCTCTATACGTTTAAGTACTGCATCGATATCAGCAAACAAAAGCTCTTGCTCGATGATCTCAACATCACGTATAGGGTCTATGCTTCCTTCTGTGTGAACGATGTTCTCATCTTGGAAACATCTTACGATGTGTAAGATTACTTCTGTCTCACGAATGTTGCCTAAAAATTTATTTCCAAGACCTTCACCTTTACTTGCCCCGGCTACAAGTCCTGCAATGTCTACAAAGTCCAGTGTAGAGTGTTGTATCTTTTCAGGGTTAACGATCTTAGCAAGTTCCTCTAGTCTTTTGTCAGGTACGGGTACTATAGCTTTATTTGGTTCTATAGTACAAAAAGGGTAGTTCGCACTCTCTGCATTTTGTGCTTTTGTCAATGCGTTAAAAGTTGTAGATTTTCCTACATTTGGTAGTCCAACAAGTCCGATGCCTAATCCCATGGTATTCCTTAAGTATTATATGTATTATCGCGATTTTACCAAAATATTGGTGAAGAGGGGGTTAGTTGATGGCAGATGTGATTTTATAGATTATAATTAAAGATGAATTATGTAAAAATTGCTTATTTTACATACAGTTTTAGATATTATTAATGCATAAAAATATATACAATAAAGAAAAACGGGATAGAAGAAATGGAAAATGCTTTACTCATACTTATAATCACCATTGCGATATCTACAATACTCAATGTCATTTTAAAAAAGTATGATATACCAACGATTATTGGGTATGTTCTTGCAGGTTTTGCTATTTCTTCTATTTTTCATTTTGCTGAAGAACAAACAGAGATGTTATCTCATTTAGCAGAGTTTGGAATTGTATTTTTAATGTTTACAATTGGGTTGGAATTTTCAGTCAATCACCTTAAAAAAATGAAAAAAGAGGTTTTCCTTTATGGAGGATTACAGGTCACACTTTCAGGATTACTCTTTACTCTGTTAAGTTCATATGTTTTTGACCTGGAAATCAAAAGTGCCATTGTAGTAGGTTTTGCATTGGCACTCTCTTCCACTGCGATCGTACTGAAGATCTTAAATGAAAATAACCAGATCCATTCAGGGTATGGTCGTATTACATTGGGTATTTTACTTTTTCAGGATCTCGCCGTAATCCCGATACTTCTTATGGTTTCTTTTTTTACATCTGAGACAGAATCTGTTTCTGTATTGTTACTGGAAACCATGGTAAGTGCGATCATTGTATTTTCCATTCTTTTTATGATAGGTAAGTATTTTCTTGAAAAGTTCTTTGACTGGACCATGTCTACTGGTTCAGAAGAGATCTTTCTTGTTGCAG
The DNA here is from genome assembly GCA_016744875.1 of Sulfurovum sp. Taxonomy (GTDB): domain Bacteria; phylum Campylobacterota; class Campylobacteria; order Campylobacterales; family Sulfurovaceae; genus Sulfurovum. The sequence goes on from JADGDL010000005.1 coordinate 26,406, forward strand.
TATTGCTTATTGTGATGGGTGCTTCATTTCTGGCACATGTATTTGGGTTTACTTACTCTTTGGGTGCGTTTATTGGAGGTATGATCATTGCAGAAACAAAATATCGTTATCGTGTGGAAGCAGATCTTATACCTTTTAGGGACATTCTTTTGGGTGTATTCTTTGTAAGTATTGGTATGCTTATTGATTGGCATTCTCTACTTAAATATGGTCACATCATTTTAGGTCTTCTTATTGCAGTGATGCTACTTAAAGGTGCAATAATATCGTTTATATTAAGCTTTTTTGTACAAAGAAGAACAGCTGTAAAAACAGCATTGGCTTTGTTTCAAGTGGGTGAGTTTTCTCTGGCAGTTTTGGCTTTAGCCTATGCAAACGGTTTGATTACTAATGAACTGAACCAAATTATGATTATTACCGTAATTCTATCTATGATCATCACACCATTTGTTTTAAAGAATATTAAAAATATTACTGATAGATTTATACTTGAAGCAGAAGGATTACGTGATAGGGCGTTAGAAGGTGAGAGCTATCACAATCATATCATTATCTGTGGATATGGACCTGTCGGTCAAAGATTGGCTAAACTGTTTAGAGAGAGGAATTTACTCTATATTATTCTTGAACATGATGTAAAGATAGTAGATAAAGAGATAGAAAAAGGTGAAGAAGCAATCTACTTTGCGAATGCAGCACAGAAAATGGTCCTGTCACATTTTAACGTAAATGACTGTACTGCAATTATTGTAACTATTGAAAATGAGATACAAAGACAACTTATTTGTGAAAATATAGCTTCATTCAATCCTGATATCAACAGTATCGTAAGGGTAAATAATACAAATGAAGAAGAGGTTATCTCATCTTTAGGTATAAAACATATTATTAACAGTAGAAATACAATTGCTGATATGTTAGCAGAGGAAGCATTATACTGCCATCTGCAATTGAAAAAAGAGCAGTAGAGCTTTACTCTTCTTTATCTTTAGCAAGGTTTTCGATGAGTTTGACCATCATCCGAACTCCGGCTCCAGAAGCGCCAAAAGGATTTTCTCCCCAAGCGTGTTCTACAAAAGCAGGTCCTGCTATGTCTATGTGTGCCCATTTATCAGCATTTTTCTTCTCTATGAACTCAGATAGGAACTGACCTGCTGTAATAGCCCCACCATAACGTGTATTTGAGATGTTACATACATCTGCTATCTCAGACTTAATCGTCTTTTTGAGGTAAGGGTTGAAATCTAGAGCGGTTGCAAGTTCACCGGCATTGTGTGCCTCTTTTACTACAAGGTCCTGCACCTCTTTGTTGTTCCCCATGATTGAAGAAGTGTAGTGTCCCACGGCTACTACGGAAGCACCGGTAAGTGTGGCAAAGTCAAAGATGTAGTCTGCTTGTACTTCTTGTTGTGCATAACAGAGTGTATCAGCTAAGACCAAACGACCTTCCGCATCAGTGTTGCGTATCTCTATAGTTTTACCATTTTTAGCCACAAGTACATCATCAGGCTTATAAGCATCACCACCTATCATGTTCTCAACAGCACCTACAAAACCGTGTACTTCTATAGGTAAGTTCATTTCAGCGACAGCTTTCATAATACCAAGCACTGCTGAACCACCACTTTTGTCTGACTTCATCGTTACCATATAGTCAGCAGGTTTAAGGCTTAGTCCACCTGAATCATAAGTAAGACCCTTACCCACAAGTGTGATGACTTTTTTAGCATTCTTAGGTTTATGGGCAAGATGAATCACTCTAGGCTTATGACGAGAAGCACGTGCCACAGCAAGCAATGTCTCCATTTTTTCTTTTCTAAGCTGTTTTGGCTTAAGTATCTTACACGTGAGACCAGTATCTTCAGCGATACCTTCAGCAATGCTCGCCATTACATCTGGGTAACAATCATCAGGTGTGGTGTTCACGATGTCACGTGTGAAGTTTGTAGCATCAGCGGTTATTTGTGCTTTATGGATGAGAAGAGAGGCTTTTTCTATGTCAACCTCAAGTTTATTATACTCTTCAAGGGAAATAGAGATATCTTTGATCTTACTCTCATTTTTCTTGCTTTTATAACTCTCAAAACGATACGCACCTAAGATAAACCCTTCTACCATGGCACGAAGTGTATAGGTACAGCCTTTGTTTGTGTATGTAGCTACTTTAATAGATTTATATTTTGTTCCAAGAAGTGCTTTCATAGCATTGGCAGCTGCACGTCTAATGTCTGCACCTTTTAGTGAAGATGCACCCACATAAAGTCTGTTCTTCTCTACAAGCAGACAAGTTTCATCTTGTCCAGAAGAAAAACCTGCTTTTTTAAGAAGTTTTTTGTCCTGCACAAAATGGTGTTTTAAGTTGCTGTCTACAACGATGATGACTTCTATATCACCGGATATATTGTCAACGGGAAGTACTGTTAATTCAAAATTCATTTATAATCCTTTAAGTTCTATTGAAATTGGTCTTTTAATATATCTTGGGCCTGTATCATATCTTTATCTCCACGTCCGGAGAGATTGACTAAGATCGTTTTACCTTTGATATCTTCTGCTTTCATCTTTTTAAGGTACGCTATGGCGTGTGAACTTTCAAATGCAGGGATAATACCTTCTGCTTGTGATAGCCATACAAAAGCTTCCATCGCTTCATCATCAGTGATGTGGTCGTAGGTAACAATATCTTCATCTTTTAAGAAGGCGTGTTCAGGTCCGATACCTGGGTAGTCTAATCCTGCCGAAATGGAGTGCGCTTCCTGCACCTGTCCATCTTCATCTTGTAAGAGATAAGAGAGTTGTCCATGAAGTACACCTGGGCTTCCTTTTTCCAAAGAACAGCCATGTTTGCAGTCAAGACCTTCCCCTCCAGCTTCTATACCGATACACTCTACGCTTGCATCTTCTAAGAAGTGGTTAAACACACCAAGAGCATTTGATCCACCACCAATACAGGCGATGACCTTGTCGGGTAAACAACCTTCCACAACATCTAACTGTGCCTTAGCTTCCCAACCGATGATAGATTGAATGTCACGTACCATCATCGGGTAGGGGTGAGGACCTGCCACAGTACCTATGAGGTAGTATGTGTCACGTGCGTTGGTTACCCAGTGACGGATTGCATCATTCATGGCATCTTTAAGCGTGCGACTGCCTGATTCAACGGCATGTACCTTTGCACCAAGTAGTTTCATACGAAAAACATTGAGTTCCTGACGTGCCACATCTTTGGCACCCATGAAGACTTCACACTCAAGTCCAAAAAGTGCAGCCACAGTTGCTGTCGCCACACCATGCTGTCCCGCACCTGTCTCAGCGATGATCTTCTTTCTTCCTAAACGTTTTGCAAGTACAGCTTGAGCAACACAGTGGTTTATTTTGTGTGCACCTGTGTGGTTAAGGTCTTCACGTTTGAGATAGACCTTTGCATCAAGTTCTTTAGAAATATTTTCTGCATAGTAAAGTGCAGAAGGACGTCCTACGTAGTTTTTATAGTAGTAGTCCACTTCTTTCCAAAACGATTCATCAAAACGTACAGCTTCATAGTCAAGGCGAAGTTGTTCAAGTGCCGGCATAAGTGTCTCAGGCACAAAACGTCCACCATAGCCTACTTGACCATTTTCTGTGCTACCAAAGTGCCCGTTATTATCGGGATCGTGTGGACTTGGTTTTGGAACGTATATTTCTTTATGTAAATTCATCTGTAGTATCTTCTCCTCTGCAAAAAACAACGTTTCTTACCTATACCTCTCACTAAAGCTTTGCCGTTGGCAAGAGAGGTATTTTATGTAGATGGATTATATCTAATGGGAGATTATAGATGGCTATCTAAATAATATATGCTATCTCAGCTTGCGATTCCAACCGCATTGGCGGTCCCCAAAAGCCTATGCCTGAGTTTACATAGATATAACTCTTATTGGGAAGTTTATGTAAACCTTTTACGTAAGGTTGTTGCAGTCTTACGAGGTATTCAAATGGCCATATTTGCCCACCGTGTGTATGCCCACTGAGTATAAGGTCTGGTTTGAAATCTCCCAGTTCTTCTATAAATTTTGGCTGGTGGGCAAGCAGTATGGTTTTGTATGCCGGGTTCGTACCTCTAAATGCTTTGTGAATGTCAGGAGCAAGGAAGTTCATGCGGTAGCCAATGAGGTCAGTGACTCCCACAATATTCAGCTTAAGGGCATCAACGTGTATATTTTCATTGAGCAAGAGGGTTAGTTTAGTGTTTTTGATAAAATTTATGATCTTTTTAACATCATGAAAATACTCATGATTCCCCAAGATATAGTAGATCCCATGTTTAGACTTTATGTTATTAAGCTCATTGATAGCGTCTTCTATATATTCAAGAGAGGTGTCTATGAGGTCACCTGTAATGCATACGATATCAGGTTTGAGTGCATTTATCTTTGAGACCGACTCTTTTACAAATTTTTGGTCTATGAGACCTCCTATGTGAAGGTCACTTATTTGTACGATGGAGAAATCAAAATGATCTAACCTTACTATATTTACAGCAGGTTCCTTCATACCTTCATAGGTGGCAGCGGTTACATAAGAAGTGGAGAGAGCAAGCATAGCACCATCTCCGGTTTTTTTGATAAAAGCGCGTTTGGAGTGGTCAACACTTTTGAGGGTTTTATGGAAAAGATGTACCACTTCATGCATGATAAGATAAAGTAACAGTACAAAAGAAGTTCCTATAGAGAGTGAGAAAAGGTAGTAAAGATCGTTACTCAAATGATTGGTATATCGTCCTAGAACGTAGAGTATGTTAAAGATAAAGTTAACGCTTATAGTCAGGGTAAAAATTCTTTTTGTAGTTTGAGAGACCAAAAGTTTTTTAATGACACGTGAGTAAAAAAGATAATGAAGTGCAAAGAAAAAAAGAAGAAAAAAGGTAAAGAACAGATAGACTCTCATAATAATGACTCCTTGAAGAAAAAATTTATTATATCAGAAATAAAATAGTTGTATAATGTGTTAAAGTATAAGGATAAAGATTATGAAAAATTTATACAAAGTACTCTGGGTTATGTTAGCTCTTTTAGCCATTACAGGATGTGCAACACATGAAAAATTTGTGAATAAATATAACTCATGGGTAGGAAAAGATATCCATAAACTCATACAACAGATAGGTTATCCTGACAGCACCTATCTTTTACAAAATAAAAATAAAGTCTATGTGTATGAGAAGTCTCGCGTATACAGTACCCCTGGTATGCCTGTAATGGGCTATGGATATGGTTATTATGGTGGTTACGGTTATGGGATGTATGGATACAGGCAAGATATCGTACATGCAAGTTGTAAACTCTTTTTGGAAACAGACAAAAAAGGCATCATTGTTAGATGGGGATCACGGGGTAACAGCTGTACTTCCTATTATGAAAAACCACAAGGACAGGGATCTTTAGCTACTTCAAATAGTAGGTAGGGACCTTTACATAAAGACTACACGCTAAAAGTATTATCATATATAAAATCTTTTAAAGGAAATATGATGTTATACAAAGTAAAAGCGAAATTTTATGAAGAAAAAATGAGTGACTTCTGGACGGCTTTAAATGATGGAAGAATAGAATCACGAAAACCAGATGGTGCATTTATTGTCAAAGCGATGAAAGAAGCGTTGATGACAGATGAAGAAACTCTTGTTTGGTATGAAGCCTGTTACTGCGATAGTCCTTTAAAACACGAGCGTGAATCCGTTTATGATAAGTATCTGTATGATTTCTCTACAGAATTAAAGTATGAAATAAAAGATGATATCAGAGGTAAGTCATTTTGGGCGTATTTGGGTGATAAATTTTATGATGAAGCCTATACTTATTAATGGTGATTTCTTCGTTATAATTCCTCTATGATAAAAGAAAAAATACTTATTATTGGCGCAGGTCTATCTGGTTTATACACTGCATACCTTTTACAAGAAAACTATGATGTAGTGGTCCTGGAAGCAAGAGATAGGATTGGTGGGCGTGTCTATAGTGTAGATGGACATGACATGGGACCCTCATGGGTGTGGGGACATCAAAAACATATTTTACAACTTATAGATTTTTTAGACTTAGAACTTTTTGAACAATATACTAAAGGTTCAGCGCTTTATGATGCACCTGAAGGTGTTCAAAAATTCTCTGCGCCACCTTCTGAGCCTTCTTATAGGATAAAGGGCGGTATCATAGTACTCATTGAGGCTCTTATGAAACGTTTAAGGGCTTCTGTACATTTAAATGAAAAGGTGCTGTCTTTAGATGAGGTATCTGGACAGATAGAAGTAAAAAGTGAAAATAACATCTACAAAGTAGACAAAGTAATCTCCACTTTACCCCCTAGACTGGCAGTAGAAAGTCTCAGTTATACCCCAACTCTATCTTCTTTGGTATCCAAACAATTGCAGGGCATACCAACATGGATGGGATATGCAGCCAAGTGTGTTGTCGAATATCCCCATGCATTTTGGAAAGAAGAAGGACAAAGTGGATTTACATTTTCACACTTAGGACCATTAAGTGAAATACATGATGCATGTACAGCAGACAAAAATGCACTGTTTGGTTTTGTACATAGTTATGCGGAGTACAAAAACTTGAAAGAGAACATCGTTGCTCAACTGGTGAGGCTCTATGGAAATCAGGCAGCTACCCCGTTAAATATTGTCTTAGTAGACTGGAAAAAAGAGTCATATTCTTCAACATCTATGGATGCACAACCATTGAGAGAGCACCCTTCATATGGGTTTAATATCACGCATTTTGGAGGAAAACTACTGTTTAGCGGTACAGAAAGTACTTATAGTGAAGGTGGTTATCTGGAAGGTGCTTTAATTGGAGCAAGAGAAACAGTCGAAAAAATAAGAAGCAGTGTATGAAAGAGTTTGACCCTGTAGCATATAAACAAATGGTAAAAGAACATCAGGAACGTGATGATCCTTTAGGTTGGTTTGATAGTATCTATGCTGATGCCCAGGGTGACCACAATGCCGTTTTTTGGGCAGATCTTGCTCCCAGTCCTTATTTATTGGAATGGTTACAAAATAATTCCATAGAAAAGAGAAATAAAAAAGCCATCGCGATAGGTTGTGGTGTAGGAGATGATGCAGAAGCCATGGCTGCATATGGGTATGACGTTACTGCATTTGACATCGCACCTACAGCGATAGCACTTTGTAAAAACCGTTATAAGCAGAGCAGTGTTCACTATCTCGTAGCAGATCTTTTTGAGTACCCAGAAGCGTGGGCCGAAGGGTTTGACCTTGTTTATGAATGCAATACCATTCAGGTACTCCCCGGAAAGTATAGAAAACAGGCGATGGATGCGATGGTAAGTTTGATCGCAAAGGGTGGCACTTTACTGGTTTCGTGTCGTAGTAGAGAGACAGGAGAGCAGGAAGACGCCATACCACTTCCTTTAGACAAAGAGGAGATAGATGGTTTTGTACGTTCAGGACTTAAAGAAGAGAGCTTTTTAGCCTATGATGATAATCAGGAGCCACCGGTTCCTCATTTCTTTTCAACATATATGAAATTTATGTAGCCACTATCCATTTACGTAGCATCTTCAACTCATCTTCATCAATATTATGGGCTTTGTCATACGATTCAAAAGTGATGTCAAATCCACCTTGTTGTAGACTTTCTACCTGTGCTTTGGAAGTTGAATAGGGTAAGACATCATCAAAAGTACCATGTGTACAAAGCCAGCGGGATGTTTTAACTGCTTCGTTCATCTCATTTAAAAGGTTGTTTGCATCATAGATGTATCCGCTTACTGCGATGTATCCTGCGAGTACTCTTTCATATCTGGCACCAAACTCAAAGGTGAGTAGCGAACCTTGGGAAAAACCAAATAAAAAGCTTTCTTGGGCATTAAAGTCTTCTTCAAAAAGTATGTCTAAAGTCTCTGCAAGCAGTCCTGATGAATAGGCTATACCCTGAAGCTGATTTGGTGGCATGTCATACCATGAATAACCGCCAAAATACTCATATGGAGCGTTAAATAATATGTAGTTCATATCATCTATATTGAGATACGAAGGTAAAAAAGCAAAGCCATCGGAAGAGTCACCACGACCATGAAGGATGATCATGAGTTTTTTGGATGGTACTTTTGATGGGACAAATGTATGGTTTAAAGGTAAATTATTCATGGGAGGATTATACATAAGTTTTTTAAATTGTTTGCTATAATGAATTAAGAATATATATTATCATTATATAAGGACAAGATATGAAGAAAATATTGGCAATTGTTATGGTTGCAGGTGGATTAACATCAGCGTTTGGAATAGACTGTGCAAATACACCTGTTGGTATGGAGTTGGCAAAAACGATCGAAGCAAAAGATGTTGCCAAAGCAAAAACATTACTTAAAGCATATAGGGCAGATGTAGAAGACTATCTGGATAACTGTGATAAAAGTAAAGAGAAGTTTGAAGAGACCTCAGTGACAATATTGACCTATGAAGACAGATTATCAGATGTAGAAGCAGATCTTAAGGCTAAGCCTGCGGAAAATGTTGACTGTTCAAAGGTACCCAGTGAAAAGGCGATTCAAGAAGCATTCAAAAGTGCTGATGCCATGAAGATAAAAACACAATACGCTGCCTATAAAACAGCGTCAGAGAATTATCTTGAATACTGTACTACACATGAAGAGTATGAGTTTGTTTTTGAAGCATCACTGCTTCATGAAGAGGCATATATCAAGTGGGAGAAAAGTGCAAAATAGAGGGGGATCTCCTCTATACTTGACGCTATTAAGAGTTAGACCATCTTTTTATGAGTTCCATACCCATGTCAAAGGTAACTTCGCCATTTTTACTACGTCTTTCTACTTCTTTTTGCAGTTGAATAGTACTCATAGTAGTATAGATGGTTTCCATGGATGCCAGTTTCTTGTTTACTGTTAGACCAAAGTTGGTCGGTTTATTTGCTGATGCCAGTGTTACTGTCATAAGTGAAAGTGCGATCATTTTAGTGAATGTTCTTGATGTTTTTGTTTTCATAACTTGTCCTTTTATTGTTTTTAAGTATGTCTAGTACTTTTATAGATATAGTATATTACAAAAGTTGAATGCTGTAGATACTTTCGTGATTAACTTTTAATCATATGCACTAGATACCCATGGCAGAAGGATAACAAGGTTTGATAACATATTAGTAACAGGAGTAGAAAATGTCTGATATACATAAGCCATGCATACGACAATGTTGTCTCAATGAAGATGAGGTTTGTCTAGGGTGTTTTCGTACCTTTAGTGACATGCTCACCTGGCATAAAGCAAGTATTCAAGAAAAAAAAGCAATGCTCCAAAAAGCAGAGATGAGAAAAAAAGAACATGCACAAAAACATGCATCATCCTAAGGAATTATATTATGGCTATTAAAGCAATAATTCACAAGGCATTACTTAATATCGCAAATATGGACAGTCATTATTATGCTGAACATAATTTGACCATCGCAAAACATCCTTCTGAAACAGACCTGCGTATGATGGTACGACTGATAGCATTTATAGTCAATGCAGATGAAAATCTATCCTTCACTAAAGGTATCTCTCAAGATGATGAACCTGATCTATGGAAAAAGTCTTTAGATGGAGAGATAGAACTCTGGATAGATCTGGGACAACCCGATGAAAAGCGCATTAAAAAAGCGTGTGGACGTTCTAAACAAGTCATTATATATACCTATCAAGTGGGCATGGCTACGGCATGGTGGAAAAATTTGCAAACCTCACTGACACGTTTTACAAATCTTAAAGTGGTTTTTCTTGACATTGAGGGAGATATAGAAGTTCTTGCAAAACGTGCGATGAATTTACAAGCCAATATATCTGACTGTGAACTTACTTTAATGGAAGCGGAACATACGGTGCTAATAAAAGAAAATATTTGGATGTCATAGAATGTATATAAAAACGGTGAGTATCTTAGGCTGTGGTTGGACAGGGAAAGCACTAAAAGAGAGCCTTGAAGAAGATGCTTACAACGTACACTGCCTTTTACGCGATGTCAAGTCTAATGATGTAGTCCATATGTATAACTGTGATGTCCTGATCATAGCCATACCTCCACGAGAAAATTATCTTGAAGTGTTAGAAGAGACTCTAAAAAAGATCGATGTATCTACACAAGTTATATTTCTCTCATCTATCTCTTTTTATGACGGGAAAGCGTTAGTCGTAGAAGCTGAAGCATTGATGCAAAAGATGCATCCAAGTGTGACTGTTTTACGTTTGGGAGGTCTTATGGGGTATGAGCGTATAGCAGGAAAATATACAGCAGGGAAAATACTTACTTCTGACTCAAGAACAAACTATATACATAGAGATGATGTTGTGGGTGTAATCGAAAATATCATACATCAGAATGTATGCTCTGAAATATTTGATGTCGTTGCCCCTGTACAATCCACTAAAAGAAAGATATTTACCCAAAATGCAAAGGCATTTGGCTTTAAAAAGACAGAGTTTTTAGGAGGTGATGAAGTAGGAAAAATACTTAGCCCAACAAAAATTTATGATGTCTTGGGATATGTATTTAAAAAAGAGGATGTAGAAAAGTTCTGGTAAAACTATAAACTGGTATATATCATTATATGATAGTCTATGTTTAATTTATAGAATTATTTCTTTTCTTTAGGGGCTAAAACCCATAATTCAACTTTTTCAGTATCTCTAGAATCTCTACGCTTTGTTCTTCTTGATGAAGCTCTTACATCTCTTTTTAGGTGTAACTCTTTTCTAAAACGGTTATTATTTCTTAGTTCTTCTATGATTGGATGCGTGTTTTCTTCATCAACTACTTTCGCTAGATTTGAAAATATAAGAACTATTTTACCATTAGGTGCAAGGTGTTCTTTTGCTTGTTCAAAAAATCTTGGGAATAGCTCATCTTCATAATACATCGCTTTATCAATGCCTTCTTCCAATTGATGCTTTGCAGGTAACCATGGAGGATTGAAAACGATTACATCAGCTTTAACATCACAATTTTCAAATAAATCACCATGATTCAGGGTTATTTTATCTTCAAATCCCAATCTCTTATTTTCCTCAGAAACTCCGATAATAGCGTTTTTATTTGTATCAGTAGCGAAGATATTTTTAAAACCATTTTGGATGAGTTGAAATGATAAAACACCAGACCCTACACCAATCTCTATAGCATTTTCTTTTGATCCTTCGTATTTTTTTAACCATTTATCAAATAGTTTTAAATGATCAAACCGTGTTGGGAAGTATGTCCCATAATAGGGGTGAAGAGTTAAATTTAAGGTTTTAACTTCTATTCCTTTTTCATACCATTGCCATGAGCTGTTCATTCCTTGAACTTCAGGAAAAGATACATAAAATTCTGATACATCTGGATATAACAACTCTAACCAACCAGTATCTGGAGATTTTTTAACAATGAGTTTATTATCTTTGACTTTGAGTAGTAATCTATGTGAGGCTTCTCTAAATGCCGCACGATAATCACGTTGTCCTTGAAAACTTTTGTCCTTATGTTTAAGTAAAAGGTTTCTTTTTAGTTCAGCTAAAACTTGCAAACCGTTGCTATAAAATTCTTCGACAAGAACATACTTACCTGCAATCATTTCGGCAACAGTCGCCTTTGTATCCATTTTACGATAGAAGCTTATAGCTTCAATCTCTGTAGTTATAATATTTGGTCTATCTGGTTGGATAGCTTGTAAATCTTTTTTCATATAATTATGCCCTTTATCTTATGTTGCAGTTTAATGTATACAGGCTTTGTTCTAGTTTGGTTTCTACAATATTGATGATTTGTTTGTAAAATATAGAGATACTTGCAAAAACAGTAGATAAATCAGTGAAGGAAACACTTACTATGAAAAGAACTTTATTGCTTTGATGCTCAGCGTGGCATGGTGTCAAAAAAGATACAATCTATGTATGGGATGTTTTATTACATCAGAAAAAAGAACTGTTCACAACGCAACTATATACTGCATAGTGTACAAAAAGTAGTAAGGCATCATGATTTACTATGAGGCAATAGTACATACTATAGGAGGTAACTATTAAATGGCAAAAACAAACTATTCTTATGAAAAACGGGGTCGAGAACTCGAAAAACAGAAAAAACAAGAAGAAAAGCGTCAGAAAAAACTTAATAAAAAGAATGCTGATAACAAAGAGGAAGAGTCTGAGTCTAAATCATCTTCAGATAATTCTTTAGAGAAGTAGAGCAATCTTTTTTGGTCTCTTTATAAAACTGTTTAAACCAGGACAGAATTCTCTACCCATGAGGATTGTCTTAAAGACTCGTAACGTTTTCAGCTTGTAAGCCTTTATCGCCTTCTGTAATTTCAAAAGTTACTTTTTGTCCCTCATTAAGAGAAACACGACCATGACCATTACTATTGATATTACGGTAGTGTACAAATACATCTTTCCCGCCATTTTCTTGTTCGATAAAACCGAAACCTTTTTCATCGTTGAACCATTTTACTGATCCGTTTACTGGGTGGACAGTATAGCAGAATAGTTAAACTTTAGTAATCCATATGGTGGAGTTTAGTATTTAGTTTAGTTAGGTCGTATGTGGAGAGAAGAAGTATCATTTTTATATTTCAAACAACTTTAAGCATAACTCAAAAAAGTTTACCAAAGAAACCTATATGATACGATGAAAAAAACGAGAGAATATATAACTTTATAAGATTTTGAATAGTGAAGTGTTGAAAGTTAAATCAGTAAACTTCACCAAGTTCTATTTTGATACGATTAACTCTTTTAGTTCTTGTATATCATTTCGCAATTTTTGAATTTCTAACTTTGCTGCATCTTCAGATGAATGCAATTCATTGACGATATTCTCTTCTTCATTTGCATTCATCTCATTCATTGCGTCTACAACAATAGCAATGATGAGATTAACAATAATAAAAGTTGCTAAGAAAATAAAGGGAACAAAAAATATCCAGGCAAGAGGATAAACTTCCATCACGGGCCGTACAATACCCATAGACCAGGACTCCAATGTCATAATTTGGAATAATGTATAAAATGACTCTCCAAGTGTCCCGAACCATTCTGGAAACTTTTCACCAAATAGCTGTGTGGACATAATTGCAAAGATGTAGAAAAAGAGAGTGAGTAGCCCTGCAATAGATGCAATGCCTGGAATCACACTCAATAAAGCAGCAATGATCTTTCTCATTTGTGGTACTACCGTGATAAGTCTAAACAGTCTTAAAACTCTCAAGACCCTAAAGATCTCAAATCCAGCATTAGCTGGTACAAGAGAGATCGCAACAACTGTAAAATCAAACAATGACCATGAATCTCTAAAAAATGATCCTTTATATACATAAATTCTCAAGACAATTTCTATGGTGAAAACAGTGATAACAAAAAAGTTAAACCATTCAAAAAATGTATAATAATCTGTGGCAAATTGTTTTGATGTCTCAAGTCCCATCGTAATACCATTGAGGATAATGAGCCCTAAAATAAAGTTTTGAAATTTAGAATCTTCTACAAATTGTTTTATAGTGTTATACATCTATATACTCGCTTTTATATTGAAATTTATACAGTTTACCATTTAAGATCATCGGATAAAGTGGCTTATGTATTTGAATGCGTATTAAAGATAGATGGATAAAATATTTTTAAATACGCATGAGGCGGAATAATAATACATATAAGTTAACTGTATGCTTAGTTAGTTTAATGGTGAGAAATATGAAGTAAAGATTTTATGTTTAAAATTTAATATATACATTTAACAGAGCCCTGATCATGTATCATTTTATACTAGCATGTGAGTGTATTACTTACCCTTTTAATATGTCTTCTATCATCTTCTTAGCAGTGCGTATTTGTTCTTCAAACCATTTGGTGTTTTCTATCTTTGGAAATGCTTCTTCCATGATGTCTAGCGGTGTGTTGTCTCACTTTTCTGTATTATCTGCCATCTTCCAGTTGAGTTCTTTTAAAACATAAGAAAATATCTGATTAATGATCTTGTAGTCTGGTTGATCTTTTTCTTTTTTATTTTCCACAATGGTTTTCACCACTTGTTTGCGAAGTTCTCTGTTATAGTTGTCTTTTAGAATTCGTATTATTTCTGTTTTATTATTATTTGGCAGATGCATTACAAGATGAGGTATTTGAAGCAGTTGATGGATTTATTAAAAAATACTCCAAATAGTTTTATGCTATGATGCCATCAATAAATACTGAGGATCATAAACATGACATCAAACTGCTACTGTAAAAGCCAAAAGAAATTTTCTGAATGTTGTGAACCTATACTGAGAGTGGATAGGGTGGCAAATACTGCGTTGGAACTAATGCGTTCACGTTACTCAGCTTACTGTCTTGGGGATGTGAACTATCTTCAGGCGACAACACATGACCATACTTGGAGTGATGAAGAGTTGAAGTTCATACAGGACTGGGCAGACAACAGTTTTTGGCAACACCTTGATATAGTAGATCACTCTGAAGATATGGTTGAGTTTAAAGCATACTATATATTTGAAGGTAAGCAGCATATGCATCATGAGAAATCAGCCTTTAAAAAAGTCAATGATATGTGGAAGTATGTAGATGGTGAGATATTTGAAGACAAAGTAGAATTTTTACGAAACTCTACATGTATTTGTGGATCCGGGCAAAAGTATAAACGTTGTTGTTTTACCAAATTAACAAACAAATAGTTTAGGCTTTGTTTTTCTCAGTGATCCATTGAGACATATATTTGGTACTTGCCATACTATGGTGTCGTAACATAGCCCCGGTAAAGTTATTGAGTCGATGCTCTTCCAGATCTTTTTCCACCTCATGTATTTTTGCTATGAGATGATCTCCTAATTTGATACTGTCATAGTATGTATGTAAAAGTATCGTAGCATTTTCTTGTGCTTTGTGCCATCTTGCTTCATCGTTATAAAGATCGACAGCAGCTTTTATAAAATCATCTATAGTATCATGTACGGCACCTCCCCAAGGTTCAGTTTTGTGCATGCCTTCACTTCCTATGCTTGTAGTTACACTTGGTGTCTGCATGATCATAGCATCGAGTAGTTTACCTTTTATCCCTGCTCCAAAACGTATAGGTGCCAGACAAATACGGGCTTTTTCCATAACCTCATATGCATCTTGGACCCAACCTTTTATCAAAAAACCTGTTTTGGGATTATGTAACGCGGTAGCTTTGGGCGGTGGGTATGAACCGTAGATGTGCAGTTCTGCCTGAGGAAGTTGTTTTCGTATGAGAGGCCATATCTGTTGTAAGTATAAGACCACATCCCAGTTAGGTGCATGACGAAAATTCCCTATGGTCATAAAGTGTTGACGTTTGGAAAATGCTTTGGTATGGACGGGACATTTCTCCAAATCAATCATAAAAGGAAGATGATGAAGCAAAGAAACATCCACTTTAAACGTCTCTTTCAGTAATTCCATCTCAAAACTGGAAATAATAAGTGATATATCACATCGTAGAATGGCTGCTATTTCACGTTTTGCAATGTCTGAGAAAAGGTCTTCTTGTGTCATTTCTCGTCCTGCTTTGTATGCTTGATGACGTGCATGACGTAGACATTGGAGATCTTCAGTATCGAGTATCTTAAGTGCCAAAGGAGCGTTTTTCTCTACGCGCCATCCAAACTGCTCTTCCATCATAAAACGGTCAAAGAGAACAATGTCAGGTTGATAGTTTGCAATATAACTATCAAAACTGTCACAGTTAAGAGCGATACTTTGAGAGGTTATACCTTCACTTTTCAAATCTACAGCATGTTCTGAATACTGTGCAGGAGTAGAGAATTCAACTTGCCAACCTTCTTTTTTAAATCTACGTAAGATGGATAGCATATGTGCACCTGCAGCAGAAGAATTTGGCTCGGGCCATACATATCCGATAACCAATACTTTTTTTAGACTTGGCATTTAACGCTTTCCTTGAATGAATGACAAGACTCTAATAGCCACCGATTTATCATCCAGTATTTTTCTATGTCCCAAACCTTCTGTAGATATAAGTTTTGCCCAAGGCCACCTCTTACAAAGAAGTTCAGAATGTTCTATACCTATCTCCCTGTCCTCTTTGTCATGAAAGATAAGAGTAGGAACTTGATAGTTTGAATGCAGCAACATTTCCCAGTCTTCACCGTATTTTGTAAAACTTTTTTCATTGTGCTCCCATGTATATGTATGCATTTTATCTATGATCTTTGTAGGTATACCCAAATTTTTTCCTACTTTATGGGCAACAGCAGACATGTCTGCGATGGGGGCTATAAAAATCAGTTTTTGTGTTTTAAGACCAAGTTTAGATGCTACTGTTACGGCAGCAGTACCAAAGGAGTGGGCCACGATGCATTCTACCTCACCTATATTTTGCATGACAGCATGTACAGAGTCTGCCCAACCTGCGAGGTCTGAAAACTTACCTTCGCTTTCACCATGCCGGAGTGCATCATAAGAGATGACCTGGTAGTTGTGTTTGAGTAACAAGTCCAAAAAGTTTGTCATAGACCTTGTAGTTGTAGACCATCCGTGTACGAGTAGTACTGTTGGATTATATTCTTTTCCCCAGCGGTAGGCTTGCAGTTTTGTCTCATCGTCTAAGTGCACGAAGAACTTTTTAGGTGCTTCTACTTCTATCTCATTTTGATTCTTGCGTTTAGAGTTTACGGGAGAGTGAAAAAGTCTATGTGCAGAGTAGACAGCTAAAGAGGGAAGTATGGGACTTACTAAAGCAAAGTAAAAACGTATGAGTTTAACTTGTAATGTATGATGCATTACTCTCCCCTTTTACTTTTATGTCTAATTATAGCATAGGATGGTATTATATCTTTTACTTATTACAATTATAAGTATTTAATATAGTTTTAAGTTTTAACTGCTATACTTGCACTGTAAATTATATTAATTATAAGGATAACAAATGAAAAAAATAATAATAATGGCGATCATTTCAATGATAGCAACAATAAACGTACAAGCTGAAACAAAAAATACTGAGATGTGTAAAACATTTATAAACAAAGCTAAATCTTATCAGTCAACAATGAAAAATGATGACGTATCTAAAGCAACACTTGCTTTTTATAAAGATGAAGTTGTCGGACAATGTGGTAACATCGCTTCAAAAATGACTTATGAGAAGAATTTCTTTGCAAAAGCACTTATGAAAAAAGATGCAGCATCAGTAAATAACTGTAAAATGTCAATTCAGATTGCTAAAAAGTATGATGAAACTGCAAATAAATCGTTTATCATTACAAATGCTCATAAAGTAAATGTAATAGATAACTGTGGTACATTGGTAGCAAAAAAAGCACCTGCATTTTGTTTTTTTGATGTCGTAGACAATTCAAAAGAAGATTTGAAAGAGCGTTGTTTAGCTTCTGTAGAAAAAGCACGTACTTTTCAATCGACTAATAATAAAGATATTGAATTAGTTCAATCACATAAAGATGAAGTAAGAGCAAACTGTGGTACTTTGATGACAAGATCATAGCCATCCACTGATCTACCTCCAGCATATTGGATCTTCCAATATGCTGTTTCTCTCTTAAAAACATAAATTCCCCCCCCATTTCAAAAACGATTATTTTTTGTTATAATAAATCATTACATATTTGATATTGTAAAGGAAATGACTATGCCAGCTTACCATGTCCAACGATCTATTACTATAAATGCTCCTCTTAAAACACTTAGAGATTCTCTTAAAAATTATAAAGAATGGCCCAAGTGGTCTCCATGGCTTGTCATGGAACCTGACGCTACAGTAACGTATAGTGATAGACAGGGACAGGTAGGTGCAAGTTATGGATGGTCAGGTTTTTTGGTGGGTGCAGGAAGCATGGAATTGATGGCTGTACGTGACGACCTACTTGAAATGGAGATCGTTTTTGTTAAACCTTTTAAATCTACTGCTAAAGTGACCTTTGCGCTTGAAGCAGAAGGTGATGCGACTAAGGTGACCTGGCACATGTATGGTAATTTACCTTTCTTTATGTTTTGGATGAAAGCGAAAATGCGTACTTTTATTGGTATGGACTATGAAAGAGGACTTTTGATGCTTAAAGAGTATGTAGAGACTGGTTTAGTAGCCTCTTATGTTATCATAGAAGGTGTAGTGACAATGAAAGCACAAAAATATGTAGGTATAGCAAATGTCTGTACCCTAGAAGATATGCCAAGAGTAATGAAACACGACTTTGATGATCTCTATACTTTTATGAAAGAGAAAGAACTTTCAATGGACAGAGTACCTTTTACGATCTACAATACCTTTGACATTTTCAAAAAAGAGACCTCATATATTGCATGTATTCCACTTGATGAAGAGGTAGAAGTAGATGCCTCTTGGATAAAAGGAAGTACGAAAGCGTTAAATGCACTTAAAACCATCCATAAAGGACGTTATGAAAACCTAGGGAACGGATGGATGACAGCTATGAGTTTTGCACGTATGAAGAAGATCAAGGTGGCTAAAACACCGGTGGGATTTGAGTATTATCTGAATAATCCGTATGATACACCAGCTGAAGAACTGGTTACGGATATCTACATACCACTAAAGTAAAACTTATTTGATAAACTCAACCACTTCGTCAAAAGGAAGTCTAAGTTGTGTAGACTGTTCGTTGAGTCTGTATCCAAAAGGGACTACTACAGAGACTTGCCACTTTGTGGTATCTAGTTCAAGTATTTCTTCGGTCTTTTCTTTTTCAAAACCTTCTATGGGACAAGAGTCTATGCCTATATATGCTGCAGCAGTCATCATGTTTCCCAGTGCAATGTAGGATTGTTTGGCTGTCCATGCATAGATGTTTTCATCAGTACTGAGGGTATGTGCCAAATGTTTGGCATAAAGATCCAGATAAAAGTCTAGGTTTTCCTGAGGCATTTCTCGACGTCTAAAACGTTTTTCCGGTTTGCCACTTTCAACTTTTACTGCATCAATAGCAGTGAGTATAATAACCAAATGGGAGCATGAAGTGACCTGCACCTGATCCCAACATGCAGGACGAATTTTTTCTTTCAACGCCTCTGAGCTAATGACTAAAAATTTCCACCCCTCCATACCAAAAGACGAGGGTGACTTATGTCCTGCTTCTAAGATATAGCGGATCTCTTCATCAGAGATCTTTTTACTCTCATCAAATACTTTACATGCATGTCTAAAATCCATTGCTTTTGTGAAATCATTTGTCATATTATAGTCCTGTAGGTATTTTTGAGAGAGGTTTTACTTCATCTCCAAGTTTTTCAAGTGTCTCTTCATTGATCCACTTCATGTAAGAGAAATTGGCATCTAAAAGAGGTACCATGACGATTTCTGGTACATCATAGGTATGCAGTCTTTCTATCTCATCTTTTATCTCTTTGAAAAAAGATGTTTTTGTCTTCATTTGCAATAAAAGTTCTGTTGAAGAGACAATTTTACCATCCCAACTGTAAGAACTTTCAATGTTAACATACTGTACACAGGCAACGAGATGCTTTTGTAACAGTGCTTCGGTGATGATATCAGCATTTTCTTTTCTGTCTGTAGTGGTGGTTATCATACAGCATTCAGAGGGTTTCATATTTTACCTTTGTTATTAAGCATCTTCGTACCTTATGATCTTTGCACGAAGCCTATAAAGTCACTTACACATAATTCTACCATAGTATAAACTTTTTCAAAGCCTTCAAAGCCATCAAAAAAGTAAGGATCGGGTATATCTTTCCCATTATACCCAGCGAAATCACCTAAAAGGTGGACATTTTTAAATCCAAAAGTTTCCATATCAGCTTTATTTTGTCTGTCCATAGCAACAACATAGTCAAATATTTTTATGTCCTCTTTTGTAATGGGTCTTGATCTTTGTGTGGATATGTCAGTTTGATGATCACTGGCGACTTTTATGGAATGATCGCAAGGTGCTTCTCCGATATGCCAATCACTTGTACCTGCTGAATCTATGGTCCATCCGAGGCTGTTTTTCTCGGAGATCTTTTCAGCTATTCCATGTGCAAGGGGACTTCGGCAGATATTACCAAGACAAACAAAGAGTATTTTGGACATTTTATTCCTTCTTAATTACGCATATAATTTAAACTATTTGGTTACAATATCAGAAATTTAGGAAAAAAACTAGGATGAATTGATGAAAAAAGTACTTATATTATTATTTATCATGACACTTAACCTTTCTGCTAAAGATTATACGAAGCATCCAAAAACTATATCTGTTATGAATACTTTAGTAGAAAAACATGGTTTTAAACGTTCTTATCTCAAGAAGCTTTTCTCAAATGTTAAGGTACAAAAGTCAGCACTACGAGCATTTACGCCACGTAAAGAACAAAAACGAAGAAAAGATACACGTACCCCAGAACAAATAGCTAAAGCAAAAAAATATTATAACAAATATGGTCCTTGGGAACGCTATTCAAGGTATATTGTGAGCCAAAAAAGGGTTGATCAGGGTGTGGCTTATGTAAGAAAACATCAAAAAACATTTGATCAGGTAGAGAAACAATATGGTGTGCCTACAGAGTACATTGCAGCCATTTTGGGTATAGAAACAGCATTTGGTCAAAATGTAGGTAAGTATCCTGTCTTTGATACTTTGAGTACTTTGGCATTTGAAAAAAATAGAAGAAATAAATTTTTTAAAAATGAGTTAATAAAATTTATACAACTTTCTAAAACAGAAAACTTTAATCCCAAAAATGTATATGGTTCGTATGCAGGAGCTATAGGATTAGTACAATTCATGCCTAGCAATTACAAACCTTATGGGGTAGATTTTAATAAGGATGGACGTATCACACTGCAACAACCACAAGATGCCATAGCATCTGTAGCTAACTACTTTGTAAAGAATGGGTGGCGAAAAGGTGAACATGTAGCAACAAGAGTAAGTTATAAAGGTAAACGTTTTAGAGCGTATAAGACCGGATATAAAAAGACTTACAATCGTAAGAGTCTTAAGGGAATATCACCTAAAGAAAGATGGGATTATAATGGGAAAGTCCGTCTTATAAAACTAAACAAAAAGAAATATGATGAACTTTGGTATGGTGCTAAAAACTTTTATGTTATTACACGATATAACCATAGTGCCTATTATGCCATGTCCGTACATCAGTTAGCAGAGCTTATAGCTGAAAAGTTAAAGAAAAAATGATGAAAATAAACGTCATCATCATCGATAAAAAGGGTAAGGATCAACTCTATTCAGGACTTATAGAACACTACAAAAAGATAGCAAAACCTTTTGCTAAAGTTGAAGTCATCGAAGTTTTTGACAAAGATATAGCCAAAGCACAAGATATTTCACCTGCAGCTGCTCAAAAATCATATACAAAAGCCCTAGAAAAATATATGCAATCTAGCATTAACATAGCATTAGATCCCTCTTCTAAAGAGGTAAATAGTCATGAATTTGCAAATTTGCTTAAGAATAGCGTTAATATAAATCTCTTTATTGGCGGTGCATACGGCTTTGAAAGAGATTTTCTTAATAAATGTAATAATGCTATATCATTTGGTAAAATAACGCTTTCACATAAACTTGTGAAAGTTGTTTTGTTGGAACAAGTTTTCAGGGGACTGACAATAAACAATAACCACCCATATCATAAATAGGAAGAATAAAAATGCTTAAAAAAGTAGAACTTGAAGATTTTCAGAACAAGTTGTTGGACAGAAGAGTACAAATAGAAAAAAACCTGACAGGGACAACTCTGGAGTTAGAAGGTATGAGAGACCTTGAATTGAATGATGAGGGCGATTATGCAGCAGCATCTGCAGAAACCATTGTAGATAGTGCTATTTTAGTACAACAGCGTAAAGAATTAAACGAAATTGAACTTGCTTTAGATAAAATAAAAAAAGGATCGTTTGGTATCTGTGAAATGTGCGAGGAACCTATCGGCGGACCCCGCCTTGAAGTAAAGAACTTCGCACGTTTTTGTATCACTTGCCGGGAGATTACCGAAAAAGAACAAAAATAGCATAGGATATAAGGGGAAAAGATCATGAGATTGGGATTATACATATTTGCAGCATTGGTGCTTATTATGATCGTAGGAGGCTTGGCATACTCTGTCAACCCGGAGTATTATCGTGTAGAAATGGTCAATATCAGCCTTCCCGTAGCAGCATGGATCGTTATGCCTATGCTCCTTCTTTTTCTTTTTACTCTAGGACATATGTTTTTTTATGGTTTAAAAAACTATTTTCTTCTCAAAAGATGGCATAAAGACACAAATACATTGGAAGATGCGCTTTATTGGTCATTGGTCAATGAACCTAAAGAACAATCATACACCATAGACGAGGTTGGAAATGCAGCAGTACTCTTGGGAAAAGCTTCCATTGATGTATCTGATGATGTAGCAGGTTTAACACCAAGACTTGCTCGTGTGGTAAACATTATTAGAAAGATCAAAAGTGGTCAGTACATCGACCTCAAAGAAGAGAAGATGTCAAAAGTTTTCAAACCTGGGAATCCTATTCTCATTCAAAACAGATTGAATTGTTTAGAGTCAGATGATGAGTTTGTAGAAGGTGTTATGAAAGCTACGAATGATTATTCTGAAGTGGTACAGAAAGAAGCGCTTCAGATCTTTGCCCAAAAAGTAGATTTCATCAAAGCGCGTAAGTATGCGAAAGTCTATGATGTTCCAAATTTCTTAGCAATGTTAGAGCGCATTACTCCACATGACAAACTTGGGCTTACTATTGATATACTTGCCGAGTTTGTTGAAGCACTGAAACTAAAGTGTGAAGATTATATAAAAGTAGCGATCATCACAAAGAAATACTTTAGACCTGAAGAGAATCTCAATCTTTTTAGAAACTATCAAAAAGAAGATGAAAAAGCACAAAATGCCTATCTTTATCTTCTTTTTGAGTATGAATTGATTGAGCAAGCATCAAACTATCTTGATGAGCAGGAAGAAGATGAATTTGTGAAGTTCAGAGCACTCAACACACTTAAAAAAGAGCACAGCAAATACAAACTGGAAGATATTATGGATGTAGACTCCATCTGTAGTGAGACAAAGTTCTATTAATTGGACGTATAATGAACAAAGTCCATTCCACTACGCTGACGCTGTGTCAACTTCAGCAGTTGGCTCATACAACTAGTCGTATTTTATAAGATATATTATGCCTTCATTAGACTTTTCTAAACCTCTCTATGCCTTAGCCCCTTTGGCGGGCTTTACCGACATGCCTTTTCGTTCTGTGGTAAAGAAGTTTGGGGTTGATCTGACTATCTCAGAGATGATAAGTTCAAATGCTTTGGTACACAACTCTAAAAAAACCTACCGTATGCTTGAAAAGTCACCTATAGAAAACCCCTATGCTATTCAGATCGCAGGCTCAGATCTTGAGGTTATCAAACGTGCAGTAGAGATCATCAATGAAAGAGATGATGTTACAACCATAGACCTAAACTGTGGATGTCCGGCACCTAAAGTGGTGAACAATCTTCAAGGCTCATCACTACTTACCGATCTTCCACAAATGGCCAAAGTTATTGAGACGATTAAAAGATACTCAAACAAAGAGTATACTTCAGTAAAATTCCGTTTGGGTTTTAATGAAAAGAACCATGAAGAGATCGCAAGGATCTGTCAAGAGAACGGAGCAGACTACATAGCTGTACATGGCAGAACAAGAGCAGGGCGTTACAAAGCCCCTGTCGATTATGATGCTATAGCTAAGGTTAAGCAGGCGGTCTCTATCCCTGTGCTGGCAAATGGAGACATAGACACACCTGCCAAAGCAAAATGGGTACTGGACAACACTGGTGCAGATGGCATTATGATAGGCCGTGCTGCTGTAGGCAAACCATGGATCTTTAAACAGATCAAAGAGGGTATGGATGAAGCAAGTCCAGAACTCATCAAAGAAGTGGTTTTAGAACATTTTGATCAAATGATAGAACACTATGACAAGTATGGTGCCATCATCTTTAGAAAAAACCTGCACTCTTACTCTAAAGCAGGATATCAAGGCGCATCAGTTTTTAGAAATGATGTAAATCGTATCGAAGATCCTAAAGAGATGAGAGAGCTTATTGAAGCATTTTTTTCTCAACCTTTTATTGACTAGCCATCACTTGATATATATCAAAGTTTATTGAATACTCAACCAGTATAATCACGTTACTATTCATTAAGGCAAATACATGACTTTCGTTCTTATTAAAACTATCCATCTTTTTGCGGCATTTATTTATGGAGGTTTTCTCATCGTAGATAACCTATTTTTAGGACAGATAAAAAAGTCATATGATACTGAAGAACATAAAGCCATAAGAGAGTCATTTATGAAGTACGTTCGAAAGGTTGTACCACCAAGTCTTTTAGTTGCTGTGATAACAGGACTTTACCTTATAACACAGGTTTTTGGGCCCATTAGTGAGGAGGGTATGACATCTTTTCAAATGTTGCTTTCTCTGAAAGCTTTCCTTGGTATTTGGCTTGGTATCAGAGGTTTTCTTCAAGTCTATATGGGTATCCAGCCTCTGGTATTTAAGAGTCATGTTTTACCTTTTTCTTTTGTAGTAACTATTATATTTCTTTCTCAATTTATGTATATTTGATATTCTCCAAATAAATATGTTTTTTTAATTTGAAAGAAAATGTGTTATACTGCTTTTTAATTTAATAAATCTTAGGATATGGATATGAATAAAATAGCATTATCGCTATGTACTGTGATAACACTAAGTAGTTTTAGTATTGCAGATAGTGAAACTATTTCTATGTATGGAAAAGCAGACACAAGCAGTTTTTATGTAGGGATCGGTATGGCAGCAACAAGTACACGTGATTCATCAGTAAGCTTGAGTTTTTTAAGTGAGAAAACAGGGCAGGATAGATTAGGGAATGTTACTTTATTTGCTGGATACAATCTAAATAAATATTTTGCAGTAGAAGGTAGATATACAACGACTTTTACAGATGAAGATTTGGTTGAAATGGATGGTTTAAGTTTATTTGCCAAACCGCAATACCCGATTGATGAACAATTTTCACTCTATGCACTTCTAGGATATGGTACTGTCACTATGGATCCTGTTAATGGCTCAGACGTTAATGTAGATGAGAGTGGATTCCAATGGGGATTAGGACTAAACTATGAAGTAGCAAATAATACTTCTATTTTCATTGATTATACATCTCTTGCATCTGAAATGAAAGGTGTATATTATAATGGTGCACTTGAAGTTGATGCAGATCAGATCAATGTAGGTGTAACATATAAATTTTAATCTTTCTTGGAAAGAATCCTTAAAGAGACCATTATGATGGTTTCTTGTCACTAATATCTCCGAATTTTTTATAGACTTCAAGTAAATTTTTTTAGATATAATAATATAATTCAATTTTAGCGTTAAAATAAGAGTCAAGGACAAAAATGCATTCCAACAA
Source organism: Sulfurovum sp. (assembly GCA_016744875.1). Lineage (GTDB taxonomy): Bacteria > Campylobacterota > Campylobacteria > Campylobacterales > Sulfurovaceae > Sulfurovum. The sequence goes on from JADGDL010000005.1 coordinate 51,867, forward strand.
TGATGCTATAGATCGAGATGAAATAGATATTAAAGAGGTCTTTAGAACGATTAAACAATATTGGTTCATGATTATTTCTATCGTGATCATTTTTGCCGTTGCAAGTGCTTATTATGCCTATTTTAAACCTAATATTTATAGTACTTCCGCTACTGTCGAAGTAGGTTTGGGGCAACGTTCTCAACAAGATGTTCTTTCCATGGCAATAGAGTCTGGATCGATGAATGCTATGACAGAGATAGAGATTATCAAGTCTAGATTTTTGGCTGAAAAAGCTTTAAAAAAAGTAAACTTCACACATCGCTACTATACTACCAGAAACTTTAAAGAGATCGAAGTCTATACGGATGCACCTTTTCAGGTAGGTATGTTAAAAGGATATGGTATCTCTTTTGACTTTTACCCCATAGATGAGAAGAGTTATCGCTTGAGCGTTTCAAATGCTGTAGATATCAATGGCATTAGTTGGGACTATGATGAGACACTCTCTTATGGTAAAGAGGTTGAGACAGAATATTTTCATCTCAATATAAGACGTACTAAATCTCCAGAAGATAACAAATATCGTTTTGTTATTGCTGAAAAGGGGTCACCACAAGGCGGTGTTGCAGTTTCTCAAAGAGGAAGGTACTCAACGATCCTGCAGGTCTCATATACAGATAATGTAGCTTTACGTGCCCAGGAATATACTAACGCTTTGACAGAAGCCTATATAGAGCAAAATATAGAGAAAAAAACGAAAGAGGCTACACGTAAACTCGCTTTTATTGATAAGCAACTGAAGTCAATTACTGAAAATCTTAAAAGTTCAGCGCTAAAAGTAGAAGAGTTTAAAAAGACTTCCAATACAATTGACCTTAGTTCCAAGGCAGAAGCTATTATTGAGAGAATGGCAAATTACGAGACACAGTTGGCAGAAATATCTATAGAAGAAGAGATGTTATCGGGTCTTTACAGTCAAATGAAATCAGGTCAGAATCTTGAAACGATCTCTATTGTTGGTATCTCTTCCGCAGAATCAGCAGTTGCATCTATGATATCTAACTTACAGGCAGCGGTAATAGAAAAACAGATCATGCGTCAAGATTATACTGAAATGTATCCTGGTATGATAAAGTTGAAAAAACAGATTGTGCAACTTAAACAAACGATCATTGAAACGATTAAAAATCTGAGAAAGAGTATAGAAGAGAAAAAAGTATTGATAGAAAGGTCTATTCTAAATCAACAGAAACTTTTAAACAAACTTCCTGCTAACCAGAGAATGTTTGGACAGTTGCAGCGCAAGTTTGTGATCAATGAAAAGATCTATACGTATTTGTTGGAAAAAAGATTGGAAACAGCAGTTGTAAAGGCTTCTACAGTAAGTAAAAACAGGATTCTTGATAGAGCTTTGACACCAGAGGGTGCGTTTTCACCTAAGCGTAAAATGATCGTATTGGTTGGTGTACTGATCGGACTTATTTTGGGGATGGGACTTGCATTTTTACGAGCATTTATGGACGATCGCATAAAAATGGAAGATGATATTACAAAAGTCACAGATGTACCTTTGCTTGGGATGATACCTAACATCAAGGAAGATCATGACAAGGTCAAGGTATTTATCTCTCCCAAATCAGCTATATCTGAATCTTTCAGGAATCTTCGTACCAACTTACAGTTTATGTCAGGTTATAAACAATCACACGTTATAGCAATTACATCGACTGTAGGGGGAGAAGGGAAAACGACGATCTGTATCAATCTGGGTGCGATCATGAGTATGGCAGAGAAGAAGACAATCATATTGAACTTGGATATGCGTAAACCAACATTACATGAAAAATTTGGGTTAAACAATATTCAGGGGATGAGTACATTACTCTCAGGGAGTACTTCATTGGGTGAAGTTATACAACATACGGAATATGCAAACCTGGATGTGATCACATCGGGTCCTGTGCCACCAAATCCAAGTGAATTGATACAGACAGAATTAATGGAGATGGTATTGAAAAAATTAAAAGAGATCTATGATGTGATCATACTCGACACCCCTCCTGTAGGTCTGGTAACAGATGCAAGAACACTGATGCATCATGCAGATACGAGTATGTATGTACTAAGAGCAGGGTATTCTAAAAAAACTTTTCTACGTAGTATAAAAGATCTTTCATCTCTAAAAGAGATACATGGCTTGAGTATTTTACTTAATGATGTGAAGTTGGCTAAAGACGGTTACGGCTATGGCTACGGTTATGGTTCCAGTTATGGTTATTATGAGGAAGATGAAAAATGATCTTTCCTTTTTTTAAAAAAAAAGAAGAGAAAAAGAGAGGTCCTATACTTGTAACGGACCTTCATTCACATTTAATACCAGGCATAGATGACGGATCAAAAAGTATGAAGGAGAGTCTAGAACTTTTACGTGGTATGGAAACTTTGGGCTACACAAAAGTAATCACTACACCACATATTATGATAGATGCTTATCGTAATACGCCAAATATCATTAGAAATGGTTTGAATGATTTACGTCAGGCATCTGCACAGGCGGGTATCAAGGTAGAAATTGAAGCTGGGGCTGAGTATTATCTTGATGAAGGTTTGTCCAGTCACCTGCAAAGCGGTGATGTAATGAGCATATCTGGTAAGTATTTTCTTTTTGAAACCTCTTACATCTCTAAACCGATGCAGATGGAAGAGATGATCTTTGAGATATCATCAGCAGGATATATACCGATCTTAGCTCATCCTGAACGTTATCGCTACATAAAAGATCCTCAGAAAGAGTTAGCACGATTCAAAGAATTAGGTGTGCTTTTTCAAGTGAACCTTAACTCTTTTGGAGGACATTATGGAAGAGGGGCAAAAAATCATGCGGAGTATCTCAGTAAACATGGCCTTATAGATTTTTTAGGATCAGATGTGCATCATAAAAAACAAGTAGAAACACTCTCTCAGGTATTTCTTTCAGATGCCTATAGAGATATCTTTAGTCATAATACGATCTTGAATGAAACTCTTAATTAGATATAGGGTAAAATCTTTAGTATAAAATAAATTAATAATAAATAGGGGAGAGTAAAATGTTCAAAACAAAACTAGTTGCATTAACGGGAATATTGCTACTTTTAAATGGATGTGCAGGTCAAAGTTATAAACTTGCTCAAACAGAGCAGGTAAATACTGCTGAAAGCAAGAAATTAAATGATAGAAGTATAGAATATCGGATCTTACCACAAGACAGACTAGAAGTAGCACTTTACAAGGATCCTGCACGAGACAGTCAATCTAATAACAATGAGTTAGGTCAAAGTATGAATGAAAGGGGTATTCTTGTAGATACACAAGGGTACGTAATTTTACCTCTTATAGGAAAAATTAAAGTTTCTGGATTTTCACAATCTGAAGCTGCAGCACGTATAACAGAACAATATAAGAAATACCTCAATACACCTTCAGTCTATTTAGAAGTACTTAATAAACGTATTTTTGTTTTGGGAGAAGTCAATAAACCTGGTGTTGTAAATCTTGACAAAGAAAAGATGACACTCTTTGAAGCTATTGCATTTTCTGGAGACTTGACAGATTCTGCAGTGCGAGATAATGTTATCATCCTTTCTAATGACGTTGAACAGGGCATGCAAATGAGAAGTGTGGATCTTACAAACTTTGATACCATGAGATATGCAAGTCTTATGTTAAGACCAAACGACATTGTATATGTACAGCCTGATGGTTGGAAAGAGTTTAAAATTGCATCAGACAACTTTACTGCACCGTTCGAAACTGTTGCAAAGATCGCTGCACCATTTGTTACCATTAAATACTTAGCAGATTAAGAACACAGCGTTTCAATTGAAAAAAGACCCAAGAGGGTCTTTTTTATTCATACATAATACTTTATATATACATAACAAAATTGTGAAATAAAAAAATAATCTTAAGAGACGATCTCTACACTTCCTGCAGACCCTATATTTAAAACACTCTCTTCAACAGTCACAATATCTCCATCTAATTCTATAATGTTATATCCGTTTTTTAGGTCGATTTGTATCTCCTTCACTTCACCATAAAAAGAACCAAATTTTTTGATAAAAGATGCGGGAGTGAATATAAAGAAACGTTGTGAACTTAAGAGCATGAATGGTATCATAACTAAATGTAGAGGTAGTAAAAAGAGTACAGAAAGAATGTATTTTATCATATTGTTTTGTAAAAAACCAAAACGAAGTGTTTCTGCAAGAAAGATATGCTGAAGATCACTCATATTACCTGCAGAAAAAAGAAATATTTCATCATTGAGTCTGTAGAGTTTTTGTGGGTTTGTATTTGGTACATTTTGCTCTGCTAATGTTTGTAGAACATTTGCTACTTTTGGCACACGGTGAAGTTTGGCTATGACATTAAATGAACCTGTAGGATTGAGTATGATCTTAGGACACTTTTTCAGGGTGTGAATTTGCTTCAATACACGTCTAATACTTCCATCACCACCTGAGATGATGATATAGTCATACCTGTCCAACTCTTTATGTAGTGGAAACTCTTGAGGTGATATATTGATAATATTCAATGCATCATATGTAAATGCTTTACCTATAGAGAGTATGTGCATAATTATCCTTATTTAATTGAGATATAATTATATCATGAAACTAGAAAATGAAGATGCCCTTGATAACTATATCATCTGCCATCAGTGTTTTACACTGCATGAAGAAGTTCCCATAGAAGATGGAAGTAAAGCATGTTGTACCGAATGTGGAGGAATACTTTATCGTTATGACAGTAAGTTGATAAGCCATGGTTTGGCACTGAGTATCACAGGACTGATCTTTTTTATTCTGGCAAATGTATTTCCTCTGATACAGATGGATATATTGGGTACAGAACAGTTCATTACTATGCCTAAAACGATTTTTTCTTTGATAGACAACGGTTTTTATTTGGTAGGGTTTCTTTGTCTTTTTCTTATTTTTATTTTTCCTCTGATGATCTTTCTTATTAATATAGTTCTTTTTTTACTTTTAAAACTGGAACGTGGAAGAAAAACAACAAAAGAGTTACTCATCTTACTAGCACATATTACACCTTGGAGTATGGCAGATATTTTTTTAATCAGTATATTAGTAGCACTTGTTAAGCTTGTTGCTTTTGGCCAGATACACATAGGTATTGCATTTTGGGCACTTATGATATTTGTTCTCATAGATGTGTATATTACAAAACGTATTCATCTTTCTGAATTATGGATCTTAAGAAAGAGAATTTTGCAAAAGGGTAGGCATCTATGATTGAAGTAGATGAAAATAAACTGATACCATGTCCTATATGTAATGCTGTCAATATAGATAAAGGAAAAAAAAATGCCTGTCGCCGTTGTGGTTCTTCCATTTATCAGCATAGAAATTTTTCTACAGAAAAGTCCTGGGCATATCTTATCACTGCAATGGTCGCATATATACCTGCAAACCTTTATCCTATGTTGGTAACCTCCGCATTTGGAACTAAAGATGAAAGTACGATCCTTGGTGGTGTTGTGCTGTTATGGGAACTTAAATCATATCCGGTAGCGGCAATTATCTTTTTTGCATCAATTATGATACCTGTAATGAAATTCCTTATCTTGATTTATCTGTTAATTAGTGTAAAATACCCCATAGGAAAAGACAAGAAAGTAAATAAACACAAATTGTATTATATGACTGAGATTATTGGACCATGGTCTATGATCGATGTTTTTGTTGTTGCTATACTCGCTGCACTTATACATCTTTCAAGTGTAGAGATCTTAGCAGGTACAGCAGCAACAGCATTTGCTATCTCAGTCTTTTTTACACTTTTAGCAGCACATGCATTTGATGAAACACTTATTAAGGAAAATAGATAGATGTCACAAAAGATACCCGAGATAACAGAGTCAACGAAGTTTAATCTTATTACTTCTATTTGGATCGTACCTATCATCGCATTGATCATTGCAGGGTGGTTAGCCTATCAGCACTTTGCAGACCGTGGACCTGAGATCAAAATCATTTTTCCTCAAAATGAAGGTTTGATTGCAGGGCAGAGTGTCATAAAGTTTAGAAATGTACCTGTAGGGAAAGTGACTAAGATCTATGCCGAAGAAGGGACAGATGGAGTAATCGTAGTTGCACGAATGGATAGTAAAGCAGCTAGACCCTACCTTTCTGAACATGCCAAGTTTTGGATCGTAAAACCTGAAGTTGGTTTAAGTGGGGTGAGTGGACTAGATACACTTCTCTCTGGAACATACATTAATGTACATTCAAAGGGAGGTGGAAAACACCTGACAGATAAGTTCATAGGTCTTACTCATGCTTATAGGGATGATCTTCAAGGCTCTTACTTTCATTTGAGCTCACCTACTGGAGACAATGTAGAAGTGGGAACACCTGTCTACTTTAAAAATATCAGAGTGGGTCAAGTTGAATATCTATATCTAGGTTTGAAACATAAAAATATTGAGGTTATAGTGTTTATAGATAAACTGTATACAGAATATATAAACAGCGATTCTAAGTTTTGGTTAAAAAGTACTGTCAATATTGATTTTACAAGAGGTAACCTTGATGTTAGTATCGCTCCGATGAATTATCTTTTACAAGGTGGAATAGTCTTCTCTTCTTCAGGGAAAAATGATACATCACTTATAGCGGATGATCATATCTTTAAACTTTTTACAAATAAAACTGAGGCAGAGAGGCAAGTCATAGGTTCTGAAGTAGAGTTTGTAAAAAGATTTATCTTACTTACAAATGAATCTATTGCGAATTTAAATCTCAACGCTCCTGTACGTTTTGACGGATTCAATATAGGTGAGGTTGAGAATATAGATATTCGCTATAGTAAAAAAGCACATAAAATGACAGGGGAAATATTACTTTGGATAGATACTTCGGTATTTAAAGATAGGCATGATATTAATACTACAGGTTTAGAGAATTTTTATCAGGCTATAGAAGAAGGTTTACGTGCCAAGCTCACATCATTGGACCCAGTTACTGGTATGTTGTATGTAGACTTAACATTTAACCATCAAGATAGCAATGGAAGTATTATTCAAGGTACCAAGTACGCACAACTTCCTATAGCAAGTACAAACAATGTTGGTATCATGGACAGTGTAAATCAAATACTTAACAAGCTTAAAGATCTTCCTTTAGAAAAACTACTTGCATCAGTGACTAAAGTCGTTGACGAGAGCGTGGAACCTGTAAAAAATGCAAATGTATTACTACTTGATCTTCAAACAACTGTAAATAATATCAATAAACTAACAAGTAAAAAATCATTTGAAGTTTTACCTGATGAACTCTCTGCTGCACTTAAAGAAACAACACGTACACTAAAAAGTACTGAAAAAGTGGTAAGAGGGTATGACAGTAACTCTCTTATTAAACAGCAGTTGGCCGACACACTGCAAATACTTACGAAGACATCTCAAGAGATGCAGGTATTTTTACGTATGTTGAACCGTAAACCAAATTCACTTATTTTTGGAGATAATTAATGAAAAAATCATTATTGATATTTTTGGCACTATTGGGATTACCGGGATGTCTCTCTACAAGTTCTAACTACTACATTCTTTCGCTTGCGCCTCAACCTTCAACAACCTATGCAAATAAAAATAGAATCATAGGTGTTGAAAAGGTAACAATACCTGCATATTTAAATAAAAGGGAAATAGCTATTGCAAAGACCTCAAGCCAAATCACACTTTTAGGTAATGCAGCTTGGGGTGAAGACCTAGATACTGGTTTGACGCAAAGACTCATAAGCTTTTTACAAAAGAAATTTAATCAACCTAATGTCTATGCGTATCCTTGGGGTGTAGACAGACAACCAACAGTCAGAGTAAAAGTCGACATTACTCGATTTATAGCGCAAGGTGATAAGGTTTCTCTTGATGCCAACTGGGAATTAAAAAGTGCGGGTACACAAAAACGCAAAGCAAGTCTTTTTCATACGACAGTACCTACCAATAGCGATGCTGACAGTATAGTCTCAGCGATGGATAAAGCTTTTTCTCAACTTGAAGAGGCTGTGGCAAAAGGTGTAAGAAGATACTGATTAGATCTATATTGCTCTTCATGCTCAGATCTGATACAAACTCCAAGCTATCACAAGCTATAATTTACCTAATACTATTAAATAAGGAAGAGTAATGCACGAACAAACACTGGCGATACACGCAGGCTATGATAAAGATGCTATGGGAACAATGGCTGTGCCGATCTATCAAACGACAGCATATGAATTTAGAGATACGGAACATGCGGCAAATCTATTTGCACTTAAAGAGCTTGGAAACATTTATACAAGACTTATGAATCCAACAACTGATGTATTTGAGAAGCGTTTTGCAGCACTTGAGGGTGGGGTTGCTGCCATTGGGACTGCATCTGGTATGGCGGCTATATTTTATGCTATTGCCAATGTGGCTGAAGCTGGAGATAACATCATTGTTGCAAAACAAGTTTATGGTGGGACTACAACACTTACAGGGCATACTATCAAACGTTTTGGTATAGAAACACGTTACTTTAATGTAACAAATCCTTCTGAAATGGAAGCTTTGATAGATGATAAGACAAAGATCGTCATTTTTGAAAGTATTACCAACCCAAGCATTGATGTCCCGGATTTTGATGCGATCGTTGCGATTGCAAACAAACATAATATCCTTACTTGTGTGGACAATACAGTAGCTACACCTATTTTATGTAAACCTTTTGATTATGGTGTAGATATTTCCGTGCACAGTACAAGTAAGTATACAACTGGACAAGGGTTGGCACTGGGTGGTATATTGGTAGAGCGTCATGATCTTGTAGAGAAGATCAAAGGTAATCCAAGATACAGTCACTTTAATGAACCTGATGAGAGTTATCATGGACTGGTTTACTCAGACCTGCCACTGCCGTTGTTCACACTTCGGGTAAGATTGGCATTGATGCGTGATCTGGGTGCGACACCTGCACCATTTAACTCGTGGTTGAATATCCAAGGTTTGGAGACTTTGCCTTTACGTATGAAACAACATTCGGCTTCGGCTTTGGAAATTGCGCACTTCCTGGAAGCACATCCAAAAGTCAATAAGGTAAATTATCCAGGGCTTGAATCTGATGCTAACTATGCAAATGCAGAGAAATATCTAAAAGGTGGCTACAGTGGATTGCTCTCTTTTGAAGTTTCCGATAAAGAGACTGCACAGAAGATCGCTGATGGTACAGATATTTTTGCAGTTGTTGTGAATATTGGTGACTCTAAGTCTATCATCACACATCCTGCAAGTACAACGCATCAGCAACTTTCACCTGCAGAGTTGATAGAAGCAGGTGTTCCTGGAGGGCTTGTAAGATTAAGTGTCGGTCTGGAAGATACTCAAGATCTTATTGATGACCTTACTAAGGCTTTAGGATAAGTTAAAGACTTTTTTACTCTCTTTTTTATTGTGGGCATCTCTGCCCACGCTACAAAGTTTAAATATGATAAAATATTACAAATAATATAATTTGTGTGGATATCGTGCTTAAATGCGACTAGTCGTATGAGCCAACTGCTGAAGTTGTCTCAGTGACAACGTAGTTTTTTGTGCTTTGCTCAAAGAATGTCCTCAAATAAAAAAGTACTTTATGAAAATTGAAACCAAAACTGCACAATTCAGCTCACCATTATACCTGGAGTCAGGACGTATTTTAGAGCCGTATGAGATCTCTTATGAGACGTACGGTGAGCTTAATGATGATAGCTCTAATGTTGTTTTGATCTGCCATGCATTGAGTGGTTCTCATCATGCAGCAGGTATATATGAAGGTGAAAGAAAAGCTGGTTGGTGGGATGGACTGATAGGTGATGACAAGGCGATAGACACATCTAAACATTTTGTGATCTGTACGAATGTCATAGGTTCCTGTTTTGGTACAACAGGCCCTATGAGCGAGAATTATCCTTCCGAAGATCCCTATAGACTTAAATTCCCTGTTGTAACCATCAAAGATATGGTACGTGCACAGATGCAGCTTCTCTCAGATCTTGGTATCTACCATCTTAAAGCCATTGTCGGTGGTTCCATGGGCGGTATGCAGGCGTTACAATTTGCCGTGGATTATCCTAACTTTGCAGATGAGATCATCTCTTTGGCTGCAACCTATGCTACTAGACCTTGGACGATGGCATTTAACAAAGTAGCTGTTGAAGCGATCAGAAGAGACCCGCGTTTTAAGCATGGGAATTATGAGAAAGGCGACTTTAAAGAAGATGGACTTGATGGTCTGGCCATAGGACGCATTGCAGGACATATTTCTTATCTTGCACCAGACTCAATGGATGATAAGTTTGGACGTAATTATGTAAATAATGATGGACTTTTTGAACTCTTTGGACGTTATGAAGTAGAGCGATACATGGAGTATAATACCAATAATTTTTCACGCATCTTTGATCCGCTTTCATACCTGTATATAGTCAAAGCTATCAATACTTTTAATTTGAGCAGAGGGTATGACTCTTTACATGAGGCCATTCAGCGTATAAAGGCCAATGTACATCTGATAAGTTTTTCATCAGATTATCTCTTTTTCCCTTCCGAGATGGAGCATCTTGCAAATATGATGCAACGTAATGGTCAGTCATATACGTACCTAGAAGTGGAGAGTAATTATGGTCATGATGCTTTTTTGGTTGAGTTGGAGAAATTTGAAGAGAATATAAAAGAGGTTTTACAATGAAAGAACAAAGTTTTGAAGATAAGTTAGAACACTCAAAAGAGTTGTTGGAAAAATTGATGAATCCGGAGATCACTTTAGAAGAGTCAGTGAAGCTTTATGAAGAGGGTTTGAAGAACATCAAAGAAGCACAAACACTCATTGAAGAAGCTAAAACGAAGATCACAATTATAGAACAAGCCAATCAAAATGTAGGAGAATCTTCCTAATGGGACAATTGGTTGTAGCAGCACTTCAACTACCAACACTGGGTATGAATGCTACAAGACTTGAGTATTACCTAAAACAAGCCAAACAAAGAGATGCCGATATTGTACTCCTTGGTGAATATGTGCTAAATCATTTTTTTAAAGAGTTTGCTACGATGTCACCAAATATGGTCAAAGAGCAGACACGTAAACATACAGAACTACTCAAAAGTCTTGCACAAAAGTATGACATCATTTTTATAGCACCTATTATCATCACTAAAAAAGATGGCTATCATAAAACAATTGTGAAGATCTCTGCTAAAACCACTAAGTATTATGAACAACAGATCTTATTGCCTTATGGTCACTGGAATGAAAAAAAGTTCTTTGCCAATAAAGTGGCACCACTTAAAGATACTATGACCTTTAGTCTAAAAGGTTTTAAAATCATGGTAATGGCAGGGTTTGAACTGCACTTTGATCCTTTTTGGCAAAAGGTGACTGAGAAAAAAGTAGATCTGGTCTTACTTCCTACTGCATCTACTTTTGGATCGCATAATCGCTGGAGAGAGATCATTAAAACAAAAGCTTTTTTACATGGTTGTTATATACTTAGAGCAAATCGTTTGGGGGAATACAGTGATGATGAAGTCAAATGGAAGTTTTATGGTGATACGATGTTAGTGAATCCAGAAGGTGAAGTCGAGATGATGCTTGAAGATAAAGAGTCTATGCTTGTAGAAGTGATAGATAAGAGTGAAATACTTGAGCACAGAAAATCTTGGGGTTTTGAGAAAGAACTAAAATTACGTGAGGACTTGGTATGACACAAGGTGAATATTTTAATAGACAGATCCAACTTTGGGGTTCAACTGCACAGCAGAGTTTAGAAAAGAAGAAGATCGCTATTATCGGTTCGGGTGGACTTGGTTGTACGTTGGCTATGGCACTGGGAACTTCTGGTATAGGTGAGATCCATATGGTGGATTTCGATACGGTATCTTCTCATAATATACATAGACAGATCGCTTTTACACTAGACGATGAGGGGAAGAACAAAGCCAAAGTAGTGACTGCCCTTTTAGAACGTAAAAATCCTTTTGTTAAAGCGATTGCTTTTGATATGCCTTTTGATGATTTTAAAGGGATGGGTAACAGTTATGATCTTATACTGGATGCAACAGATAATCTTCCTGTAAGAGGGGAGATAAATGCCTATGCGAGGGAGACAGATACACCATGGATCTATGCAAGTGTTGAAGAGTTCAACGGACAGGTATGTTTCTTTGACAAGGCTGACTTTAAAGTGTTTAATATATCGGATCATAAGCCAGGGGGTATTACTGCACCTATTGTAATGCATATAGGTTCTTTACAGGCAAACTTGGCTTTACGTTATCTTGCCGGACTCACTGTCGCTAAAGATAAACTCTATTATTTACACTTTAATGATGAAGGTGAATTGATCACACAAAAATTTGGCATGCCAAAAGCCTAAGAGAAGGAGACAAAATGAAAATAAGATTACTAATTTTTATTGCAATGGCACTATTATTGAGTGCCTGTACACAAGAGACACAAAATTCTTTAAGCCGTTCACTGCAGAATTGGACTGGAACCAATGGTGTTCTAGATATTTATGCCGGAGACAAGCTTGTACATAGGTTTATCAAAATTGATAAACTTTCAACTGCTTACGGTAGTAATGATAATAAAATGAGACCATATCGCTACGGGTATGGATATGATGATATCAATTTAAATTATGTGAGAGATCAAAATGAGCAGAAAGTCTATTTTGAATTTTCAGACTATTCGACATCATATATATTTTACGAACGTAACACGAAATAAAGGAGAAGAATTATGAAATTTATATCGACAATAGAAGCTCCCCAAGCAATAGGCCCTTATTCACAGGCTATTGAAGTTAATGGTATGATCTATACGTCAGGACAGATAGCATTGACGCCAGAAGGTGTTATGGAAGCCCAAGATGTAGAAAATCAAACACACCAGGTAATGAAAAACCTTTTTTATGTATTGAAAGAAGCAGACGCAGGCTTCAGTGATGTCATTAAAACAACTATATTTTTAGCGGACATGAATGACTTTGAAAAAGTGAATGCAATCTATGCACATTATTTTGGTGAGCATAAACCAGTAAGGAGTACAGTTGCTGTAAAAACACTGCCTAAAAATGCACTTGTTGAGATCGATTGTATTGCATTGGGTGGAGCACATGCTCATTTTTAATCAAATCCTTTTAAATAGGAGTGAAGTTTAAAAAAATATTAAACTCTATTTGGATATAATCACGAACTTTTTAAAAAACATAGTATAAGTAAAGGATTTGCAATGTACGCAATCATTAAAGCAAGTGGTCAACAATTCAAAGTTCAAGAGGGTGATATCATCTGTTTTGACAAAATGGACCTTGAACCAAAAGCAGCAGTAGAATTTAAAGAAGTTCTAGCATTAGACAATGGTGAATTAACTGTAGGAGCTCCTTTTGTGGAGGGTGCTGTAGTTAAAGGTGAAGTGATCAATGAAGGTAGAGATAAAAAAGTTATCATCTACAAAAAAAGAAGAAGAAAAGATTCAAAACTTAAAAGAGGTTTCAGAAGAGACTTTACTAGAGTTAGAATTACTAAAATAGCATAAGGAGCGTTTGATATGGCACACAAAAAAGGACAGGGGTCCACTCAGAATAACCGTGATTCAGCTGGACGTCGTTTAGGCGTTAAAAAATTTGGTGGTGAAGCAGTTATCCCAGGTAACATTATCATCAGACAAAGAGGAACTAAAGTTCACCCAGGTAATGGTGTAGGAATGGGTAAAGACCATACTATATTTGCACTTATTGAAGGTGTAGTTAAATTTGATAACAGAACTGCTAGTCAGAAGAAAGTATCAGTAGTACCTGCATAGTCATCTCTTAGTCTGAATCTTTTCAGACTAAAGACTTTGAATCATCAGAGTCTTTTCCCCTCATTTTATTTTTTATAGTAAGTATTCCCCTAATTTAGGTATAATTCTCTAATTCATTTCCATCCAAAGTTAAAAGATGGTTTTTCATAGATTTAAAGGTTTAATAGATGTTTGTAGATAGTGTAGAATTGATGATTTCTTCAGGTAAAGGTGGGCCAGGTTCCATCTCTTTTTTGACTGAAAAGTTTGTTGTAAATGGTGGTCCTGATGGTGGTGATGGCGGTCGTGGAGGTTCTGTATTTTTTAAAGTAGATAACAACACAGATACACTCTCATCACTACGTGGTCGTAATCATATGAAAGCAGAAAATGGTAAGCCGGGAGAAGGCCGTAAATGTTACGGACGTAAAGGTGAAGATATGTTTATCACAGTTCCTCCCGGAACGACAGTGGTAGATATGGAGACAGGTGAAGAGCTAATGGACCTTGTGAATGAGGGTGATGTGATTCCTTTTTTAGAAGGAGGTAAGGGCGGTTTGGGAAATATGCACTTTAAATCTTCGTCCAACCAAAGACCAACATATGCCCAACCAGGATTGCCGGGTATCACAAAAGAGGTAAGACTTGAGATGAAACTCATCGCAGATGTTGGTCTTGTCGGCTATCCAAATGTAGGAAAATCAACACTCATTTCAACACTTTCAAATGCAAGACCGCAAGTAGCAAACTACGAGTTCACAACATTAACACCAAAGCTTGGTGTTGTGCATATGGGTGAGTATGACTCATATATGATGGCAGATATCCCTGGTATCATAGAAGGTGCAAGTGATGGTAGAGGACTTGGACTTGAGTTTTTAAAGCATATTGAGCGCACCAAGACACTTTTACTGCTTATCGATGCAGCGAATTATAGAGAGATGAAGTATCAGTATGAGACACTGTTGGTTGAGTTACATCGATATTCTGAAACACTTGCAATGAGAAAACATGCTATCGTCATTACTAAAATTGATGCACTCACAGCAGAAGAAGTGAATGTGTTAACAGAGACTTTTTTAGCAGATATTGAGCTTGAAGCAAACGATACACTTCCGCAGTATAAAACCAATGAAAATTATATCTCTTATGGATTTAAAAAAGACTTTGGTGTGGCGCTTCCTCAGGAAAAACCACTGTTCGTTCTACCTATCTCATCTGTTGCACATATCAACACTGAAGCGTTACGATATGCCTTGGGTGGTTTTATTAATAATGTGAAAGAAGAAGACGAAGTATAAAATGGATAATCAACGTATAGTTATTAAGGTCGGTTCTCATGTCTTGACAGAGGATGGTGAAGTGGCTAAAACACGTATGCTGGCACTAGTTCAGTTCATTGCAGAGCTTAAGGCACATCATAACGAAGTCATTTTGGTAAGTTCAGGGGCAGTGGCAGCTGGATTTACACTTCTTCCTTTAGGGAGAGATACTGTTGCAAACAGACAAGCTTTGGCAGCAATAGGGCAGCCTTTACTACTTAAAATGTATCAAGAGAAATTTGCTAAATTCGGACTTCTTTGCTCACAGGTACTTTTATCTGCAGATGTGTTTGAAACACCGAAACATGTAAATCACGCAAAAGTTGCAATAGATACACTTTTGGAAAACAATGTAGTACCGATCATTAATGAAAATGATACAGTGAGTATCGAAGAGTTGGTATTTGGAGATAATGATAGACTTTCTGCACATGTAACCCATTACTTCAATGCGGACTTACTTGTGATACTCTCAGACATTGATGCTTTTTATGACAAGGACCCAAATAAATACAGTGATGCAAAACGCAGAGAAGTAGTGACTGGCATACTAGAAGAAGAGTTAACTGCAGACCATACACCCAATAATGAATTTGCTACCGGGGGTATAGTAACAAAACTTCAATCAGCAGATTTTTTAATGAAACACAACAGAGAAATGTTTCTGGCTTCAGGATTTGATCTTTCCGATGTAAAATCCTACTTAATCGATAGTGAACACAATGGTGGAACACTTTTTAAATCTTAATTTACATCAAAGAAGAATACTATGACATATAAAATAGTCTACATGGGTACACCACACTATGCAAAAGAGATACTTGAAACACTGATAAACGCTACAGATATGGAAGTCTCATTAGTCCTTACCCAACCAGATCGTCCAGTAGGACGTAAGAAGGTTTTGACAGCTCCTCCTGTCAAATCTTTGGCAGTTGAACATCATATTGAAGTCTTACAGCCAAACCGTTTGAGCGATGAAGGTATCTTTGAAGCTATCGAGGCAGAGAAACCTGATTTTATCATTGTTGCAGCATTTGGACAGATCCTTCCCAAAAATATACTTGATATTGCACCTTGTATTAATCTACATGCTTCACTTTTACCACAGTATAGGGGTGCTTCACCCGTACAGCAGTCCTTACTTAATGGTGATGGAAAGTCAGGTGTGACCTCTATGATGATGGAAGAGGGGCTTGATACGGGAGATATACTTGAAATGATCGAGTTTGAAATACCCAGAGAAATGAGATTACATGCTCTGATGCAGCAGCTGACAGAGGATGCGTCCGGACTTACTTTAAGTACAATTAGAAGTTTTGAAAATATCAAGCCTGTTAAACAAGACGAGAGCCAGGCAACATTATGTAAAAAGATCAAAAAAGCTGATGGTGAAGTGGATTTTGAAGATGCTTCTTTGGTTTATAATAAATATAGAGCATTTGAAGGATGGCCAGGCATATTTTCTGCCAACGGTACAAAGATAGATGGTGTGACTTTGGTTGATGCTACATCCAAGCATAGATGTTTTGAGATACTCTCTTTTGAAAATGATGCAGTGCATGTCGGATGTACTGTGGGTGCTTTGAAAATAGATACACTACAACCAGCATCTAAAAAAGCGATGTCAGCAAAAGCATATTGTGTAGGGAGGGGACTGAAAATTGGAGATAGTATCCTTTGATCATTTAGCCTCAACACAAAGATATTTAGTTGAGCAAATTAAGACTTATGGATTGATAGCACCTATAGCTGTGATGACGTCTGAACAAAGTTCGGGAGTTGGATCACGTGATAATGAATGGTCAGGAGGAGAGGGAAACTTCTTTGCTTCTATTGCCATCAATTTAGAGAATTTACCCGATGATCTTACTTTGAATTCTGCATCTATTTACTTCTCCTATATCATGAAAAAAACCTTAGTTGAACTTGGTGAAAATATCTGGTTAAAATGGCCAAATGACTTCTATCAAGATGATGAGAAAATAGGTGGAACGATTACTCAGAAAGTAAATAATACTTTGGTGTGTGGAATTGGAATTAATTTAAAAAAATCTCAAAATGGCTACACTGCCTTACAGTCCGATATCTCAGCTCTAAAATTACTAAAAAATTACCTTCTTGCCCTTGAAAAGTTTCCAAAATGGAAGCAAGTTTTTAGTGAGTATGAGGTAGAATTTGAACTAAGTAGAAAGTTTTCAGCGCATATTGAAAGCTATCAACAAGGCCATGAAAAGGGCTCTAGAACGAGTTTGGCAGATGCGACCTTAGAGGAAGACGGGTCATTAAAAATAGATGGGAAGAGGGTATATAGTTTAAGATGAGTGAAGTCATTAGCATAGCCAATCAAAAAGGTGGCGTAGGAAAAACAACAACAGCAGTGAATTTAGCAGCATCTTTGGCAGAAAGAGGTAAAAAAGTGCTTCTATTGGACATCGATCCTCAGTCAAATGCTACAACAAGTTTAGGGTTTGCTAGAAGTGATTATGAGTTCAATATCTACCATGTGCTAATAGGCTCAAAAAAACTTTCAGAAGTTATTCTTGATTCAGATATAAAAAACCTTAAACTGGTACCTTCGAACATTGGTTTGGTCGGTATAGAAAAAGAATTTTATAATCCTAAAGCAAAAAATTCTTGTTCACCTAAAGCATGTCCTGCTGTCAACCATCCCACTGCAGGAGGTATTACCCCAAGTATTGCACCCGGGACAACAGCTATAGCACTCTTCTTTTTTAACGGTGTATATAC
>JADGDL010000060.1 GCA_016744875.1 Sulfurovum sp.
GACAAATTAGAGCATCTGTTATGGGTGGTCATGGTGATGATATGGTGCCACTTCCTAAATTCTCTACAGTAGCTGGTGTACCTTTAACGGATGTACTTGATGAAGAAGAGATATTAGAAATTGTTGAAAGAACAAAAGGTGGAGGTGCTGAAATCGTTGGTTATTTAAAAACTGGTTCAGCATACTATGCTCCTGCAAAATCTACTGCATTGATGGTTGAAGCTATTTTGAAAGATACTAAGCAGATCCATCCTTGTGCAGTGTTACTTGAGGGGCATTATGGACACTCCGATGTTGTATCTGGTGTACCTGTTGCACTTGGAGCAAATGGTGTTGAAAAACTTTTTGAGATGACATTAAATGAAGGTCAAAAGAATAAATTTGCAAAAAGTGTTGAGTCTGTAAAAAGTATGATCGATGTGCTTAAAGAAAAAAACTTTTTTGACTAAGGGTCTAAGATGAGAGAAATTGAGTTTGATGTAGTTGTAAAAGCGGTTAAAGATATTATCATGCATTGTGGTACAGATCTTCCACAAGATACGTATGATGCACTTGAAGCTGCTATGGAAGCTGAAAAGTCACCTGTTAGTAAAGAAGTTATCCGTCAAATTATTGAAAATGCAAATATCGCCAAAGATGAAAAAAGACCACTTTGTCAAGATACCGGTTTAGCAGTATTTTTTGTAAATGTTGGGGAAGAGGTACGTATTAATGGTGGTCTTTTGAGAGATGCTATTAATCAAGGAACAGAAGAAGGTTACACTGAAGGATACTTAAGAGCCTCAACATGTGAGCCATTTTCTCGGTTAAATCTGAAAGATACAGTAGGGTATAACCTTCCCGCTATAGTACATTTTGATATAGTTTCGGGTGATAAAATTGACATCGAATATGCCGCAAAAGGTGGTGGTTCTGAAAATGTAAGCCGTGCGAAGGTTTTCCCTCCAGCTGCAGGGAAAGATGGGATCGTCGAGTATGTGAAAGAAGTGATCTCTGATGCAGGTGGAAATCCATGTCCTCCTATTACTGTAGGTGTTGGAATTGGTGGAACATTTGAAAAAGCAGTTATCTCATCAAAACATGCACTTTTTAGAGACCTTGAGACGAAACACGAAGACTCTGAGATGGCTGAACTTGAAGAGAGAATGCTAAATGAGATCAATAAGCTTGGAATTGGTGCTATGGGAATGGGTGGAACAAAAACAGCTTTGGCTGTACATATAGAGTCTAATCCTTGCCACATTGCGTCACTTCCAGTATCTGTAAACGTTCAGTGTCACTCTTCAAGACATACACACATCACGATATAAGGAGAATGGATGGCAACTTATACTTTAACAACACCACTTACTTCTGAAGATACAAAACAGCTTGTAGCAGGAGATACAGTTTTATTAAACGGTACTATTTATACGGCAAGAGATGCAGCGCACAGTAGACTTGTTGATCTTATTGAATCAGGAGAAGAGCTTCCGTTTGATCTTGAAGGAACAGTTATTTATTTTGTTGGGCCAACACCACCAAAGCCAGGTGACCCAATTGGAAGTGCCGGGCCGACAACTTCTTATAGAATGGACTCGTTTTCTCCAACTATGTTAAAAAATGGTTCAAAAGGGATGATAGGTAAAGGAAAAAGAAACCAGGCAGTCAAAGATGCTTGTGTTGATTATGACGGTATCTATTTTGGTGCGACTGGTGGAGCAGGAGCATTGCTTGGTAAGCAGATCCGTTCAGCTGAAGTGATCGCTTATCCAGAACTTGGACCAGAAGCAGTAAGAAAGATCACAGTGGAAGACTTTCCTGTAACTGTTGTAAACGATACTAAAGGTAATGATATTTACCAAATGGGTCGTGAACAATACGAAGTTAAGGACTAAAGTCCAGTAGATTTGAGGGGTTAACCCTCAAAGCGTATAAGTGTTAAAAACTATTTTTTATCTCATGTAATAGTGTTACTACATATCTATATACTCCAAAAATTTCCCAAATCATAATTATTTTTTGAATGATAATTCATTTTTTAATCTTTCATTAATCAATACGGTGTATTATAATCAATTATGATAGCTGAAAGGATCAAATATGAATTACAGAGTCGAGTCAGATACAATGGGAGAGGTTAAAGTTCCTGCTGAGAAATATTGGGGAGCACAGACACAACGTTCTATCCATAACTTTAAGATAGGTAATGAAAAAATGCCTCTGGAAGTTGTGTATGGTTTTGCGAATTTGAAGAAAGCATGTGCATTGGTAAACAACGATCTGGGTCGTTTAGATAATGATAAAACATCTGCAATCTCAAAAGCATGTGAGATGGTTCTTTCTGCTGAACTTGATGATAACTTTCCTTTAGTTGTATGGCAAACAGGTTCAGGAACACAGTCAAATATGAATATGAATGAAGTAGTAGCCAATAAAGCAACAGAGATCCTTGGTGGAGATTTTACTAAAGATAAACTTGTGCACCCTAATGATGATGTAAATAAAGGACAAAGTTCAAATGATACTTATCCAACAGGGATGCGTGTTGCAGAAGTAGTGGCAGTGATGGATGATCTTATCCCTTCTTTAGAGCAATTAAGAACCACACTACAGGGAAAAGTTGAAGCATTTTCTGATGTAGTAAAAATAGGTAGAACACATTTACAAGATGCAACGCCACTCACACTTGGTCAAGAAATATCAGGTTACGTTGCGATGTTGGATGCCAATCTTAAACAGCTTAATGATGCACTGGTATATTGTAGAGAACTAGCCATAGGTGGTACGGCAGTTGGTACAGGACTTAACTCTCACCCTGAGTTTTCACAGAGAGTTGCAGCACAATTAAATGATTTTATGCCAAAAAATTACGGTTTTGTATCTCAGCCTAATAAATTTCATGCACTTACTGGACACGATGCAGAAGTAGTACTTTCAGGTGCGCTTAAAGCACTTGCAGCAAATATGATGAAAATAGCAAATGATGTTCGATGGTTGGCTTCTGGTCCAAGATGTGGATTAGGGGAGATAGAGATCCCAGCCAATGAACCAGGTTCATCGATCATGCCGGGGAAAGTGAACCCTACACAGGCAGAAGCGATGACGATGGTGGCTGTGCAGGTAATGGGTAATGATGCTACTGTGGGTATAGCAGCATCTCAGGGTAATTTCGAACTCAATGTATTTAAACCGGTCATTGCTTATAACATTTTACAGTCAATCAAGTTACTTGCGGATGCAATGAGATCTTTTGATGTGAACTGTGCAGTAGGGATAGAACCTATTAGAGACAATATTGATAGATTTTTAAATGATTCACTCATGCTTGTTACCGCACTTAATCCACATATAGGGTATGAAAATGCAGCTAAAATAGCAAAAACCGCACATGCCAACGGTTCAACACTTAAAGAAGAAGCTGTGAATCTTGGACTTATGAGTGCAGAAGATTTTGATCAGGCAGTGAAACCTGAAGAAATGATCGCACCCAAAGCATAAAAACTTCTCTAAAATATAGCTAAAATTGTACAAAGTGTTACACTTTGTGCCCTTTTAGCTTTTGTTAAAAGACATATTGACTCTCATGCCTCCCAAAAGCATCATAAACTGTGTAGATAATTAACACATTTGTTAAATTAGCAATATTAATAATAGAATTAACCAAACATTATTTACCTAAGGCGTATAATATGAGCATTAATAGTAATTTTAAAGGAGTTAAATTGAATATACATGAATATCAGGCAAAACAGATCTTTGCTAAATACGGTGTACCGACACCAAGAGGTATTATCGCAAATACCCCTCTTCAAGCAGTTACTAATGCGCAGGAATTAGGTGGAAATATTTGGGTAGTTAAAGCTCAAATTCATGCAGGTGGACGTGGTCTTGGTGGTGGTGTTAAACTTGCTAGATCGATTGATGAAGTAAGAGAATTGGCAAGTGAGATCTTAGGTATGACTTTGGTAACACACCAAACAGGTCCTGAAGGTAAATTGGTTCAAAAAGTATACATTGAAGAGGGTGCAGCTATTGAAGATGAACTTTATCTTTCAGTTGTACTTGACAGAGCTGCTGAAATGCCAATTATCATGGCTTCGACTGAAGGTGGTATGGACATTGAGACTGTAGCAGAAGAAACGCCAGAAAAGATCATTAAAATTGCTGTTGATCCTGCATATGGTTTTCAAGGTTTCCATGGTAGAGAACTTGTATTTGGTTTAGGTATTACAGATAAATCTGAGCAAAGAAAAATGATTCAATTTGCAGCAAAACTTTACAAACTTTATATGGAAAATGATGCTGAGATGATCGAGATCAATCCATTGATCAAAACTGCGTCAGGTGATTTCATGGCACTTGATGGAAAAATGGGATTTGATGACTCTGCACTTGGACGTCATCCTGAGATCGAAGATATGAGAGATATTTCTGAAGAGGATGCAGATGAGAGAGAAGCGTCTCAGTATGGTCTTTCTTACATTGCTCTTGATGGTGAAATTGGTTGTATGGTAAATGGTGCCGGTCTTGCAATGGGTACAATGGATACAATTAACTACATGGGTGGAACACCTGCAAACTTCCTTGATGTTGGTGGTTCAGCAAATGCTGAAACTGTTGCTAAAGGATTTGAGATCATTCTTAAAAATCCAAAAGTAAAAGCTATTTTTGTAAATATCTTTGGTGGGATCGTAAGATGTGACAGGATTGCAAATGGTATTCTTGAAGCAACAAAGATCACAAATGTAAACGTACCTGTCATTGTAAGACTTGATGGTACAAATGCACCAGAAGCAGCAGAGATTTTGAAAAATGCTAATATTGATAATATTATTGTTGGCGATGATTTAGGTGATGGTGCAGCCAAAGCTGTAGCAGCGGCAAAAGGAGAGTAGTAGATGGCAATTTTAGTAAATAAAGATACAAAAGTAATCGTTCAAGGATTTACAGGTAAAGAGGGTTCTTTCCATGCTGAACAGTGTATGGATTATGGTACAAAGATCGTTGGTGG
Organism: Sulfurovum sp.; assembly: GCA_016744875.1. Taxonomy (GTDB): domain Bacteria; phylum Campylobacterota; class Campylobacteria; order Campylobacterales; family Sulfurovaceae; genus Sulfurovum. Next base: position 4,994 of record JADGDL010000060.1, read on the forward strand.
TGTAACACCTGGTAAAGGTGGCCAAACACATCTTGGTCAACCTGTATTTAATACAGTAAAAGATGCAGTGGCTACTACAGGTGCTACAGTTTCTATGGTTTTCGTACCACCTGCATTTGTTGCAGATGCAGTAATGGAAGCAGCAAGTGCCGGTATTGAACTTGCAGTTATTATTACTGAGGGTGCACCAGTTCGTGATATGCAAGCGGCAAAAGCATGTGCAATTAAAAACGGTATGAAGACTATCGGACCAAACTGTCCTGGTATTATTACAGCAGAAGAGTGTAAAATAGGGATCATGCCTGGTATGATCTTTAAAAAAGGTAATGTTGGACTTATCTCTAAGTCTGGTACATTGACATATGAAGGTGCAAACCAAGTATGTAATGAAGGGTTTGGTATTACTACAGCAGTTGGTATTGGTGGAGACCCGATTATTGGTCTTTCATACAAGCAACTTCTTCAAGAGTTCCAAGACGATGCAGACACTGAAGCGATCGTTATGATCGGTGAAATCGGTGGAGATCTTGAGATTCAAGCAGCAGCGTATATCAAAGAAAATATCACTAAACCAGTGGTTGCTTTCATTGCAGGTCAAACTGCACCAGCAGGTAAAAGAATGGGGCACGCAGGTGCTATCATCTCTGGTTCTGCAGGTACAGCTAAAGAAAAAATGGATGCACTTGAAGCAGCAGGCGTGAAAGTTGTTGTTTCACCAGCAGAGATCGGTAAAGCGGTAACAGAAGTACTTTCATAAAGAGTGACACTTAAAATTTAAGTTACATTGTACCCGGAACTTTTCCGGGTACATCACCCATTTCTACACATGTTCTACACACCATTTTCTTATCATATAAAAAATAAAGGTTATATTATGCAACAAACTTTTAAAGTTCTAAATGTAAAATGTACAGGATGTGCCTCAACACTTAAAGGTAAGCTCTATGATAAGTTTGGTGAGGTTGAAGTAAATCTTGATGTAGAACCAAGAGAGATCACTCTAGATATAGAGCATGATAAGATAGAAGCTTTGGGAAATGAACTTAAAAAACTTGGTTATCCTTTGGCCTCTGAAAAAATGGGCTTTGTTGATAGTACTTCTGTAAAAGCTAAGAGTTATGTATCTTGTGCCATAGGAAAAATGAACCAATAATTTACTTATCATTGAACGTACATCATTTTACTTCTATAAATATAAATTTAAATATTCACTATTTCTATGCTATAATTCGCGCAGGTGTAACAGGTAGTTGCTGGTGACATCATGTCACGAGAGGAAAGTCCGGGCTGCAAGTGAGACAGGACTCCATCTAACGGATGGCCAGAGTAATCTGAGGGCAAGTGCAACAGAAAGTAGGTAGCCACTTCGGTGGTCACAGTGAAAGGGTGGGGTAAGAGCCCACCAGTGCTTATGGTAACATAGGTAGCTAGGTAAACCCTGTTCGCAGCAAGAAGTATATGGTATAAGTCTCATAAGCTGTTAGATCAGCAACACATACTTCGCTTGAGCGTATTGGCAACAATGCGCCTAGATAAATAACTATCCACGACAAAACCCGGCTTATCGTTTCACCTGACTAATATTAATGAAGTTTTCGGACTTCAATTAGTCCAAAAGTCAATAAAAAAATAATCCCAAATTCTTATTTATATTACTTAAATATCTTTATCTTAATGAGATGCTGAAAACCTTATAAAATAATATATTTTATAAGGTTTTTATTAAGTCTTAAATACCATCTTTTATCAGCCATTTTTCTAGCTTAGGTCTGATGATACCCAAAAGTGCCAACAGTAATAATGCTATGTTTAAGTTAAATATGAGATGGGCTAATGCAACGGCAATCCCCGCATCATTTGTCATACCAATTAAAAGTTTCGAAAATTCACCAAGAAATGG
>JADGDL010000061.1 GCA_016744875.1 Sulfurovum sp.
GAATAGAAAGAAGGCTATACCTTATAGAAGAATATGACACGCTCTTTTTGAGAACCTTTCTCAGTAGAGATACTCCGTATCCTTCGCCGATACATTTACGTGTACCTTAACGTGTACCTCATAGCATCTAAGTGGAAGAACACACGCTATTCAGGAGTGTAACGACTGCAACCCACTTGCTTGAGGGGGTAGTGCCCTAGTGGTGTGGAGGTTCAAATCCTCTCTGACGCACCATCTTTCTTCTTTCATTCAATATATACATAACTATTACTAATACTTATTATAGTTTAAATATATAAATAAAAACAAATTTTGCATAATATCTAACAATCTGTTGCAAATCCCGTAAATTAGGGCCTTTTTAGGGGTTTTTTAGGTTTTTTTAAGAGTTTGTTGTGTTATAATGTATCATCTTAAATTAAAGGAAGAAGAATGACAAAAGCAGATTTCGTAGAGTTAGTACAGAAAAACGGTGAGTTTGAAAGTAAAGCAGCAGCAGAGAGAGCAGTAAAAGCATTTATCTCATCAGTAACAGAAGCATTGGTAAAGAAAGAAACAGTATCTTTGGTAGGATTCGGTACATTCTCTACAGTAGATGTTGCAGAAAAATCTGGTAAAGTTCCAGGAACTGACAAAACGTATACAAAAGCAGCACACACTGCACCAAAATTCAAAATGGGTAAAACACTTAAAGACGCTGTAGCAGGTTAATAAGTTTTTTCCTTTTTAGCCAGTATCTTCGGATACTAGCTAATCCTCTCTATCCTCTCAGTTACAATTTTCAAAACACATTATAATCATCACTAAGATATACTATAGTAATTATTAGTAAGGAATATGCATGCAATTACAAGATGTCATTTGTCTAGGTGTAGCAGGAAATTTTGCACATCATTTGGAACAAGCCGGAGAACTTAAAGATTTTGAAAATGTAATCACGGCTGAACCTGATGCACCTAAAGGTATTTTCCCTTTTTATCTGCCTGGTTCGGACTCTTTTTTAGGACTATATTCTATAGGTACAGACAAATTGGAACTTCCTGATTATGAAGCGAATGCTCAAGTAGAACCCGAGATAGCTGTACTTTTTGATATAGTATATGATGATGAGAAAAAAGTGATAGATCTTATCGCTCAAAAATTTACGACTTTTAATGACTGTACCATTCGTAAGGAGGGTGCAAAAAAGATCTCAGAAAAAAAGTCATGGGGACCTAACTCCAAAGGTATAGGTGACAAATGGATAGCTATAGATAGGTTTGAAGAGGGTGGAGTGATGGACAATTACCATCTATGCTCTTTTGTCGAACGTGAAGGGGTATTATACCCTTATGGTGTTGATGCACCACTACTTGGTTACTCTTACTTCTACGCTAAGCTTAAAACATGGCTGATAGATAAAATGAACACTCAGGAAGATTTTGGTCCACTTGAAGACATAGCATCACAGCTAAAAGATTGTGACTATCCAAAACAGGCACTGATCTCTATTGGTGCAACAGCATATGCTGAATTTGGTGAAAAAAATTATTTGAAAAGTCTTGATGAGGTTTATGTTATAGCTTATGACAAAAATAGCGAAGATTCAAGTTTAGAACCTTCAGATAGTAAAATTATATTGCAGCAGCAGGTTAGTTGATCTTCTTCTTAATATCAATAGTAAATACTCTGACGTCATCATACCGTGCCCACATGAGAGAAATTAGTTTTTGAACCAGCTTTTTACTCTGTCAAATGCTGAGTCAAATGTATTTTTATGAGGAGAACTCTCTACACCATAACTCTCTTGGAGCTTTTCTAAAAGTTCTTTTTGCTCATCATTGATCTTTTTAGGCAGGATCATCTGTATTTGTGCAACCAAACGACCCTTTCTCCCACCATGTACATCAGAAACACCCTCACCATTAAAGACAAATTGTTCTTTATCTTTCGTACTCTGTTTAAGCTCTAATTCCAGTTCACCGTCAAGTGCCGGAATGGAGATAGTCTCTCCGAGTATGGCTTGTGTAAAGAATACGGGGACTTCAATGTAGATGTCATTACCATTACGGATAAAGTTTTCATCTTCTTCTACACGGAAAGTCATATAAAGATCACCACGCTGTCCATTTTTAGCTTCATTTCCATAGTTTTGTGCTCTTAAACGGTTACCTGAATCTACACCTGCAGGTATGTTGACCGTAACAGTATCTTCATTTTCATGATACCCTTTTCCACGACAACTGCCACAATCTTCCGTACTGCTTTGACCTTTACCTTCACATTTTGGACAGGTTTGTGCAAATTGCATCGGTCCTTGTCTCATAAGAACTTGCCCCTGACCTTTACAATAGTCACATGTTTCAAGTTTGGCATCTTTAGCACCGGTACCTTCACAGTCTGTACATGATGTTTTATAAGTGATGTCTATCTTCTTTTCACAGCCAAAGATTGCTTCGTGGAATTTTAAAGGAAGTTCTATCTCAAAATCTAATGCATATTTTTGACTTGGGTCTCTTCGGGTCTGACCGAAACCTCCGCCAAATCCTCCACCGGAACCACCAAACATTGAGTTGAACATATCCATAATATCGTCCATATTCCCACCGCCAAAGCCGCCGCCCATGCCACCTTGACCTTCAAGACCGGCTTTACCGTAACGGTCATAGATAGATCTCTTTTCATCATCAGAGAGTACTTGGTAGGCTTCATTGACTACTTTAAACTGCTCTTCTGCTTCATGGTCATCAGGGTTTCTGTCCGGGTGATACTTCATTGCAAGTTTACGGTATGCTTTTTTAAGTGTAGCACCTGTACAATCTTTGCTTACTTCAAGCACTTCATAATAATCTAATTCTGTCATAAGGGTTCTCCTAAAATAGGGAATAATTTTGGCGAATTCTATCATAATTTTGCTATAATCACAAAAAATCTTTTAAAGGTCCAGTATGCTCGTACATATCATCATGTTTAAGTTTAAGGAAGAAAACAAAAAAGCCAATATTATTCAAGCAAAACAAATGTTAGAAAATCTTATGGGTGCAGTTCCAAGTTTAAGAAGTATGGATGTCGGTGTTAATTTCATTGAAGCGGATAGAGCGATGGATCTGAGTATTATTGCAGTATTTGAAAGTAAAGAAGGACTTGATGCTTATGATGTGCATCCTGAACATCAAAAAGTGGTCACATTTATTAAGTCTGTGGTTGAGTATTCTAAAGCATCTGATTATCTAAGAGACTGATGAAAAACTATAAGATAGAAGCATTTGAAAACCTTGTGGATGCTTTTCAGTCACTACCCTCAGTAGGAAAAAAATCAGCTATCCGTATGGCATATCACGCAGTTATGGTAGATGGTTTTGCTGCGATGAAATTGGCACATGCATTAGAGACAGGGATCAATAGCATCCAAAAATGCACCAAATGTCATAATATGAGTGAAGATGAACTCTGTACTATCTGTTCAGACCCTTATAGAGACAGTTCTAAGCTCTGTATTGTTCAATCTGCGAAAGATATATTGACCATTGAAGAGAGTGGACAGTTTGATGGGGTCTATTATGTGGTATCTGAAGTACGTGATCTTGATGAAGATCACCTATTTTATGCTGTAGGCGGTGTGGGTGAAATAATTTTTGCATTCCCCCCAAGTATCGCAACAGATACAATGATACTTTATATAGAAGATAAGTTAAAAGGTTTAGATATACACTTTACGAAGATCGCCCAGGGTGTACCAACGGGGGTAGAGTTGGAAAATATAGATATCATGTCACTCTCTCGTGCTTTAGAGTCAAGAGTGAAGATATAAATCATATGTGTCAAGACAAGAAGAGGTGCTCTTATAAATATTTGTAGTAAACTATAGATAATTAAAAAGAGGGATCTGGCAATGAAAATACTACTGATGGAAGATGATCCTGTATTAGGAGATATTGTCTCTACCTATCTGCAAGACTTTTACGATGTGGATCATGCTTTTGATTCTACCCATGCACAGAAGTTAATAGACAACAATCGATATGACCTTTTCATCTTTGATATCAATGTACCTGGTAAGACCGGGGTAGAACTCCTTAAAGAACTACGCTCTTTTAATGACACAACACCGGCCATCGTAGTCACTGCATATGGTGATACCAAGCACCTAAAAGCAAGTTTCGATGCAGGAGCACATGATCATATACGTAAACCTTTTGAACTGGAAGAGTTAAAACTGCGCATAGAAAAGAGTAGGGTGTTATTTTACATAGAACAAGATGGCCCTGTGACTTTGTCTGATACTTTAGTGTATTATCCATCTAAGCAGATAGTAAGTGACGGCACAAAAGAACAGAGTCTTGCACCTAAAGAAGTAGAGTTATTGGAGTATTTCATAGCGCATTCCGGAAGACTGATCAGTACAGAAGAGTTAGTACAAAATATATGGGAGTTTGATCAGTTACCAAGTGATGCTACTTTACGTTCTTACATACGAAAGTTGCGGGAGATAATAGGGAGTGAGAAAATCATTACACAAAGAGGGTTGGGGTATCGTTATGAATAACTTGGAACGAAAATCTTTTTACTCCTTTTTGGGACTCTACATCATTTCTTCTTTTTTGTTCATTTCTATTACTGGGTACTGGTATTATGAGGCACAGAAGAGCGCACTTAAAAATGAAACCTACTATAAACTTCAACATAGTGCAGATATGAGATCAGGAGATATCATTATGGCACATATGCATGGTGTGGCACTAAAAAAGTCAGCTGTTCCTGATGAGATTACACTTGCCTTTATAAATACGCAGGGAGAGGTAGTAGAGGGTAAATTGTTTGTACCAAATATGATGTTAAAAACAGGGTATTTTGAAAAAGATGGCTACAATATACTCATTTCTGATGCATCAAGAGATCATCTTAATATTGCTTATGTAGTAGCGCAGTCTAATAGTTTAAAGGATTCACTGCAGGCACTACAGCAGACTGTCATAAAGGTAATGCTGATCATAGGATTGATCATGGTACTCATTGCCTGGTTGCTTTCTAAATTGTTCATGAAGCCTATACGCCAAAAAGTGGAACAAGTAGAGCGTTTCATCAATGATGTGACACATGAACTCAACACCCCCATTACAGCACTTTCTATGGCAACAGATCAGGCACTTAAACAAGAAAGTTATACACAAAAGACTTTGAAGAACATTTCTATCAGTACAAAACAACTTTATGATATCTATGCCTCACTTACTTATTTGAATTTTTCAGATAAAAAGGAAGAAGGTGAAGCTATAGATATTGCTGAGGTACTCCAAAAAAGTATTGGATATTATGAACCTTTATGTGAAAGTAAAGGTATTAAAGTAGAATCAGACCTCCAAAAACAAATGTTTTCTATACCACAAGCACAACTAAAATTACTTTTTGGAAACCTTATAGGTAATGCCATTAAGTACTCTCCTGCAAATTCTACGATGAAGTTAAGAATAAAAAATGGGGTATTTAGTATTAAAGATCAGGGGATAGGGATAGAAGAGAAGAGACAAAAAGAGATCTTTAAAAAGTTTAAAAGAGGTACGGAATACTCAGGAGGGTTTGGTGTTGGGCTTAGTATCGTAAAAAGTATATGTGAAGAGTATGGTATAGAGATAGCGTTGGATTCTGCACCTGATAAAGGCACAGAATTTATATTAAATTTTAAAAGTTAATTACACTTTGTATCGATATAATTTTGTATAAATTTACGTACATCAGCATAGACAAAAGAGTCTTTGTAACCTTCAACCTTTCCACCTGAGGCATTCGGGTGGCCTCCACCGTTTCCAATGTGGGCTGCCATTTGTGAGACATCCAGCTTATTGTTGCTTCGTAAAGAGAAGTTACCTCTGAAATTGACATCCATGTAAAAGTCATAGTCGTCATTTTCTACCATACATGCATTACCGATGATAGAGGCATTACCTACGTTGTACCCAAGTATGCCTTTGTGGCCTTTGTATTCTATGGTAAGACGTTGTCTGTCTGTAGTGAGAAGTGTTGTTACAAAAATAGCAACAAGGTTGTCTTTGGTATTATTTTTATCCTGTCTGAAAAATGCTTTTTTGATCTGATGAAGGTCATCATCAAGCTTGATAGGTGCATCTGTATCAGAGACTCTATTCTTTGCTTCCTCTATCATAGATAGTTTAAATGCTCTGTCCTGTGCAGGAAATAGAATGCGTCCTATCTCTCTAGCTCCGGATATCATACCAAGCATGACCTTACCATATTCGAAGAGATCATCATCACTTACCCAAATGTCAATGGCATTGATAGCTTGTACAATAGCGGCTAAGGCATTCTCTTTGTCAAAGTTATAATGTGTTTGTAGCCAGTCATAGGTGATGAGTGTGGCACAACGGCTAGTATCCAGCTTGTACCATGCAAAACGCTCTGCTGCGGAAGCTCCTGTAGCATGGTGATCAAGAAGTTGAAGTTTTGCACCGATACGTATGGCTTCTTTTTCTATCCATGTACCTTCTTTTGTGGTAAGGTTTAGATCGGAGATAAGTATGAGTCTTTCTGTCTCATCACCGTGAAGAAATTTGTCTTGTTCTATTTTGGTGACGATCTCACCTAAACGCGCAGAGACTTCAGGACCATAGTTGGCATTATAGCAGTCAATCGTGTCAAAACATTGCATGGATAGATATTGACAGCCGTAGCCGTCAAGATCGATATGTGAGAGATGGTAAACGTGTTGTTTCATAAAAGTTTAAGCCTTGTGTATAATTATGTAAAATATTTACATATTATACACTATAAGGCTTGTATGGGAGTTGGCTATAGAATATCACTTAACATTAAGCCATCAAGAAAGTCATCGATCTTAGTTTGAAAATTTCTTAGAAAAGGGGAGATCGCACAGGTACCAA
>JADGDL010000062.1 GCA_016744875.1 Sulfurovum sp.
GTTCTAAGTGTAGAAGCAGCAACTCTAACTCTTTTAGTTGATCCATCTTCAAGTGTGATCTTTACAGATCTTAAGTTTGGAAGTTGTCTTCTTTTTGTTTTGTTGTTTGCGTGAGAAACGTTGTTTCCTACTAGTGGGCCTTTACCCGTAATGTCACATCTTCTTGCCATGATATTTCCTTTAAGTGAATCGTTTAAATACAGTTCTGTGTAAAACGATGAATATTTTGTGGGATTATAGACAATTTGAACATAATATTTGCTTAAGCTATTTGGTATTTGGAGTCGATTGTATGGACTCTGCGCAGATGCCCCATATTGAGGTCTAACCAACCGACCACTTATATACCCTATGCTATAATAATTTAAAATAATTATTTTAGGATAGGAATGTTAGTAGCACCAAGTATTTTATCGGCAGATTTTGGGCATTTGGCACGTGATGTTGAAGCTATTTGTGAAGGTGGTTGTGACCTTGTACATGTGGATGTGATGGATGGGCATTTTGTACCCAATCTCACTATAGGACCTGTAGTTGTAGACGCGGTAGCAAAAGCTGCCACCAAACCTTTGGATATTCACTTAATGGTCGAAAACAACAGTTTTTTTGTCGATCTTTTCGCACCGTTAAAACCGGGGTTCATCTCATTTCATATCGAAGAAGAGAAACATCCCCACAGACTTATACAAAAGATACGTGCATTGGATATACGTCCTGCGATCACACTGAATCCCCATACGCCGCCAGAAGCCATAGAATTTTTGATTGAAGATGTTGATATGGTACTTCTTATGTCCGTAAACCCAGGATTTGGAGGACAGAAGTTCATACCAAATGTTGTGGAACGTGCACAGCGTCTCAAAGCACTTATTGAAAAACGAAATCCAAAATGTCTTATAGAAGTTGACGGTGGAGTGAATGATAAGAATGTTAAAGAATTGGAAGCTGCGGGAGTTGATGTGGTAGTGGCAGGTTCTTTTGTATATAAACATCCTGAGGGTGTTGAAGCCGCAATATCAGCATTGAAATAAAAGGGAAAAGTGGATGAGGGTTAAGATATGTGGGATAACAAATTTAAAAGATGCTTTACATGCAGTTGAATGTGGTGCAGATGCATTGGGATTTGTATTTTATAATAAATCACCACGTTATATCACACCCGGAGCAGCAAAACGTATTATAGATAAACTACCCCCTTTTGTAGAAAGGGTTGGGTTGTTTGTCAATGAAGGTGTCGAAACTATCGATACGGTTTGTAAGTATTCTGATATTTCACGTGCGCAGATCCATTTTGATGTGGATGAAGAGTCTTTAGACATGATCTCCTTACCAACGTTACCGGTAGTACGTGCAAAAGGTCCCAAAGACCTCCTAACATTTAAAGACAGATATCGTCTTGTTGATGCATACAGTGAAGCGTATGGAGGAACAGGAAAGCGTTTGAATCTTGAATGGTTCAACGGGATAGACTGCTCCAAGATCATTTTGGCAGGAGGCTTAACACCTGAAAATGTGGCACAGGTTAAACAGCTTGGTTTCTATGGTGTGGATGTGAGTTCAGGAGTAGAATCGATCAAAGGTAAAAAAGACCCTCAGAAAGTAAAGAAATTTATAGCAAATGCTAAGAGTCTTTGAAGAACTGACCACAGCATTTCGTAAACATAACGGAGTGTTGGACAGTCAACAGTATACACATATTGTTACAAAATATACAACGCTTTTGGAAGATGCGGAGATCATCTTCATCTTACTGCAGGCTTCAGGCTATCCCATCACACACTTTGATGATACCTATCGGTTAGAGACGTATTATACCCCTTATGAAAAACAGCGCTTCTGTGTGATAGACATAGAAACAAACGGTTCTAAACCAGGTACTTCACAAGTCATAGAGATAGGTGCTGTAATGCTGGAAAAGGGGAAAGTGGTTGATCGTTTTGAAACCTTTGTAGAGTGTGCATATTTACCGGAGTATATCACCAAGATCACAGGCATTGAACCGGTAGATCTCATAGGAGCACCTACAAGAAAAGAGGCTTTGACACGTTTGAGACACTTTATGGGTGATGCCATTTTTGTAGCACATAATGCAAATTTTGATTATGGCTTTTTAAATGCTTCTTTTGACCGCTTTGGTTTGGGACAGATAGGAAATCCAAAACTTTGTACCATTGATCTTGCTAGGCGTACCTTTGAGAGTGAACGTTATGGCTTAGCATATCTTATAGATTTTTTGGAGATAGAAACGGCAACACATCACCGCGCTTACAGTGATGCCGTATGCGCTGCAAAAGTGATGGAAAAATCTGTAGAGACTTTACCTGAGTATGTGAAAACGACAGATGAACTGCTGCGTTTTTCAATATCATCCAAAAAAGAACGACGGCTTAAAAAAGAGAAAGATTAAACTTCTTCTTTTCCTAAAATATGATGCAGGAAGAGTATCTGTGCAAAGACAGGTGCAAAGACATTCAGTACAGGGATATAGTTAAAGAGAGAAGCGATCATAGCTAGGACTCTTGTTTTTTTTCTTTTTTCTTTTAACTCTTTTTTATTATCTATAAACAACGCAGAGACATCATAAAGTGTAGGTTCTCGAAGAAGTACAGACCACAAATAAAGTAAAACAACTTGACCTAGCAGCGGGATAAAGATAAAAACGAGTAAAAAGAGAAACAGTATAAGAAATATAATGGAAGCTTTAAGGGTTAAAAGTATGGATTTACCTATATCGGCTGTTCCTACTACAGGTACATCAGGATAGTGTTTTTTTGCAAGTTTTATAAGTAGTTGCTCACTATAAAGAGAGGTAAGAAGGGCTACGGTTACGATAAATATCATATAAGCAAGCCCAAATGTCATTACATTTGCTCCAGATGTCTGTAGCCACTCCCAGGGTACCCAGGAAAGATAGACACTTATGAGGCTTGCAAGTGTCCCCCAAAAAAACCATAGAAAGAGTCCTGAAGCAAAAAGGGCTGCCAGACCTATCTGGGCTACAAAGGTGATGACATCAGGAGAGAGTATATCTTTTAGGCTTTTCGTTATGATCTGTTTCATTGTATATCTTCTTTACAGGTATTCATTCTTAAATTTTACGTATCTTTGGGCTGAAGCATAAAGCTCTTTCACTTCTTCCTCTGTAAGTGCTCTTACTACTTTTGCCGGGCTTCCCATGATGAGACTTCGCGGTGGAAATACTTTGTTCTTAGTAACAAGACTCCCCGCTCCTACAATAGATTCTTTTCCTATGACCGCACCATCCAAAATGGTTGCTGACATACCTATAAGACAGGCATCTTTTATGGTACACCCGTGAAGCATCACACGGTGACCTACAGTGACATCATTTCCTATGACTGTAGGGTTTCCATCACTCTCATCAGGCTTTTTGTGATGGGTAACGTGTATCATACTGAGATCCTGAATATTGGTTCGGTCTCCTATGGTGATGTAGTGTACATCTCCACGTACCACGCAGCCAAACCATACTGCAGAGTCTTCACCCATCGTTGTTCGACCGATGACAGATGAACCTTCAGCAATCCATGCATTTTTACCCAGTTTAGGCGTCCATTCCTGAAATTTGATGATCATTAGCTATCCTTCAAAATACGACTTGCCAGACGATTCACATAGTCTGGTGTCTCTTTTTTTGTTTTGTCATGCATTTTGTTGACATACTCTTCTAAGACATTATGGTTGTTGATGGTCCTACCGAGCATTGGGACTTTAGTGTAGGTTCCATCTTCCTGAAGTTCCCAGCGTAGAGTATTGTCTGCGAGTTGAAGCATCAGTATTTGTTCTATTTTTTGTGAGAGTGGTTCTTCTATAATAGGTGTCATCAGTTCTATACGTCTGATAAGATTTCGAGGCATTAGATCTGCGGAGGAGATGTAACTCTTGACCTTATTATTTTTAAAGTAATAGATACGCGGATGTTCAAGATATTTTCCTATAATAGAAGAGACAGTGATGTTCTCAGAAATACCTTTGATCCCTGGTTTTAGACAACAGATCCCTCTAATGATCAAGTCTACTTTACACTCTGCTTGTGAAGCTCTATAAAGTGCTTGAATGATGCCAGTATCCACTAAAGAGTTCGCTTTGAGGATAATATGGCCATTTTTGCCGTATTTGCCTTCTTTTTCAATCATCTTGATGAGCTTAGGTTTGATCTGAACTGGTGACATAAAGAGGGTATCTAGTTTTGTATGTGTAGAGAAACCTGTTAAAAAATGAAAAAAGTGTGTAGCATCTGTACTGAAAGTTTCTTTTGCAGTAAAGTAAGAGATATCAGTATATATTTTGGCTGTTGTCGGATTGTAGTTTCCTGTAGCAAGATGTACATAACTTTTAAGCTTTTTGCCTTTTCTCTTAATGACCTGTGCGATTTTTGCATGTACTTTGAGTCCCGGGATACCATAGACCACATGTGCCCCAACATCTTCCAGTGCTTTTGCCCATTTGAGGTTGTTCTCTTCATCAAAACGTGCTTTAAGTTCTACAAGAACCATAACTTGCTTCCCATCCAATACGGCATCAATGAGTGCTTTAACGATGGGTGACTTTTGGCCCGCACGGTAGAGTGTCATACGAATAGCAAGTGTCTCCGGGTCAGCAGCAGCCTGCTTAATAAACTGAACAACAGGCTCAAAACTGTCATAGGGATGATAGAGCAGAGCATCCTGTTTTTCTATGGCTTCAAAGATATTTTCTGTATTAAGCGGAGGGAGTGTTTTAGGAGTGAATGTAGGTAAGACAAGATGTGAAAGTGCTTTGTCACCTACGATCTGCCAAAGTGAACCAAGATTAAGTGGCAGGCTTTTATAGGTGTAGATATCGTTATCGTCAAGGTTAAGGTGTGAGAGTAAAAACTTGGTCAGCTTTTTATTGGCACCTTCTGTAAGTTCCAAACGTATAAGTGAACCTTTGTTTCTTGAGCGAAGACCCTCTTGCAGGATCTCTAAAAAGTCGTCAGCTTCCTCTTCTTCTATCGCTATATCCGCATTTCTAGTGACTCTGAATGGAGTTGAAGCAAGGGGCGTAAATCCGGGAAAGAGTTCAGAAGCAAAGTGCTCAACAACGGATTCAATAGGAATAAAGGTTTGCTCAAGCTGTATAAAGCGTGGAAGAATTCTTGGAATTCTAATGAGTCCGTGTTTAATATTCTTAGAATCATCTTTTAGTGTAATTGCCAAACCAAAACTCAGATTGTTGAGGTGAGGGAAAGGGTGTGTTGTATCCACAGCAATAGGAATGATAACAGGGTAAATCTCATTAAAAAATATCTCTTTGATCTCACTTTTCTCTTCTGTGCCAAGTGCATCAACATTTTTAATGTTTACGCCATGTGCATGCAGCTGAGAGATGATGGAAGTATAACAGGACTCAAGTACCTGATGTTCTTTATGCAGGTATTCATGAATCTCATCGAGTTGTTCTCTTGGCGTATGTTTATCTGCACCAGTTTCCTGTACACGTGCCTTGAATAGAGCTTTGAGACCGGCAACCCGTATCATGTAAAATTCATCAAGATTGGTTCCGTAAATAGCGAGAAATTTCAAACGTTCAAGGGGAGGGAGATGCTCATCAAGTGCCTGGGCAAGTACACGTGAATTAAATTGAAGCCATGAGAGTTCACGGTTAAAGTAGAGTTGGGATGAGGTTAGATCAAGTGCCATGAAATTGCCTATAGTATATATTTACGCGTATTATATCAAAAAGCTATAATTTTTTGACTTTTGCTATCTCATCACGTAATCTGGCGGCTTCTTCAAATTCCAGGTTTTTTGCGGCGTACAACATCTTGGCTTTGAGTTCTTTGACAAGCTGCTGTCTTTCTGCTTTTGGCATTTTATCCAGTTTGGATCTTTTGTTGTAGAGTTCTCCATCATCTTCTACTTTGAGATTTGTATCGAGTTCTCTTATCGTTGTTTTGGGTGTGATGCCATGTTCTTTGTTGTACGCTATCTGTTTTTCACGTCGTTGTTTGGTAATGTCTATAGTGACTTGCATAGAATCTGTGATTCTTTTTGCATACATAAGCACTTGGCCATTTGAATTTCTGGCTGCCCTTCCAGAGGTTTGTATAAGTGCAGTTTTTGAACGCAAGAAGCCCTCTTTATCTGCATCAAGTATGGCAACAAGACTTACTTCGGGAAGGTCCAGTCCTTCTCTAAGCAGGTTAATACCGATGAGAATGTCAAATTCTCCTAAACGTAAAGAACGTATGGTTTGGTTACGTTCTATAGCATCCATATCTGAGTGCATGTGTCGACATTTAAGTCCTAAATCGTTGTAGTAGGTACTGAGTTCTTCTGCCATTTTTTTAGTCAAAACGGTGATGAGCACACGTTCACCTTTAGCAATGATGGGTTTCATACGATCATGTAAGTTTTCCACTTGATAAGTAGAATCGATGACTTCTATGGGAGGGTCAAGCAGTCCTGTAGGACGTACGACTTGTTCTGCTACCACTGAAGAGAGTTCAAGTTCAAGCTCATTGGGTGTCGCTGAGACAAACAAAAAGTGAGGTGCTTTGTGAATGTATTCATCAAACATTAAAGGACGGTTATCAAGAGCAGATGGAAGTCTAAATCCATGGTCAACAAGTACCTCTTTACGACTTCTATCCCCTGCATACATTCCTCTAAACTGAGAGAGCGAAACATGGGATTCATCTACAATGACTAGGTAGTCATCATGCATCGCTTCAAAGTAATCCATCATCGAGTAAGGGGTTTCTCCCGGCTTTTTTCCAGTAAGGTGGCGGGAATAGTTTTCTATTCCTTTACACATTCCTGTACCTTCTATCATTTCCAGATCAAATTCTGTACGCTGTTTGAT
>JADGDL010000063.1 GCA_016744875.1 Sulfurovum sp.
GTTGTAGACGGTGATATCCCTATCACTGCACTCTATTCTTCAGCCTCTGTACATGATAGTTCATTGGCATTACCTCTTATCTGTCAGAGTAGTCAAAAAGTAAATTATTTGTATGATCTGTCTGACGCAGCCTATGACACTAGTATCATAAAGGATTATTCTAAAAAACACAATCACAGACCGATTATTGATATCAATCCAAAGAATTCAAAAAAACTGAAAGCAAAAATAGCTCTAGCCAAAAGTGAAAAGAAGATATTACAGCCACTCAAGCTCTATAATGATTCGGATGATCGACACTACAACCAACGAACCAGTGTTGAGAGAGTCAATGCTTATTTGAAAGACAGCTATGGATACAGTAAGATCTATTATCAAGGAGCCCAGAAGGTGGCTTCGGTATTAGCCTTTGCTGTGTTGTCTGTTTGCATCACTCAGTCTTTGAAGCTGATTACTTAGTCATCTTTAAAAAAATCACAAACAACAGCATCTGCAACAATTCAAACCATAAAACACGCACAAAAAATAGGATTTTTAACAGTTTTTAGATTTTTGGTTGTGAATAATTTCATAGATGACTTTTTGCAATAGCAAATTATAGACTATTGAAAATTAGCCACTTTGTGATGTTGAATCTGCAAGTGGCTCTATATACTTAAATTTACGGAAAGTGGCTAGACAGCAGAGTTTTGTTTATGTTAATATTAGGCTGTAAAAATAAAATACAAGGACAAAAAATGAAAAAGTTTAATCTTTCATTAGTAACAGTTTTGGCAATGAGTACATTTGCAATCGCAGGAGGAGACTTTAAAACAGATACACCTGTTGAACCAGTCGTCGAGATTATTGAAGAAGTAAAACCGTATTTTTATTTAGGTGCGGCATATGCAGATATTCACAATGGTGAATCAGGTGATGGTTATGGACTTATTGCCGGTTATTCATTCATGGAGAATCTAGCTGTTGAAGCAAGATATGCTTCAGTTGAGACTGACAATAACCATGATATAACAAATACAGTAATTTTTCTTAAGCCCAAAGTTAAAGTAGGCGATAGTTTATGTATATATGGCTTACTTGGTTACGGTCAAGTTGATTATGTTGATGTTGACGATGATGGTTTCGAATATGGTGCTGGAATGGCTTTCCACTTTAATGAAAATATTGCCTTATTTGCTGACTATATACAAACTAAAGCTATTGACGATGTGAAACTTCATGGCTTTACTACAGGTTTAGTGTACAAGTTCTAAATCTTTATTCTTGGGCTTGCCCAAGAATATATCTTCATTTTTTTTGTTGTCTACCTATAAAGAGATAGAGTAGAGCTCCAAACGCATAGAGAAAGAATACAACTAAAAGCCAAATTAGTTTATTTATACTGTCTTTAAAATCACTTTTAAGTAAATCAATCAAAGCCCACACCCAAAATATAAATGAACCAAACATTACTACCATACCTAATATACCCATACCACTCATTGTATCCATTATTAAACCTTTATAATTTATTTTATATTAAATTTTATCATCTTTATAGGAAGCTACTAGAAAATTCCATTAGAGAAAGAAAATCCGACTGATGCTTTTGTCACATTTACATTATAGTCGATCAAACTCTCTCCATACCCGTTAAAGAGTTTCATATATATCGAGGTATTAGGCGAACTAAATAGTGGGTATGAGTAATTCAATTCTATTGCACCTTTATTATCATCAAAATCTAGGTTGTTTCTCAACAAAAGACCAATTTGATGTTTTTTATAGAGATAGTCAATTTTTATATCTCCATAACCAAGGTAATCGGTAATATCAGGATTATCATCACCATCACTTTGCGCTGTTATATCTTCAATATCATAAGCAGGATCTTGTTCATAAAACCAGTCTGGTTTTCTATCTTCTTTTATACGGTACCAAAAACGCGTTGCTAAAAATAAATTATCCCATTGCCACATTCCTGTAGCATAGAGACGGTTCCATGATCTAGAACGGTAACCCTCTTGTCCATTGGACTCATGTACAAAACCTAGTTTTACCGCTTTAAGTCCGATAGCCTCATCTATACTTTTCGAAGTTGGTATGGTCATAAAAACTTCAGGTAAATAATTGGTTTCTCTGAATGGTCCTGATTCATCATAAAGCTGCCACCATACTTTTTGCGTATATGCAGCAGTAATAAATTCATTCATTCCCAAAAGATCATAGGTTAACTGCTTTCTCAAACTCAGTTGAAATAATACTTCAGTGTTTTTCTGATATGTGTCATAGGGAGCAGGAAGATCACTACCATAAATTGTAGAAACTCGACTTGGTTTGTTTTTAGAATAAGAAAGTGGTAAAAGGTAGTTGGCCTTATAAGGTTGAAGACCAAAAAAATCACCATCTATAAGTGAAGTCAAAAGTGATTTTGTCTCCGGTGTATCTGTGTCCATCTTAGCCAAGGCAAATTCAGCTCCTGCTTTCATATTCTCCTTATAGCTAAGCTCTACATCTACGCTAGTGGGAGATGGATCATCTTTATGCGCAGCTTTATTTGCAACTATTTTTGGGCGTTCAGTAGCGTATTTAGAAGCCGCTGATTTATACCAATATAAAGATTTATCGCGATCAACTACTGTTCCCTGACCATACTCATACATCTCTGCTAAACGATACTGCGCTGCTTTATTATCATTTTTAGCTTCTGCAACTATAATTGGAAAAGCTTTATCATACGCCCCATCCTTATAGTATTTTATACCTTCTGGATATTTACTTGCCAAAAGCCCTACAGTAAGAGAAAATACTACAATTATAAGTTTATACATGTTTACTACTCCTTATTCTTTTATATCTTGAATATTATTTTCACTATACACACGAATATCAATCGGTTTACTCGTATCAAAATGTACATCACGTTGAGGAAAAGCAATGGAAATACCCGATTCATTGAACTTGCGATTAATGGCTTGATGCAGATCTGTAATGATACCTGTACGGTTATCTACCGAAGAAATAAAAGCCCGCAGAGTAAGCTTAAGTGAATTATCATCAAAACTCGTGAAGATCACAGATGCATTGGGTGATTCAATCACAGAATCATGTTCATGTGCAGCTTCCATCAAAAGTTCCATCGCTTTGGATACATCACTCCCATAAGCAATGCCCACGGGAATTACCACTCTGACAATCGGATCAGATAATGTCCAGTTAAGAAGTTCCTGAGTTATAAATGCTTTGTTGGGGACCAGCAGTTCCTGACGGTCCCAGTTGGTAATAGTGGTGGCGCGGATCTGTATACGGCTTACTACACCCGTAGTAGTACCTACCGTCACAGTATCACCCACCCTGATAGGCCTTTCAAACAAGATGATCAGACCGCTGATAAAGTTGGCTACGATCTCTTGTAAACCAAAGCCTATACCTACACTAAGAGCAGCAGCAAGCCATTGAATTTGAGACCAACTAGCCCCTATAATATTAAAAAAAAGCAGCGTACCTACACCAACAATCACATAACGAAATAGCGTAGTGATGGTGTAGCGTCCGCCTACTGTAGTATTCTTATTCTGCAGTAATACAAACTCCAGTAAAGCTGGCAATCCTCGTGATGCAAGGGTAGTGACAATGATCACAATAATGGCAAGAATTAGATCCCCCAACGTTACAGGTACCATTGTTTTCACTCCATCTACCATCACTGTACTACTCCAAATTGAAATATCATTCAAAAAGTTAAGCGCAGGGAGAAGGGGGGACCAGATAAACCATAGTCCCACAGCCCCACCGGAGAAAAGTATCGCATAGAGCAACTTACGACTTCTTAAACTCAGGTCAACGAGATCAGCCTCTGGTTCATCAAACTCTAAGATATGTGCATTTTGATCTGAATCATTTTCATCATTTTTTTCCATCGCTCCTTTCGCTAATCTCGCTTCTTCACGACGTGTTAAAATGGCTTGAACTTCCAGTCTACGATTCACTAAGAGCAGCCAACGTGCGATAAGTCCTTGAATAAGTGCAAGAGCGTAGATCAGCCAGACCGTAACGAACAAGTTATGCGTTAGTACAGTGGCCGTATGTATATAGCCAAGAAGTACCAGTATTACTATAAGGATCATCAGCGCAATGAAAAACTTTTCCCAGACGAATCGTAGACGTACCATAAGATGATCAGCATTTTCTTCAAAATATTTTGCAAGTACACCACCCGCAGGGGTGAACGTACGGAAGAGGAAAAGTCCTATGGAGCCAACGATACACAATAAACCCAGAAGAGTGAATGTACTACTAAATTCGATACTCTCTTGAGTAATACTATAAACAACGATAAACAAAGACGGAAGCACTAACACCATCAACAATTTTAATTCACTATGTAATTTGCTGGCAATCTTCGCAGACCAACGAAAATGTTTGACGACGACTCCCTCAGGAATAGCTAAATCAGTGAAGAATAAGAGATAGAAAAAATAGGGTGAACCACGTAGTAAAGCTGCAGACACTGCATTTGAGAACTCAGTGGCTTCAGGAACCAATGACAGCTGCCAACCAGTTATCATAAATAAAAGAGACAAAGGTAGGGAAGCCAATGCTGTCAAGACAACTGCTTGAACAGTATATGTAAAATGATCAGTACGGATGCTCCTTATTTTTTCATTTGTCGCTACTACAGCACGTAAAAAGTACCTTCTCATAAAGAAAAGAACGAGAAGTACAAGGAGTAAAAAACTCACAATAAATGTGGATTTAAACTGCTTTGTCAGGATGTTAGCAACATGTATCCAATTAGATGAAGAAAGTAGCTGTTCGAGTTCTTCTGGCAGGCTTTTAAACAAAGAAAGACTAATCGGTTTTGTACTACGGATCCACAGAAGATTTTCGGCCAGAAAATCATCATATGCTTTCACCACATCCATAAGTTTCCGCAAAGAGCTATCAAGTTCTCCCAATGCACGCGAATAAGAGGATTTCAACTCCATAACCTGACTTAGAAGCGCTTGGCGGATCAATGCAAGTTCTTTAAGTTCTGTACGAATTGTATCAGCCTCATTTTGAGGTATCCCCTCCGTAAATTCTGCCAAATAGCTATCGATGTCACGCAGATGTTTATACTCCTCTGCATACTGTATCTGCTCTAATCCAGAATTTGAAATATGTTGTTTTAATTGGCTGATCTCAGTTTGTATCATAGAAATATTAGGTAGCGTTTTACGCTGCTTGATCAAAATTTTACCAAGGTCTTGATTCATTCCAGCGATCTTAAGTTTTTGATTGATGCTGCTTAGATTATCTCCAATACGCTTAGCACTTTCACGATTATGGCCCTCTTTGGCAGAGACATCCTCAAGATCGAGAGTACTCATCTTGAGCTTCTCTCCCAGTGCAACATTCTCCTCTGCAAGTTTACGTATCAAGAGATGTTTATCCTTCGACTCTTCCTTTGTGGTCTCAACTTGCTGCTGTACAAGCCTAGCTTCTTCAAACCGGCGTTTATTGAGCAGGTCATCCATGAATCGTACTCGTTCCGTAACATTCTTGACTTTACTTTCTGCAACATCCTGTTGTAACTTAAGTAACTTCATTCGTCCCTGATGACTCAAGAGTTCCTGATCCAGCATTTTGATTTCAGAACTGAGCATAAATGTCTGCGTCTCTTGCACCCACTCTTCTGCCTGTGTCATCAAAGCTACGTCACCTTCTAATCCTGATGGTTTAGCGGGTGTAATGGTGGCATCAACGCGTCTCTTTAGCTCGATCAATCGCTCTCTAGCAATAGTGGGCCTTGTATTCTGAATCACGATTTGATTGTTAAGATCAGATAACTTTGCTTCGACAGCAGACAGGTCTGCCTTTTCTTTTTCTTGTTGCTGTACGAGTTCAGGAAGGGTGGTCTCCTCCAAGGCTTTCAAGATTTTCTCAGGTGAGATTTTTTCTCGTTCTTTGAGGGTATTACGCAATTTTTCCATTGCTTCCGGTGCAGTTTTTCGGGCTTTTTTAAAGGACTCAGCATCTGTTGCATAATATCGTGCCTTCTCAATATTTGCCAATGCATGAGTGTAAAGCTCTGTAAGATTTTTCTTGTCTTCCTCACTGAGATCTGTTGTCTCAACGTTCTTTATCTGACTTTTTAGAACCTCCGGACTCACAGGAGATATCGTTTTACTGTTCTTTTCTTCTACTTCAGCTCCAAATGACCATTGCGCACCAAGTAAAAATAACATTCCTGTCATCAATATGATTCGTAAAAAATCCTGCACACTATCCCTCTTCATACACATTCCTTATATATACAATTTTTTGTATCTCAATTCGCCACGATCTTGCGTTCTAACTATTTTTTAAGGTGCTCCAAAAGAAATGCCCTGAGTTTTGCAAAGCCTTTTGTGATTCCGCAAAGCAATCACTTTAAGATAGTCACCGTACGAATTAGTATAAATATATTCTAAAGGATAGCATAAAAATAACAAAAATTATTATCGGGAAAACTCCTGATAAATGTTACTAACTCTATTTATTCTTTTGTTTGTTTTGCTTATTTGGTTTAGTTTGCTTATTCGGTTTGTTTTGCTTATTTGGTTTGTTTTGCTTATTTGGTTTAGTTTGTTTATTTGGTTTGTTTTGCTTATTTGGTTTAGTTTGTTTCTTGTGATTATTAGATTTATGGCGATTTTTGTATTCTTTATCGCTTCTGTAATAACCATAATCTCCTGATCTTACCGGATAACGCTGTCCATTATGATATCTGTGTCCACGATTATAAT
>JADGDL010000064.1 GCA_016744875.1 Sulfurovum sp.
GTCTATGATGCCCTTACTACACATGGTGTTTCTGCAAAAGCAGCGATTCCTTTATGGGTGATGGTTGTTGGTGGTATTGGTATCTCTGTCGGTTTGGCACTTTTTGGTCCAAGACTCATTAAAACAGTAGGTTCAGAGATCACAGAACTTGATCAAATGAGAGCATTCTCTATTATGATGGCAGCAGCGATTACCGTGGTTATCGCTTCTCAGCTTGGATTACCGGTTTCTTCTACACACATTGCTGTGGGGGCTATATTTGGGGTTGGTTTCCTTAGAGAGTGGCTTGAAAGTAAAGAAATGGGTGATAAGCAGGAGAAGTTACAAAAAGAAGTTGCAAAACAAGACACACTGAAAGCAGAACTTGGACAACTTGAGACAGTTGAAGAGTATAAAAAACAAACAGAACGGATTAAAGTACAAAAGAAAAAAGTAAAAAGTATTAAACGTTCATTACGTGAAAACTATGTGAAGCGTGGTATGGTTAAGAAAATTGTAGCAGCATGGGTCATTACTGTACCTGCAGCAGCAATTCTCTCCGCGATCATTTTCTTTATCCTTAAGGGTGTAGCGATCTAAAGAGAATGTAACAATTCCCAACTAGGCATATTTTGAAAAAAAAATTTTTCAAAATGACCTTCTTGAGAAGTCGGATAATTGCTATACTTCTCTTATGTAACCAAGATATATGCTTTCCTTCCCCTTTAGCATTATCCTTTTTTAATAGTCTCCCTCCCTTTTTTCTATTCTTCTTGGTTACAAAATCTCTTTAACAAGAATCTATTTACAGTTTTTTGAGTGAAGGCTTATTACTATCGTTTGACTCATTGCTGTCTTTGCCCTTTTTTTCTATTTCCTTTAGTGCTTTTTTCTCTTTATCACGTTTCTTCTGATAGGCTCTGAATGTACGTATATTTGCAAGATGTTCTTCATACGTTTCACAAAACTTATGTCCTCCACTGGGCTTTAACATAAAGAAAATATATTTGTTTTTGTCAGGGAAAATGGCAGAACGCAGTGCATCAAGAGAGACAGTTCCAAGAGGATGAGGTGGCAAACCTTTGTGTTTATAAGTATTGTAGTAGCTTGTATCTGTTTTTATACGTTCGGGTGTAACAATAGTGTGTGAAAATTTACCGTAGTTCAGGGTACTGTCCATTTGTAGTTTCATTTTTTTGTTTAAACGATTGAAAATAACCCCGGATATGATAGGCATCTCTTCTATATCGTTAGTCTCTTTTTGTACGATCGAAGCGATAGTCAGTAAAACTTTTAATACAAAGTGGTCAGGTGTATTTGCAAAGGTTTTTTCAATGAGAAGATCAAGGGACTTTTTAGACTCGCTAAAGAGATACCCTATCACAGACTTCTCCTCTGCTTCTCTTGCAAGGATATACTCTCCTGCCAAGATATCCCCCTCTTTATATTGGCTTAACGACTTATAGGCGTTATAAAGTTTTTCTTTATCTAATTTAAGATCATTGGAGAGCCTCTTTATAAGCTCATTGTGTGTTTCACCTGCGTAAACAACAATCTTCATGGTGCTTGCTTGATGTTTATACATGTTTTTGTAAAAATAAAATCTGCCATAAGCTTTTTTATCCAGTGTGTACCATCCTGATGCAGGCATCTGATCGGACTGCATCATCATCTTGTCAATAATAGTCACTGTATATCCGTTTCGTTCAAGAGAAGAGACAATGGTATCTACGTTTGTTGCGTCAATATAGAAACTTTCAGAAGCTTTTTTGTCAATGGGAACAAAATTGTATATTAGGAGAATAAGCAGAGCAACTGCGATGACCTCAGCAATACGGATAATGGCTATATAGTGTTCTGAGGTAATTTCTTTAAACATAAAAGATTATATCACAGTTGTATTGGATGACTGTGATCGTATACATATATGGATATTTGGTCTGTAATCAAATTGTTATCAATAGATACTATGATATAGAATGCAAAATATAAACGAAAAAAATGATATAGAAATAGTTATTATAGAAGATGAACCAGATATTTTGGAACTTTTAGAGTATCATCTTGAAAAAGAAGGTTACTCTGTTATGGGTTTTCTTTCTACCGAGAGAGTTGAACAGTTTTTGGAAGAAGAGACTCCCTCTTTAATGATAGTAGATAGAAACCTACCAGGGATAGAAGGATCTGAGTTTGTTTCAAATATGAGAGCATTGGGCTATGAAATACCTGTAATGTTCCTTACAGCAAGAGATAAAGAAAGTGACTTGATAGAAGGGTTTACTTCCGGTGGTGATGACTATATGACAAAACCTTTTTCTGCTAAAGAGCTACTGGTACGTATCACAGCATTATTGAGACGCAGTGGCGCTACAAGCAATGACAAGGTCAAGTACAAAGATCTTGTGCTTGATATGCAAAAAAGAGAGCTCTTTGTAGAAAATAAGAGTACAGAATTAACCAATCTGGAATTTAAATTATTACATACGTTTGTTAAAAATCCTAATCAGCCACTTGATAGAGATTTTTTACGTGATGAAGTGTGGGGTGATGACAGTGTCAGTTTTCACGATAAGACTATCAATGTCGCAATGAACAGGCTCAAGAAAAAGATAGACCCTCAAGGAACAAAAAAATATTTTGCACCAGTATGGGGTGTAGGTTATAAGTTACTGTAAAACCAGGTATTTTTATAGTTCAAATGGCATTACTGAATACTCCTTATTCATTTTTATTTTCAACTATGCATCATAATCATTATTTATAACATAACAGTTACATTCTCTTTTTATAACAACACTTTTTTGTATCTATTTTGTTACCAAAATTAACTATTATTTTTTCAGAAGACTAGCGGAGCCATATTGGAACTATCATAGTCCAAAGTTTCTAATACTTCATAATATGCCCATAAAACAGAAGATCTCCCATTTATATATCCAAATGGTTCCGCTAGTCTTCCCTGTAGTCTTCCCTGAAATTTTGAAGGAGCTACGTATGAAAATAAAGGATATCTTTGACAGATAAAATAGATAACAGTTTGATAGAAGAGTGTGAGATGCACATTGTTGGACATAAAATATTTGTGAGACTCAAAGATATACCGATGTATCTCTCTAAAAAGACAAAAGACAGTATACGAAACCGTTACAGTCATTCTGTTGAAGTAGGACTCAGTACAGAGTATTTGCTTAGTCATGTCAGTAGAGAATTAGGCAATGATATCAATTTGAATTTTTTTAAAATTGCCAAGATCATCGGCTTGGTACATGACATCGGACATACTGCGTTCAGTCATGATGGCGAAATAATATTAGACACTATGTTAAGAGAAGCATCTGCATCATTTTCTGTACCGATTCGATTTAATGCCAACCTCAATAACTTTAGACGTATTAGTAAGTATGGGTTGTTTGATCTGTTACCTGAAGACATTAAAAAATATGCATTGGCTTCATTGATCAAACGAAAACAAGAGCTAAGACAGTATCCGGAATATCTGTATCTGAAAGATGACCTCACATATGCTATAGAACTTGAAGAGAAATATCTTGCATCAAAAGGCATTGAGATTCACAATACGACAAATAAGACCATACTGTGTCAGGCAATGGACCTGGCCGATGAGAACAGGTATCGGGTGACAGATATTATCGATGCACTTAATATCTATTCTAAACCGAAGTTAAAAGAGATATTGCTTCGTTGTATTCGAAGTGAAGTGCGTATTAAAGACATACGTAAACTTGTGAGCCTGAAGGTTGGATCTGTTGAGAGTCTAACACATTCACATAGTGACAAAATGAGGATCAAAGATCTTCTTATCATGCTGTTAAATCAAGAGAGCAATGCCAAGACAGAGTTTCAGAATGTTATGAATAGTATATCCATGGCATTTAATAGAAATTTTTACCTTAACCAAAATGCTAAGTTAGTACCTCTTGATAAAGAGATAGAAAAGTTAAGAGAAGATTTTCATAAAGTGGCTGCTACCTATTTATGGGGTGCAAAAAAGATAAAAAATATAAAAAAACCATTTAATCACTACTTCACAACAGTAGCAGATTATTTTATAAACCATGACTTTAACATAGACATTATAGATAGCAGTACGTATAAAAGTAAACTTATAGCTCTTGAAAAGAAAATTTTAAATGATGAGGTACGCAGTCGAGCAAAGCTCTTGTTGATCAGAAACTTTTTAGGTGGTTTGACGAACTTGAAGATCATTGAACTGTACAAGAAGATAAAACTGGCAGCATTTGAAAATACACTTGGCTATAAAATAGATAAAAGAGAGAAGTTTTTAATAAAAGACTCTATACAAGAATTTGAAAAGAAATTGGATAACTATAATCGTAGACTCATCGATAAGGTAAGTGCGTAGGCTTAGATACTTGAATGTTATAAAAATGTTATCACTTTGACTTATACTAAAATATAAAATTATTGGAGATATCTATGAAAGATGAAATATTCATATCAGACAAGAAAATAGAAAAACTGGCTAAGAAGATCTCAAAAACTTTTTCTCTTTCTCAAGAAGAAGCATTAGAAGTTATTTATGAAGAATGGGAACTGGTAGAAAAACTTTTTCATACCCATACAAAAGTGAAAGCAGTACACTACCATCTTTGTGAAGAGATCAATTATACATACAGGATAGCCTAATGCAGGTGAGTGTAGAGAACTATCTCACACATCATTACCCTGCCATTGAGTCCTTCCCCTCATTAGCCAAAAAAGCACTTTTTGGTACCGTCAAAAAGATTTTTCATGAGAATCAGATCAATACCTTTTTAGCAGAAAATGAGCATAAAGACACCTTTAGTTTTATAGAAGCGATCATTGACTATTTTGATGTAGAAATTACATTGAAGAAAAATGAGATGAGTCACATACCTTCGTACGGAAAAGTGGTCATCATCGCAAATCATCCTCTTGGTGTTCTGGATGCTATTGCACTCGTGCATTTACTTAAAGATGTACGAAAAGATATTAAAATTGTTGCCAATTCATTTTTAGGACAGTTCCACAATTTGGAAGGACTGCTCATCCCTGTAGATAATATCACAGGAAAAATGACAAAGCAAACATTGGAAGAGATGTATAAAGCATTGGATAATGAAGAGGCAGTCATTATCTTTCCTTCAGGAGAAGTAAGCAGGGCTAGACCAAATGGGGTACGTGACACAGCATGGAAAGCAGGGTTTTATAAAATAGCCTCTAAGACACAGGCGCCTATACTGCCTATTCATATCCGTGCAACAAATTCAAAAAGTTTTTATATGCTTTCAATATTAAACCGTTCATTTGCAACGGCTACACTGCCACATGAAATGTTTAAAGGTAAAGGAAAAAAGATAGGTTTTACCATTGGAAACCCTATCCCTTATAAAAATTATACTATTCCAGGGGTTTCTCAAAAAGAGCGTGTTAAACTTTTAAGAAGACATTTTTACAGAGTGGCAAAAGGTAGGAAAAATATTTTTAAAGTAGAAAAAGGCATCTCCTTGGCAGAGGCACCAAGCGATATCAAGACTGAACTAAAACAAGGCAAGTTACTGGGAGAGACCAATGATGGAAAGAAAATCATACTATATGAAAGTGAAGTAGAAAATTGCATCATAAAAGAGATAGGTAGACTTAGAGAGATAAGCTTTCGTCATGTAGGTGAAGGAAGTGGTGAAAAAAGAGATATTGACAGTTATGACTTTTATTATAAACATCTTGTGATCTGGGATGATGATGACTTGGAGATTGCCGGCGCATATCGTATAGGTGAATGTAAAGCGATACTGGAAAATTTTGGTTTTGATGGTTTGTATACAGGTACATTATTTCACTTTCATAAAGATTTTGAAGTATATTTTGCACGAAGTCTGGAGCTTGGAAGAAGTTTTGTGCAACCAAAATACTGGAACTCCAGAGCGTTAGAATATCTATGGCAGGGGATTGGTGCATATGTAAGAGAACATAAACACATTCGTTATCTCTTTGGTCCAGTAAGTTTAAGTGATACATTTAACGCACAGGCAAAATCACTGTTAATCTATTTTTATCAACATTATTTTAGTTCGGATGAAGCTTTAGTCAAACATAAAGCACCCTATAAGATACCTGTAAATATGCAGGAGTACTGTGAAGATATTTTCTGTGGAGATGATTATAGATCGGACCAAAGAGTACTAAAAGAAGAGCTCGGTTATATGGGTTATACCATTCCTACACTCTATAAACAGTATGCTGATATATGTGAAGAGGATGGTGTAAAGTTTTTAGATTTTGGATATGACAAAGATTTTAATTACTGTGTAGACGGCTTTATACTGGTAGATATTTCGAAGATGAAAGAGCAGAAAAAGAAGCGATATATCGGGTAGATAGTATGTAACCAAAATGTTTCCAAGTTATTTTATACTTCGCGCAATCCACAATGGATACCACACTTTTCTAAAGGAAAAAATATGA
>JADGDL010000065.1 GCA_016744875.1 Sulfurovum sp.
TTTTCTATACCCATTGGCAATAATAAACACACCAACATTTGTATCATTGCCATCAATAGAAAAAGAACTTTCAGTCCTCTTTCTCACTAAAGTATTTTCTTTAGTTGCTCCGCTTCAATATTTACATCTAAAACTTCACAGCAAAGATCCTCCACGTCATTAGCGTTTCTCACTAGCATGAATGGTCTAGCATTAGTCTCTCGGATAACATCAGCGATCATGCATTTCATGTCTAAGAACACTGACGGATCGTAAATAACAATTCTGTATTCGTTTACATCTAACATATCCATGAAAGTTTGGCTGTCCTGTGTACTATCTACTTCGTAATCCAGATTGTTCAACACCTTTTGAAGGATATCGGCGAGCAAAGGGACAGGGTGGTAAAGCAAGACATCTACTTTTCTTTTTGGCCTAGGAGCTGCTACCTTAACAGGTTCTCTAGGGACACTCTTTTTAATTTGAGGGACAGGAACAACTCTTTTCTTCACATCACTAGCTTTCTGCACATCAATGGCTGGAATGTTTTCGTTTCCAACAATCTTGTTAGGGAAATATTCTTTGAGCATCAGGCTTATCTTTTCAAGGTCTAATGGTTTTGAAAGGTAATTATCCATACCTGCAGCGATATACTTTTCTCTGTCCCCTGCTAACGCATTTGCAGTTAATGCAACAATAGGTACATGTGTCTCATCCTTTTCTGACTCATATTCCAAAATAGCTTCCGTTGCCTCAATACCGCCCATAACAGGCATCTGTACATCCATAAATATGAGGTCATAGTTGTTTTCTTTGCGAAACTCTAGGGCCTCTTGACCGTTGTTCGCAAGCTTTACCTCTAATCCTAAGCCTTGAAGGACATGTTGGATAAGTTTCTGATTGATAATATTATCTTCTGCTACCAACACTTCCAAGTTCTCAAAAGCAAGTTCATTCACAATGTCTTGTGTCTTTTCTGCCTGCTTATCATACACAACCTCAAGTGACTTAATGGTCTTTGAAAGATTCACTGGTTTATATAGAATTCTATCGATACTATTCTCAATGGATTCTATGCTTTTCTTCTTATCTCCTGTGGTCATCAATACAACTCTAGTGTCCACATTGAGTATCTTCTCAAGTTCATCTTTTCTCTGGTGATACTTATGGTCAACAAATACCACATCCGGCAAGTCAGCTTTATCCGCTGCGATCAACTCATCTTTACTGTAGAATTTGTATGGAGCTCCTGCATAGCCAATATAACAACCAAGGTTTCTGTCGATTTCCACCGCAGCATCTACATCAGGGATAACGAGCCCAACACTGTATTTGCTCATATCTGGTGTATATCTCTCGTTATCGAGGGCAACTTTTTCGAATGGTAATGTAAAGTAAAAGGTAGAGCCTTTTCCTTCTTTACTTCTTATTTTAAGGTTACCACCCATAAAGTTCACTAACTTGGCAGAAATAGCCAAACCTAGTCCAGTACCACCGAATTTTCTACTTGTGCTAACATCAGCTTGCGAGAATGCATCAAAGATCTTCTTTTGCTGTTCTTCACTGATACCAATACCGGAGTCCGTTACAGCGAATGTTACAGAATCATATTTCTTACTCTCTGCTACTTTTGCAATTTTTACATCCACTTTCCCGTGCTCACTTGTGAACTTAATCGCATTGGAGATGAGGTTAATGATGACTTGAGAAATTTTAGTAGGGTCACCCAACATTGTGGACGGTAATTCTGGATCAATAAATACCCTGAAATCTACATCTTTCTCTGCAGCTTTGGCAGCGTATGATTCTACAGCTGACTCAAATTTCTCAACAGGATTAAATTCAATACTTTCAAGCTCTATCTTATCTGCTTTAATTTTAGAGAGGTCAAGGATATCGTTCACGATAGTAAGCAGGTTCTCTGAACTGTTTTCGATTACCGTGATAAATTCTCCTTGCTCATCTGTTACTGCAGTTGACTTAAGAAGTTGCGTAAATCCAACAATACCGTTAAGCGGTGTTCGGATCTCGTGAGACATGTTTGCAAGGAAAAGGTCCTTTGCCTGGTTTGCCTCTTTAATAGTATTGGTAAGGAACTTGTATATCTCATTGATCTCTCTTTTGTCGATCAACACTTTCAATTCTCTTTGCTGCTCTAAGCTAAGAACTGCCTCGATGTCTTTCAGTGTATCTTCAAAGAGCTGTTTTTCTTTGTTGATGTTATAGTAGACAACAAGCAATACCAACAGAAGTATAAATGATACAAGAACACCCATTAGGTGTTGAAATAGTATATTCTCTGTCTTAGAGACGTTATCTGATATATATGTGTCTATCGTTGAAGTAAGTATGTTTTGGAATAAATCTATATACTCCAGCTTTTTTTCAACCACAGGTGACCATTCTGCTGATTGTGTTGGATATATTCCCATCATTGAGCCATATAAGATGGACACACGGATTTCTGAACCTATTTTGCTAAATTTTTCAGGCGTGATAACCTCATTTAGACTTGCGATAACTTCTTTGTTTTGCAATGCAGCAAAAGAAGGTAAATTGTCATTGACCAACAAAGAATCCCACAGTACCAGGTCTTCATTACTCATTTTTTTAGATCCACTCAGAACAAAAAAGATACCTGTGTTTTCCAACTCGATGTTCTCTTTCAACTTAGAAAAGTCCATATAGGTTTTAAGATAGCCTTTAATCTCAGTCGAAGACTCATTTAGCGTGGCCATCTTCATTGCACCAAGTAGAGATTCAAATACGTCTTTGTGGTAGATCTTAAAGAAAATATCTTTGTAATCTGAACTTAGTGTATCTACTTTAGTTCTTGCATGCTTTATACCCTTAGCAATAAAAGATAACCGTTTCTGATATACTTTAAAGGCTTTGTTTTCCTTGCTAAACTCATTTATCTTTGAAAGAGAAGCATCTACATCCGCTCTCGCCTCTTTAACTTTTGAGAAGCCCTTTTCTCCACTTGTACCCATATAGATAGCACTATACATTCTCTCTTGGGCTATTTTATCAATAATATCATCTACTGACTCAACAAACTTTGTATTCTTGGAGCCTTTTTGCATCGTATTGTAATCAACATAAGTGATAGATGTATAGTATGAGAAGATTCCCAGGACTGCCAGCATAAATACTATTAGAAAAATAAAGACATTTTTGTTATTCATAATTTTCATTCCTCCCTTATTGGTTTTTACTATGGTGAAGTGCAATCTTTGAAACCACATTCTCTAAATGCTCAACGGATACAAACATAAGCTTCGGAATAAACAAATCATCTGACTCTGCCAAGAACTTTTTATTAGCTTCCCATGACACATTCATCTTAACCTGTTGTGCAGATTCTTCTGAAGGATATTCATATAGGTTGATAATCTGTATGTTCTTTTCAAATTGACTAATAGAGTCCTGCATAGCTTCTTTGTTTGTTTTGTTGTTAAATCCTGTATGGAGTGCCATATAATACTTTGTTACCCTCTCAAGCAAATATCCCATTTCTTTTGTGATCATCAACATTTTTTCTTCTTCAGAAAAGTCATATTTGTGTGCAGAGGCAATTGAGTCGGCTCCTTCAAGCAATGTTTCACTATAGTCAAGCATTAAAGCTGCATTCTCACTAGAAGGTGTGTTGTTAAATATTTCTTCAATTTGATCCTTACTGTAGGCAAGGAACTCAAGAACATCTTTTGTATCGCTATCTTTTGTTGTTGTCACAATGATCCTGAAATCATCATTGAGTAAAAGGAGTGCTTTACTCAGTTCACGTTTCACTTCTAGTTTATTTGGATTCTTATAGAAGAAGAGATAATCTTTAACCATTTTTTGACTAAGATATCTAATGTTTTCAGAGGCCTCTATGACTTTAATGTCACCTCTGGTAGCAGAGATAACTTCTTTTACGGGCACCTCTTTCTTAAGCTCATCGATCACAGGCTTTGTAGCATTTACCTCGGCAAACAAACTCACCCCTGCTAGGAAAAAGCTCGTGTATAATAATTTTTTCATAACTCCGCCTTACTTATAAAGTTCTACATAGAGCCCGGTAACAGTGTTCATTTTTTTTGTAATGTTGTCTGTCGTATTGAAAACGATCAATGGTAATCCACCTTTTTCAATATTCAGGTAGAACTTGTATACGATCTTCCAAAGTCTATCGATCTGATTAAGATTTCTGTTTATCTCCGGAGTATTCGCCGGGTTTGCCATAAGTGTCTCGTGAGTCTCAGTAAACAGTTTTACCGCTGCTTTCATTTGGTCCACGGTATTTTTATCTTTAATGCCAGACTGGTAAGCGATATAATATTTGGCTATACGCTGAGAAAGCATACGTTGTCTACCGGATATATCGACAACTTTAGATTCCTTTATCTTAACTGTATCTTTAAGTGAGGCAACAACATATTGACTCCCTTCTAACATTGATTCACTAAGGTCAATTACAAGTTGAGCATTGTCAACATTGAACTCATCATTTGCTGTAGCACTAAAGTCTTCCGTACTCATCTCAACGAATGCAAGAAGGTTTTTGATCTCAGGATCATTGATAGACTCTACCAATGTCTTATGTGCGGTCTGTAGTTCCGTCAAAGAGTCCTGTAGTTGTTTGTTCGCTTTAGCAGTTGCAACCTTGTTACCTGAATAGAGATAATCTTTTGCAATACGCTGAGAAAGCATTCTCTGTTTACCAGCCATATCTATTAGTTTTACTGTATCCGAGATAACCACTGCATCCGTAGATACCTGTTCAGCAATTGCTTGTCCAGATAGCCCCAATACTGCAACTGCAACTAAACTCATTTTTTTGATCATATTGTTTTTCATTTTCATTTCCTTTTACTTGGTTTCTAAAGCAACATATGCTTGCGTTGCGCTATTCATATTTTTCAAAATATCATTTGATTTTTTGGATATCAGTGTCGGAACATACTTAGACTTTGATTTGTTCATCATCTCAAAGAACATAAATGACCTATTTACTTTTGTTAAAAGTTTTGAGATCTCTTCTGTATTTAACTCGGACTTTTCAAGTTCAACCATTGAGGTTTTGAACAGTTCCATAGCTTTGTCCATCTTGATCTTAAACTGAGGGTCATCTACACCCCACACTTTGATCATATATAGACCTGCCATTCTTTGAGATAGCATTCTTTGTCTTCCAGACATATTCACGATTGCACCTGACGCACTTCCTGACTCTTTAGCAAAGAGTTGTGTCGAAGTATTAGCAGCTTTTAAAAGTGCTTCAAGATCTTCCTGGAGTTTTCCTACTTTCTCTTTTGTTGCCTCTTGAGACAGTGTGACCTTTAAAGGTTTCCAAAGTGTTTTGACTTTTTCCAAGCTCTGTTTTGTGTCATCGTTTTTTGCATACGCCTGAAGTGCTGTTAATGCATCTTCAAAATCACTGGATATCTTTTTAAGATCTTCATCTGGCTTACCGTATGTATTTTTCATACCGACCATCGCGTAGTTTTTCAACATACGCTGGGTAAACATTCTTTGCTTTCCTGCAATATCTACAGCCTGTGCTGCGCTGCTGATCTCTATAGCAGAAACTGAACCACTAAATAAACAGGCTATCGCTAATCCTCTCACTATTGTCCTTGATTTTAATATCATCTCAGACCTCTACTTGTTATCTTCCACAACATAAAGACCTGTTGCAGTATTCATATCTCTTAAGATATCATTTGATTTTTTATAGATAAGCGTTGGGATAAACTTTGATTTTGACTTGTTCATCATTTCGAAGAACATAAAAGATTTTTTTGACTTTTTCAATAAAGCATCGATCTCAGGCGTATTCATTTCTGATGCCATAAGTTTTTCCTGAGAAGTTTTGAACAGCTCTAATGCACCATCCATTTTCTTTTTAAATTGTGGATCATCAACTCCCCACACTTTCAACATATATAGACTTGCCATACGCTGAGACAACATTCTTTGTCTTCCTGAGATATTAATGATCTCACCAGAAGCTTTACCTATCTGTTTAGCAAAAAGCCCAACAGCTTCATTTGATTGTTTAAGTAATGCTTCTAAGTCTTCTTGCATTTTTCCTGCATTTTCTTTGCTGGGAGTTTCATTGAGAGCTACTTTAATTGGTCCCCAAAGAACTTTTACTTTTTGTAAACTTTCTCCAGTCGCTTTATCAGTATTAAACGCTATTAAAGAATCTAAATGGTTTTCAAATGCTGCCATTATTTTTTTTAGATCTTGGTCGGGTTTACCAAAATTGTTTTCTAGTCCAACCATGGCATAATCTTTAAGCATACGTTGCGTAAACATTCTTTGTTTTCCAGAAACATCTACCGCATGGGACAGATCTTTTATTTCCAGTCCAAAGCTATAGCTACACAGTAAAGAGGGTAGAAGTACTATTTTTATAGCCTTCTTAACGGTTAGTGTCATCATTATATCC
>JADGDL010000066.1 GCA_016744875.1 Sulfurovum sp.
GCATAGTACATACAAGTATTTAAGTCTGATAACAATAAAACTTCAACACAATTGATTTATATATAAAATAATATCTAATTAATATGTCCCTCTGCATTCTTTAAAACAAACCTTGTAATTTAGTATAGAATGTAGTAGATTATAAAACCTCATAAAGTAACATATTTTATAACGTTTCTCTCTGTAGCGACGTTTGCAGACCATAAATATGTACCCTCCCATAGAAAACGTTATAAAATGTTCTATATAGGAGATTTTATGATGAAAACTATTAAAGAAAACATAAACTCCAAAGTGTTCAATAAATCAATGATTTACACTCGAGGTAGAGAAGATCTGAGACAAATTATCTGGGATTATGATGTAGTAGAAAAGATAAAAAATCTTTTCTTTTTAAGTGATGTAGTGCCCAAAGGTAGGGCACTACAGAGGATTTAGTTTACTTCAACTAATTTTTCGGTACCTTCCCAGATACCGTGTTTTGTACAGTAACCATGTGCAACAAGTTTAAGTTTTTTACCTGTTGGGATGATTGTAAATGTAGTTGTGTTGTGAGCTTTTGTGTTACCAAGTGTTCCTGGTACGTATGAAGCTTTTGCTAGTTGTGTTTCACCATTAAAAAGAGTTACAGATTCGATGAAGTGATCAAAATCATCTGGGTGAGTGTATTCGTTACCCATTTTTACTGTTACTTCAAATGGCTCACCAGCAGTTGCTGTATCTGCACAGTGGATAAATGGAGAGTGTCTGTCTATAAGGTCTTTCTTTGCTTCTCTATCTATTTCAGAGATGTCTACGTATTTGTTAATTTTTGGCATATTATTTCCTTTTTTGTTTTGATGGTGAAATTATAGCACAAATAAATTTAAATAGGATAAATATTGTCTCATTTAATTATATTTTCCAAAATAAAAGTCCAGTATAAGTCGTAATGAGTAACTTGGTGAGTAATCATGATCTTTATGAAAATTTACTGTTGGTCTCACTTCATAGTAAAACCATTTACGCCAAATATTTTCCCTCCAGGTAACAGAAGTGACAAAGTTGTTTATACCAGTATAATCTTTATCGAATTCATAAAAATCATTATAGTGCGTATTACCAAAAAATGACTGTCTAAGTCCAAATCCTGAGTTTTTTCTAAAGGTTGAGAAGTATTCAAAGCTTACTCCATAGTCTATACCCTCGATATGATTACCAGATTCTCTGTTAAGTTGAATTCTAAATAGTCTGTTATGATCAATATTTTTATCAAAATATATATTGGTCTCTGATTCTAAATGATATTTACTTGAATATTTAAAAGACTGTACCGGTTCTATGGTCCATGTATCAAATGTAAAAGGACGTCTAAACCTTACACGAACATAAGGTGATGAATTACGTATACCTAATGAAAAATTTGATTTTATACCATAAATTCCTTCACGAAAATAACGTATACCAACACCACCATTAGAAGCGTCTGTTGACCTTACCTCACTATTAGTTCCTTGAACATCTTGCAGGAAAAGCTGAAATTCTTTTTTACATCGGTTAAAAGGTATTTGGGCATTCAGTTTTAATTTAATTTTATTGTCTTCTCTGGAATATAAATAGTTTTTTATCCGTAAGCGTATATATGTATCTTCTGTTTCATTTATATATTTATTATCTTGAAAGAATGCATCTATATTTTGATTTTCAGTAACTTTTATGGGTCCAGGTACACACTCCACATTCTTTTCACTGTCAGAATTCAACCATTGACTTATACTTGTGTCCAAATATTCAGACAAATCTATGACACCTGTGGAAACAGTCTTGTAAGCTCTATCTACTGTTGTGTTATGTTCAGCTTTAAGTATAGAAGATGAGAATAGAAAAAAAGAAACGATAAATAGTGAAACTTTGTACCATACACTATTTTGCATCATTTTCCTTAAAAATATTGATATTAGTATACAGTAGTATACATAAATGATAACAACTGATATAAAGTTTTTTTTGTTATATTTTATAAAAAGATATAGGTAATCCATGAATGATAGAACAAAAGAAATAATACAAATAGAGTCATTTTTAGATGATGTTGTTAAAAAAGTAAAAGAAGGAATAGAATATCGTGATGCCATACAGTTATCAGCGGTCATTATCGGTGGAGAAATAGCACGACTCGTTTCACAATCCATAAATAAATATCAGGAAGCTACTTATGAAAAGACTGAACTTTTTCAACAAGAGAATGTAGATGAATGTGCTTTAGCCAGTATGGGTAAGTTATGGCATGATGAATCTTTTGATGGTTCTGATGAACAAATGGCCTCATCACAAGAAGAAACTGTACTTGATTCACTCTACTTCATACTTAAGTATGCAAAGTCTCAAGATCCTCAAGAAGATGCTTTAAAGGCTAATGATACTGTCTGTGGTGACAAAGTGGCTAGAAAGAAACTTATAGAACAGGCTTTTAATGTTGAATAGACGATTATTTCTCTTAAGTTTATGCTCTTTGTCTTCACTCAGTGCATTGGACTTTCGTAAAACAAAGCCAGAAGCTTGGAAAAAAAGTACACTCAACGAAGCAGCCATAGCACTTTACGGTGAAAAAAAGTTTTCAACCATTAGAAAAAGTACTAATGTGGAACTTATTGTACCCAAACATATAGTGCGAGATCAGTATAATATACCTGTAGGCATCAAGTCAAATATTATGGCTAAGTCTGTGGCTATCTTTCAAGATGCAAATCCAAAAGCTCTGGTGGCTGTATTTAACATATATGATAACAATCCTGTAGACTTTGAGATAAACATTAAAATGGAGTTTAAGGGAACACTATTCGCTGTAGTAGAAGGTGCTGACGATGAACTATACTACACTAGAGTATTTATTGATGTACTTTGTCTGCCTTGCGTGACTGGTACGGAGTAAATTACTGTGTTACAGTAAAAGGAGCTAAATCACTGGTATTGA
Source organism: Sulfurovum sp. (assembly GCA_016744875.1). Lineage (GTDB taxonomy): Bacteria > Campylobacterota > Campylobacteria > Campylobacterales > Sulfurovaceae > Sulfurovum. Next base: position 2,954 of record JADGDL010000066.1, read on the forward strand.
GCTCTTTTCCTTCTTCACAACAATTTAGTACAGATTTTTCCGGATTTTCTAAAAAGTCATATCCTCTATAGATAGTATATATCCCGAATAGTATTACAATGATCGATGCCAGGTTCATCATTTTTTTTCTAAGTGAACCCTGATTAAGTAACTGTGTAAAGAAACCCAGACTAAACAGGGCAGGGATAGTACTCAAACCAAAGATGAACATGACAAGTGCACCCCACATAGGGCTACCTGTACTTGCAGCAGTTACAGCGAAGAAATAGACCAGACCACAGGGTAAAAGGCCATTAAGAAGCCCTAAAATGTAAAAACTATAGAGTGATTTTGAACGCAATACTTGGCGAAAAACATCTTGATACCACTTTGTTTGGGAAAAAGAGTGCTCCAGTTTTGTTAAAAACTCCAGCTTGCCCAAAAGAGACAATCCAGCCAATATCATAAAAACACCTGCAACGATGGTGAGTGCTGCTGTAGTGTAACCGTTAAACTGTGCAACACCTCCAATCGCTCCAAAAATTGCTCCAAGCATTACATAGGTGGTTATACGTCCAAAAGAATAAGCTAAGTGTGCAAAACTTTGCATGAGGTTTGACCACTTGTTATCGATCTTAGCAGAACTATAAGCGATAACAATCCCTCCACACATACCGATACAATGACCAAATGCACCTAAAAAAGCAATACTGGCAATCGTCCATAAATCAATACTTTCCATTATTTACCCAATAACATTTTTCTTATTTTAGGATTACCTAAATGTTCCCCTCTTAATACATGTAAAGACATTGTCGTAAAGTCTATAGTTTCTTCTGTTTGATGTTCTCGTGCACCAAAGCCATAATGCATTGCTGTTTTATCAGCTCTACCGTACCAAGCTTTTCGTGCATCTATCCATTTTTTTGTGTCGATACTATGTATCCACAGTTTCGCTGTCTCTTTAAAAGGTTTGTCTTGAAGCCATAAAACCATACAGGCAGGGTCATCAAAAAACCATGTATTGCCATCGGGAGAGACCACCTGTGTACTGTTTCTTTGATCGATGATAAGCATTTTACAATATGAATCATTTGTGAAGTTGACTTTAAGTGGTAAAGCTTTCAACTCAGTATTGCCCTTTACAATAGTAACGGGTTGATTATTTTTTGCCATAGAGACAAAAATAACAGCAGTAATGCCTAATATCAAAAAGATAATAATAAGGGGTAATAATTTCTTCATATTATAAAAGAACTCCATTTTTCAGATAATAAATAGCTACATATGACGTGCATAGTAGCACAAAAAAGCTAAGTAAATAACTAACAGTTTTTTGTGATCCTGCATGGGAACATTTTAACCAAAGGGTAACTATAGCGTTGGAAAGCCCCATATATGTACCTACAAACAGAGATATCCATAAGAGGTAGCCTATATAGATATATTCTGCTTGAAGCATACAGAATGGACATTTATGTGTTGGAAGTTGATAGATATACGTACCAAAGAAATAGACAACAGCATAGTAGGCAATGTATACAAAAAGAATATTTGATACTATATAGAGTAGTGTTTGCTTTGTTTTTAGTGTAAGTAGTACCAAACTGTACAGGAGATAAAACAGAACCAGCAAGAGTGGGATACTCAATCCAAAGGGCAGAGGGTTAGCTCCTTCAAGTTGACCAAAAAGAGCAGAACAACAGCTTACTGGCAAGTGTGTATTGATGTTAGAAAAATACTTAAAATCTAGTACAAGTTCTATGACTACTAGAAAAAAGATAAAAGAAAAGATCCATGATTTATTTTTGAACCATTGATGATTCTTGGTTCGCATATCATAAGCATTTACATAGAACCATAACGTTAAAAAAAAGAGAATGAGAAGTTTTAATATTAATAAGTATGATCCATACTCATTGGCAGATATGACACCTGCACCACACATGGCCCCTGGTACCAATAAAGACAAAGCATCAATACTGAAAATAAAATATATGATCATTACAAACTTCATTGAAAAGATAAAAAAGAGTATTGTAGTCACTAAGTAGGCTTGTTTTTCTAAAGAAAACTGAAGTGGTGTAAAATGCTCAAAATCCCATTTAATAAGTACCTTTAAGGAAACGATAAATGCCACAAAAAGTAAAATGAAGAGTGTTGACTCACTTAAGAGATAAACAATAACCTGATTTGAAAGTAGTACTTCATTCATAGTGTTATTGAACTATCTTTCCATCGACCATAGGTATGATAGTAGTTTTAAAATCTAAATGATCAAACAAAGGATCATGCGTAGCTATGACAATGGTTTTACCCATACTGTGTAACTCTTTTAGAATTTCTATGAACAAAAGTGAATTCGCTTTGTCTAAATTTGCAGTAGGTTCATCACAAAGTATAATATCAGGATTTGAAACCAATGCTCTGGCTATAGCAGTACGTTGTTTTTCACCTCCGGAAAGTCTGGCTGCAATATTCTCTTTTTTATGCATAATATTTGCAAGATGAAGCGCAAGATCGACTTTTTTATGAATCTCATCTATACTCATTCCAGAAGGTATAAGTGGAATGGTGACATTTTCATTGACAGATAAATGCTCAAAAAGATTAAAGTGTTGAAATATCATACCTATTTTTTTTGCACGAAGCTCTGATACAAAGAGATCAGGTAATTTAGAAATAGGTTCATTTTCAATAAGTACTTTGCCTGAACTAGGTTTATCCAGACCTGCGATAAGGGAGAGAAGGGTCGTTTTACCTGATCCACTTACACCTTGGAGTACCACACATTCACCTTTATCTATATTTAGATTGATATCTTTAAGTACAGTCACGTCATTATTAGCGTGAGAAAATGTTTTATAGAGTTCTTCTATTTGTATCATCATAACATAGCTTCTTTGGGATTAGTCACTGAGATTTTCCATACGGGTATCAACACCGCAGCAATGAAGGGTACAGCATAGATAAGAAAAATGGAACTAAGTACTGAAAAATCTATTACAGGTACAAAAGACAGTGTGTTTTGTAAGTTCTGCCCACCTAGAAAAACCTCTTTTAATAAAGGTGCACTAAACACAAAAACATAGATATATGCGATAAACACACCTACTATAAAAGAGATAAACAATACGATAAATGTCTCCATAAACTTTAATTTCAATACATCATTAATGCTCCAACCTAAAGCCCTAAGCAAACCTATATTTCTTTTCTCCGAAGAATAAACCAAACTGTAACGTTGATAAAGTAGGAGTGCAAAAGTACTTAGAACGATCAAATAGAGAATAAGAAAAATACCACCCTTATAGTTATAAAGGTTTTCATAGGATTTCCTTACATCGTTTTTGTTTACTACGTGCAGATCATAATGAAAGCTGGAGAGTTT
>JADGDL010000067.1 GCA_016744875.1 Sulfurovum sp.
AGACAACCCGGCAAAAGCAGATAAACATTTTGATGCTACTAAACCAGATCCTTCTAGTTCTTCAGCACCTTATAAGATCTACAATATTGGACACAATGCACCTTTATCACTTATGACATTTGTAGAAACATTGGAGGGAGAACTAGGTAAACATGCTAATAAGAACTTTATGGACATACAAGATGGTGATGTGGTGTCCACATATGCAGATGTAAGTGGTCTTATGGAAGATTTTGGATATAGCTCTGATACACCTTTAGATAAAGGGATATCAGAATTTGTTCTTTGGTATAGAAATTTTTATAAAGAAAAAGAATGAAACGTTTCTTAATTTATATTTCAGAAGCATATGGGATACCTATAGGCATACCTCTGCAAAATGAAATAGAGAAAAGAGGTTATGAAGTTAAGTGGTTTTGTGATGATCTGGAAGTAGAGAGTCATCTCGATATAAGTGAAGTGCTCTTCATCAGTATTGATGACGTCATGACTTATGATCCAGATGTTGTACTGGCAACAAGTAATATTGTTCCAGATTTTTTCCCAGGTATCAAAGTACAGGTTTTTCATGGCTTTTCTGTGGGTAAAAGAGCAGAAGCAAAAGGACACTTCAATATACGAGGTTTTTTTGATCTCTATTGTACACAAGGGCCAACGACCACTGCACCTTTCTTATTATTACAGAAAAAACACAAATATTTTAAAGTGGTAGAGACAGGATGGTCAAAAGTTGATCCTCTTTTTCCCTTAGATACTAAGATGGCCAAGAGTATCCCAACCATTATGATCAGTTCTACGTTTACTACGCGTTTAAGTCTGGCCAAAAATCCAGAAGTTGTAGAAGAGATAAAGAGACTCTCGAAGAGTGGAAAATGGAAGTTCATATCTGTCTTACACCCTAAGATGGAAAAAGAGATCGTGGCTAGATTTAAATCTTTTGAAAATGATCACTTTAACTTTTATGATACAACAGACCTCGTTCCAATATATAAACAAGCAGATGTGATGCTTTCTGATACTACGTCAGCTATCACGGAGTTCATTCTTCAGAAAAAACCTGTGGTTACGATTAATAATAATAAACCAGCAAACTATATGATAAATATAACTCAGGCAGATGAAATTGAAAAAGCACTTGAATATGCATTGAGTAGACCTGTGGAGATCATGGCAAATATTGATCGCTTTGTAAAAGAGACTCACCCTTATAATGATGGAAGATCAAGTGAAAGAGTGATTAATGCCTGTTTGAATTTTTTAGAACATGATACGGTCAAGAGAAAACCTTTAAATCTTATCAGGCGCTATAAGATCCGTCAAAAATTAAAACATTTAAAATTTGGAAAGTGATATTATGAAAGAACCTTTCATTTGGGATCAATACTCAGACCAACCGTATCCTATTAAAGATAAAGTTTATAAAAATGATATGCGGAAAAAGCATATTTGGGACTATATCCCTTTATTTTTTACAAACATACTTTTTTTTCCTCTTAGTATTCTACTTATGTCTTTGTTTAAGAGTAGCAAAGTAGCAAAAGAGAGCTTTTATGGCATGGGTGTAGATCTAGACAAGGGTGAAGTACAAAAGGAGCTTATAGAGGAATTGGGAGTAAAACATCTTTTGATACGAATGCCACTTTGGGAAATGCATAGAGTAGGGGAGTATGCGGCTTTTGCCAGATCTTTTGGGGAAGATAAAAAAATACTTTTAAATATACTTCAAGACAGAGAACATATAGAAGATGAGAATTTACTTCAAAAAGATATTGAGATCATATTTGAACATTTTTCTTCTTTTGTAAACGAGTATCAGATCGGGAATGCCATTAACCGCACAAAATGGGGATTCTTTTCGATGAAAGAGTATTTGAAGTGGTATGAGACTATTCAAAAGATACGAAATAAAAAATACCCAGGTTTAAAACTTATAGGCTCTTCTGTCATAGATTTTGAATACCACTATACTATTCGTACACTTTTTAACTTTTTCTCTATTAAATATGATAAGTTTTCATCGCTCTTATATGTCGATAGACGTGGTGCACCAAACAATACACAAATGGGAATATTTGACACTAAAAACAAAATATCCATGCTGTATGCCCTTGTAAAACTCTCACCCAAAACAACAAATGAAATATATATAACAGAGGTCAACTGGCCACTTTCAAATACTGCTCCATATGCACCTACTTCAGAAGTAGAGTGTGTGAGTGAAGAAGAGTATGCAAAGTTTATGCTGGAGTATTTACACACTGCAAAAGAGAGTGGAAAGATACAGAGGGTCTATTGGCATCAACTCGTAGCTGCTGGGTATGGTTTAGTGGATGACAGAGGTACTAAAATACGTAAAACTGAAGCATTTGAGAAGTTTAAAAGACTGATCAATAAAAAATAATACTAATGAGAGAATGCGTCATCGACTGCTTGGCATAGTATGTGACCTACCAGTATATGCATTTCTTGTATACGAGGTGTATCCTCTGAAGGAATGATAAGGTTTAGATCACAGATGTCATTCATTTTTCCTCCAGCTCTTCCAGACATACCTAGCGTGCTACACCCAATTTTTTTCGCTGTCTCAAGTGCAGAGATGATATTATCAGAGTTTCCAGATGTGGAGATACCGATGAGCAGATCACCTGGGTTAGCTAAAGCTTCAACCTGTCTATCAAATACACGTCCATATCCATAATCATTAGAGATGGCTGTAAGTGCTGAAGTATCAGTAGTGAGTGCAATGGCAGGTAAACCTTTCCTTTCACTCTTATATCGGCCAGTAAGCTCTGCTGCAATGTGTTGTGCATCAGCGGCAGACCCACCATTTCCTACAAGAAGTACCTTATTACCGGACTTGAGTGTTTTTACCATGAGTTTGGATGCACTTCGGATACTGGGTATCATTGTTTCTATAGTTTTACTTATGGTTTCTTGGTGGGCTTGAAGTTCTTTCTGAATCATACTTAACATAACTTATTCTCTATCTTTTTGATCAAATTACTTGTACTTTTACCTTCTACAAAGTCAATTAATATTACTTTGTCGGCGATATCTGATCCAATAACCTCTTTCTCTACATAGTCTGCACCTTTGACCAGTATTTGGGGTGAAATACGTTTAATAAGTTCATACGGTGTGTCTTCCGTAAAGGGTACAACATAATCTACACTTTCAAGTGAAGCAAGTAAAAAGGCTCTGTCTTCAAGTAGATTGACAGGTCTAGTGGCACCTTTAAGTCTTGTGACACTTTCATCACTGTTAAGACCAACTATAAGTACATTTCCTAGTGCTTTTGCTTGTTCCAGATAGCTGGCATGTCCTCGATGTAAGATATCAAAACAGCCGTTGGTAAAGATGATCTTTCTGTTTTGTTCTTTCAGCCTTTTTGCTATACGTGTGATCTGGTCAAAATCTTTTAGTTTATTTTGAGCTTGTCCTTTGTTGAGAGAGTGCTCATATGCTTCAATTTCATTCAATGTAACCGTAGCAGAACCTACTTTTTCGACAACTACTGCCGCAGCTTTATTTGCAAATATACAGGATTCCTGCAGTGTGAATCCTGATACCATAGCAATACCCAATGAAGCTAAAACAGTATCCCCTGCACCTGTGACATCATAAACTTCTCTTGCTACAGTTGGTATGATAGACATAGCATCTTCAAAAAGTGCGATACCATCTTCACTAAGTGTAATCAGTGTGCTATCAAGCTGTAATTCTTTTTTGAGTTTAAATCCTGCCTCTTGAAGAGAACTATTGTCATTAATTTCTATTCGCGTGGCAAGACCGGCTTCTTTTTTGTTTGGGGTGAGTAGTGTTGCGCCTTTGTATTTACTGTAGTCTGTCCCTTTTGGGTCGACAAGCACAGGTTTGTTCATATCTCTTGCCAAGTTTATGATATCTTGGGTTAGCGTAGGGGTAAGTACACCTTTGCCATAGTCAGAGAGTAGAATGGCATCATAATGAAAAAAGTTTTTTTTGAGTGATTCTAGGAGTTCAAACTGTGAAGTAAGTGAAATGTTATCTGTTGTCTCCGTATCATAACGAATAACCTGTTGGGAAGAAGCAATAATACGACTTTTTTTAGTGGTGATACGTGCTGTTTCATTGATGATACCTGTTTCATACAAGGGTGTTTGTGAAAGAAGTTCATGAAGTTCTTCTGCATCTCTATCATCACCTATTACAGAAAAGAGAGATACTTTTGCATCAAGTGAATGTAAATTATTAACAACATTCCCCGCACCACCAAGAACAGTACTTTTTTTATTTGTAGAAACTATTTGAACGGGTGCTTCAGGAGAGATACGCTTACATTCACCCCAAATATAATGGTCAATCATCAAATCACCTATGACAGCGATATGTGGCTTTTTGGTACGTATTCTATCCATGCATTCATCCTACGTTTAAATCTTTATACTATTTTACCTTGATTTTCTTCTAAATACTCTTTGCATTGAAGGATAGACTCAAAACTATAGGTACTATTGACAATATTTATATCCCCAATCGCAATACTGTTTGGGATATGGGCATTTAAAGCTAGGTCGATATCACTTTGTTTATCACCTATTATCCACGAATTTTGTAAGTTTATAGGGTACTTTTTTAAAATGTTGTCTATCATACCTGTAGCAGGTTTCCTACAATTACAGTTGTCCTCGGGTGTATGTGGACAGTATTGTACTTCTTGTATATCTATATGCTCTTTATGCAATGCTTCAATCATCCATTGTGTTAAGATTTCAAAATCTTTTTGTGTATAATATTTACGGCCAATACCCGATTGATTCGTTACAATAAAGAGTAGATATCCAGCGTCTGTAAAAAAATGTAATAGATCAAAAATATTTTTTGTAAATTCAAATTTGTCTACTTGGGAAATATACCCGTGATCTACATTTATAATACCGTCACGGTCTAAAAATAATGCTTTTTTTAACATAGTGCCTCTTTCGTATAGGTGTTATGAGCGTATTAGTGAGCACCTTCTCGTTTAAGTACTGTTTTAACTGTTTTAAACAATATCACTATATCAATCCAAAGTGACCAGTTCAATACATACCACTTATCAGTTTCGATCCTAAAGTCATAGTCTGTATCACTGCGCCCACTGACTTGCCATAAACCAGTAATACCAGGCTTCACCATAAAGTAATATTCTGCATCTTCTTTGTAATAATTATCTATCTCTTCTTGTACTACGGGTCTTGGACCAACAAAGTTCATTTCACCTTTAAGCACATTAAAGATCTGTGGCAATTCATCCAGTGATGTTTTTCTTAAAAAATTTCCAATTTTGGTGATTCTTGGATCATTTTTTAATTTAAAATTCTTCTCCCACTCTTCTTTGATATCTGGATCTTCTGTAAGAAGCTTATCCAGTCTCTCTTTAGCATCACTGTACATACTTCTAAATTTCAATGTTGGTATAGTTTTCCCATTTTGTCCTACACGATTGTGAGCAAAAATCACAGGGCCCTTGGATTCTTTTTTGATGAGTATAGCAAAGATACCAATAAGAGGTAGAAGTATAGGCAGCAAAGCAATTGCCAGTAGATAGTTAAATGATTGTTGAAACACCCTACGGTACCAGCTCTTCAATCTATTTTTGTATACAATGAGGTTTGTACGTGTATTGGAGAGTTCATAGATATGTGAATGTGTCAGATCATAATCCCGCATTAAAGGGATAAATATTACTTCATGCTTTTTTTTGATCTGGCATGCGAGTACTTTTTTCAGTGATTCTGGGTTGCTTCCTGAAGAGTTTACAAAAATAGTTGAGAGCTCTTCATCCTTTTTGGGTTTAACATAGCCTAGATAAGGATTGCCATAGATCTCTGCAGTTAAAAAAGGGTCTTTTCCGTAAATTTCAGCTTTTTTACACC